>NZ_JAIUKE010000111.1 GCF_020176795.1 Streptomyces sp. 8L
GGGGCTGGGCGTGGGCGGCGGACCCGGCACGCCCACGCCCCTCGGGCGGGTCCGCCCGGTCCGTGCGGGGATGCCGCACGTATCGGTGTCGGTGTCGGTGTCGGTGTCGGTGTGGGGTGGCCGGTGTGACCGTTACGACCGGTACGGACGGGGCTTGTGGCCCGGCTCGCGGCGCTGCCGCACGCCGGCGTCCGCGCGGTGGCTGTGACGGGACCATATGTTCAGGTGAGAGACAGAACAAGGGTCGAATTGTGCCTGTACAAAAATCGCGAACCCTGTACGGTGCGTGGGTCGGGCCATCGCGTGCCCAACCGGCTTGAAAGGATGGCCAGATGCCCCCCGAATACCTCGAAGGCCGCCGCGAGGCCCCTGAAGACCCCGAGACCCCCGCGGCGGTGCCGCCCGCCCTCGCACGGACCGGCGGTCGCGTCGGCGCGGCCGAGCTGGCGGCCCGCTTCCCCGAGGTGAGCGCGCGGGGCATCACCGCCGCGATGACCGAGATGATCCGCTCGGGCGACCTCGCCCCCGGCGTCGCCCTGCCGACCGTCCGGGCGCTCGCCGCCGCGCTGACGGTCAGCCCCGGCACGGTGGCCCAGGCGTGGAGCCGGCTGCGGACCCACCGGATGATCACCACGTCGGGCCGGAGGGGTTCCGTCGTCAGCGGCCCGCCGACCGTCCCCCACCCCACCCGGTTCGAGCTCTTCGGCCACTTCGGCGACCGGCTCGGCCGCAACCTGGCCATGGCCGCGCCCGACCCGGCCCTGCTGCCTCCGCTCGGCGCGGCGCTCGCGGCGGCCACCGACGACGCGGGGCTCAACGACTACGCCCGCGTCGCTGTGACCCCGCGGCTCGCGGCGGCCGTACAGGACACCTGGCCGTTCGAGGCCGAGGCGTGGACGGCGGTCGGCGGCGGCTACGAGGGCGTCGAACTCCTCTGCCGGGCGCTCCTCGTGCCCGGCGACCGGGTCGCGGTCGAGGAGCCCACGGCCGCCAGGCTGCTCGACATCCTGGAGGCCCACGACGTCCAGAAGGTGCCGGTGGCCTGCGACGACGACGGTCCGCTGCCCGACTCGCTGGCGGCGGCGCTGCGGACCAGGCCGACGCTCTTCCTCTACCAGCCCCGCGCGCAGTCGCCGTGCGGCTGGACGATCACCGAGGAGCGCGCGGACCTGCTGGCCGGCGTGCTCGCGGCGGCCCCCGCCGTCCTGCTGGTCGAGGACGACGGGAGTGGCCCGCTGGCCCTGCGCCCGGCGGCCAGTCTCGCGGCCCGGCTGCCGGAGCGCTCCGTCCTCGTGCGCTCGTACTCCAAGTCCCACGGACCTGACCTGCGGGTGGCCGTGCTGGGCGGCCGGCGCGACGTCGTCGACAAGGTACGGGTCCTGCGCACCTACGGGACCGGGTGGACGAGCCGCATCCTCCAGAACGCCCTCGCGTATCTGCTCACCGACGCGGCCACCGCGGAACGGGTCGAGAACGCGGCCCTGCGGTACGGGCACCGCAGGCGGGCGATGGCGGAGCGGCTGGCCGAACGCGGCGTGCCGACGCACAACCGCGACGGCCTGAGCCTGTGGGTCCCGGTGGCGGACGAGAGCGCGGCCCTGGTGACGCTCGCGGCGCGCGGGATCACCGTCTCGCCCGGCACCCGGTTCGTCTTCACGCCGTCACACGGGGCCCATGTCCGGGTGGCGACGAGCAAGCTCACCGAGGACCCTGCGGCCCTGGACGAGATCGCCGACCTGCTGGCCCACGCGGCCGGCGCGGCGGACGGCATGCACTGAGCGGACCCCCCGCACCGGGCGCGCCACACATACGACACGCTCGCCGGCCCGGGCCGCACCGGGCGCGCCCCGCGTACGGCAGGCCGCACCGGGCGCGCCACACATACGACACGCCGCACCGGGCGCGCCCCGCGTACGGCACTCCGCGCCGGGTGCGGCCCGCCCGTACCGGACAGGCCGGTGCGGGCACAAGCCCAGGTGACCCGCGGGCGCCCACACGCCCGGCCTCGGCGTGTCGGACCGGCCCACACCGGCGACACGCCGCCCACACCCGCGACACGCCGTACCCACACCCGCGACACGCCGCACGCGCGGGCCGCCGGCGGCGGCCTTCCGCCCGCCTTCGCGATGGCCTCGCCCCCCCCGGGCACCGGCAACGACGCCTCGCCGTAACGCTGCGACGCGGCGCCTCGCGTCCACGTGGGCACCGAAGCCCACGCCGTACGCCCGGCGCGACACTCCCCGGCCACGTGAAGGCGGCGCCGCCGCCCCCGCACTCCCGCGTACCGGCGGGCATCGCGTCCCGCGGCCGGGCGAAGCGCGCGTTCCCACCCGCTCTGTGGCGGTACGTCCGGTACGGGGCGGTCGCCCTTGCCCCGAAAGGCCCGCCGAGAAACTCATGTTGTTGGCGTTGACACGCAATCACCATCCACGTTTCACTCATCACTCGTGCAGAGTGGCAACGTTGTCAGACCTTCGGATCATGACACCGCTGCCTCTTATCCGGACGGCGGCGCCTCCCGCGACGCCTCCCCGTCCCGGCACGTCCTGTGCGTCGCACGACCCGCTGCGGAGGCAATCGAATGGTCAACAGCAGCCCCTCATCTCCCACTTCACCCCATGGCCGCAGAGTGCGCAGACGCCTTGCCCTGGTGTCCGTCCTCGGCCTCGCCGTCCTGCCCCTCCAAGCCGTGACCTCCAGCGCCTCGGCCGCCACCCCACACCTGGTCAAGGACCCCGCGTCCCTGGTCAACCCGATCGTCGGGACCTCCGGTGCGGTGGACGACTTCCCCGGGCCCGACATGCCGTTCGGCATGATGCAGTGGGGCCCCGACACCACCCCGGACCGGCCCTCCGGCGGCGGCTACGAGTACAACGACAACAAGCTCTCGGGCTTCAGCCTGACCCATGTGTCAGGCCCCGGCTGCGGCGTCGCGGGCGACCTGCCCATCCTGCCCACCACCGGCGCCCTCTCCGGCAACCTGGGCAACACCTCCGCCCAGTTCAGCCATGACGACGAGCAGGCCGGGATCGGCTACTACGGCGTCACCGACGCGAACGGCGTCAAGACCGAGCTCACCGACACCACCCGGGCCGGCCTCGGCAAGTTCACCTTCCCGGCGGGCAAGCAGTCCAACCTGCTGCTCAAGCTGAGCGGCGGCGCCACCCAGGTCGACGGCACCCGGGTGCAGGTGGTGAACAAGAAGGAGATCAGCGGCTCGATCGACAGCGGCCACTTCTGCGGCGCCGCCAACCGGTACACGCTGCACTTCGACATCAAGTTCAACCGCGCGTTCACCGGCAGCGGCACCTGGGTCGGCTCCACGATCAACAAGAACGCGACCGCGCTGAAGGCGGGCCGCGCCCAGCAGAGCCTGGCCACACACCCCGAGGCCGCGCAGCACGAGAAGAACTTCACCGTGCCCGCCGCGCCCTCCCCGAGCGTGCACACCTCCGCCCAGGCCGCGAAGGGCGCCGGCACCGCGAAGAGCGCCAAGGCCGCGCAGCCGCCCACGTCCGGCGCCAACGGGATGTACCTGACGTTCGACACGTCCACGACCCCGACCGTGACGGCCGCCGTCGGCATCTCGTACACCAGTGACGCGAACGCCGCCTCGAACCTCTCCACCGAGGTCAAGGGCTTCGACTTCGACGGGATGCGCCAGGCCAACCACGACGCCTGGAACGGTGTCCTCGGCAAGATGGCCGTCGGCGGCGGCAGCAAGGACCAGCAGACGCAGTTCTACACCGCGCTGTACCACTCCCTGCTGCACCCGAACGTCTTCTCCGACGACAACGGCCAGTACATGGGCATGGACAACCAGGTCCACCGGCTGGCCAAGGGCCAGAAGGCCCAGTACGCCAACTACTCGGCGTGGGACACCTACCGCTCGCAGACGCAGCTGATGGCGACCCTGGAGCCCAAGGTCACCAGCGACATCGTCACCTCGATGCTCAACGGCTACGACCAGACGGGCCTGCTGCCCAAGTGGGCGTCGAACAATGGCGAGAGCTACGTCATGGTCGGCGACCCGGCCGCCGGCATCATCGCCGACGCGTACGCCTTCGGGGCACGCGGCTTCGACACCGCCCACGCGCTCGCCGCGATGCAGCACGAGGCCACCGTCCCGAACAACGACCGCCCCGGCGAGTCCGTACGGGACGCCAAGGGCTACCTGCCGCTCGACGAGAACGACTACGGCTGCTGCAACTTCTACGGCCCCGTCTCCACGCAACTGGAGTACGACAGCGCCGACTACGCGCTCGCGTCGTTCGCCAAGTCGCTCGGCAAGAAGGCCGTCTACAAGAAGTTCGCCACCCGCGCCCAGGACTGGATGAACGTCTTCAACCCGCAGACCGGCTACATGCAGGGCAAGAACAAGGACGGCCAGTTCGCGACCGGCTTCACCCCCGGGACCTCCAACGGCTTCGTCGAGGGCAGCTCCGCCCAGTACACGCCGATGGTCCCGTTCAACCTCCAGCAGCTGATCCAGGCCCGCGGCGGGAAGAGCGCCTACTCCTCCTTCCTCGACGGTCTGCTCGACAACCTCACCGACCCGAGCAGCACCAACGCCAACCTCAGCAACGAGCCCAGCGTCGAGATCCCCTGGGAGTACGACTACCTGGGTCAGCCCTGGAAGACCCAGGCCGCGGTCCGCGCCGCGCAGCAGCAGCTGTACTTCAACGCCCCGGTCGGCTCGTTCGGCAACGACGACCTCGGCGCGATGAGCTCCTGGTACGTCTGGTCCGAGCTCGGCATGTACCCCGAGACGCCGGGCACCGACACGCTGGCCCTGGGCAGCCCGGCCTTCCCGGTCGCGCAGATCACCTTCGCGGGCGGCAAGAAGCTCGCGATCAACGCCCCGAAGGCCGCGCCCAAGGCCCCCTACGTCCAGTCGCTGGACGTGAAGGGCAAGGAGTGGAAGCAGTCCTGGCTGACCTTCGGCCAGATGAAGAACGCCGGCACGATGGACTGGGCGCTGGGCACCACGCCCAACAAGTCCTGGGCGTCCTCGGCCTCCTCCGTACCGCCGTCGGACACGACGGGCGGCGGCAAGATCCTCGCGGCGAGCGGCCCCGCCGCCGGCCTGGTCCTGGCACCCGGAGCCTCGGGTGACAGCACGCTGAACCTGACCAACCTCGGCGCCAAGGCGGCCACCGTGGACTGGAAGGCGACCGCGCCCTCGGGCGTGACGCTCTCCGCCTCCTCGGGCTCGCTGAAGGTGCCCGCCTCGGGCAGCGCGAAGGCCGATCTCAAGGTCACCGCACCGGCCACCGAGGGCAGTTACTCCGTGACGTTCGCGCTCACCGACCACACGAGCGGCGCGAGCGTCGGCACGGCCGCCCTGCGGGTGGCCGTCGCCAAGCCGGGCGAGCTGTGGCCGTACTCGACGAACGAGGGCATCTACCCCGACGGTACGAGCTTCGGCGGCGGCTTCGACGGTGGTGGCTGGGCGTACTCGCAGAACGCGCTGGAAGCCGCGGGAGCCACCAGCGGCGCGAAGGTCAGCGCCGACGGCATCGACTACACCTTCCCGACGGTGAAGTCGGGCCAGCCCGACAACATCGAGATGGCGGGGCAGACGATCCCGATGGTCCAGGGCTCCACCGGCTCCTCGCTGGGCCTGCTCGGCTCCGCGACCAACGCGCCGACCGACGGCAGCGGCGTCACCGGCACGCTGACCGTGACGTACACGGACGGCACCACGGCGAAGGCCCCCGTGACCTTCTCCGACTGGACGCTGGGCGCCGGTGGCTCGAAGCCCGTCCCCGGCGACACCGAGGCGGTCACGACCAGCTACCGCGACACCGGCAGCGGCGGCAAGGACAACGTCAAGGCGTACGTCTTCGCCACCAAGGTGCCGCTCGACCCGTCCAAGCAGGTGGCCTCGGTCACCCTGCCGAACTCCGGGGCGCACGTGTTCGCCTTCGGCTTCGGCAAGTGACCGCGGGCGCGGCGGGCTGAGGCCCGCAGGCCACGGCACGGGGCCGGGGGGCCCCGGGGGGGCCCCCCCCCCCGGGGGGGGGCCCC
>NZ_JAIUKE010000112.1 GCF_020176795.1 Streptomyces sp. 8L
GGCGGGGGGGCGGGGGGGGGCCCCGCCCCCCCCCGGGGCGGGGGGCCCCCCCCCCCCCCCCCCCCCCCCCCCCCCCCCCCCCCCCCCCCCCCCCCCCGCCGCGCTGTCCGCGGCCCCGCGTGCGGGTAGCTTCGACGGACATGTCCGGTCCGTCCAGGAGGGTTCCGCATGCAGCCGTCCATCCTCGCCGCCCTGACCCGCTGGCTGGCCGGGGCCCGCCGCCGCGGCACGCATGTGCGGGCCTCCCTGTGGGCGTCGCTGATCACGCTCGGGGTGCTGCTCATCGGGTCCTGGCTGGTGGTGCCCGCGGAGCGGGGCGCGCCGAAGGCCACCATCACCTCCTTCCCCCGCGCCCTGTGGTGGTCGCTGGAGACGGCCACGACGGTCGGCTACGGCGACATGTACCCGGTCACGCTCTGGGGCCGGGTCATCGCGTGCGTGGTGATGTTCGTCGGCATCGCGCTGTTCGGCATCCTGACGGCCGCGCTCGCCACCTGGTTCGTCGGCGGCGCGGTGCACGAGCTGAAGGAGGCGGGTGCGCTGCTGCGGCGTGCGGGACACGCCGGGCGCGCCGACGCGTCGGCCGACGTCGAGGCGCTGCACCGCCGCTTCGACCGGCTGGAGGAGCTTGTACGGGAGGGGCGGGGCCCCAGGCCGTGACCGCGGCGCGCCCGGCCCCGGCGGCCTGGTGCGGACCCCGTCCGAGACGGGCGCCGACCCGCCCGGGGATTCTCGTGCCACTGGGATGCACTTGCGCATCATGTGCAATAAGGTGGAGACAGCTCGCCGCACCTTCCCGTGATCGTCTTCTCGGTGCCGTGCGCGGGCGGCAGGAGGGAGGGGCCCCGCGAGGACGTGACTCGCGCCCCCCCTCCGGCGTGTCCTGTGCGCGCGGCAGGCGCGCGCTCCGTGCGTGTGCGGGGCCCCGAAGGGTCAGGACACGTGCGGGCGCGTACCGGGCTCCTGGCGCGGCATGGTCTGCCTGGTCGGCGGGGTCGCCGGCTTGGGCAGCTGGCTGACCTCGTACTGCGCCAGGTTGTACTGGCCGCTCGTGTCCGGCAGCGCGGGGAACCTCCTGGTGGTGTCGCGGAAGCGGAAGGCCGACGTCAGGTCGCCCACCGTGTGCCGGCGCCACGCGCTGATGTTGGGCTCCCTGACGCCCGTGACCCGCTCCAGCAGGCGCAGCTGCGAGGTGTGGTCCGCCACCTCGGAGCTGACCCAGCCGCCCACCGTCCACGGCGACACGATGATGCAGGGCACCCGGAAGCCGAGGCCGACCGGCAGCCCGGCGCCCTCGACCCCGGTCGGGGAGGTCTTGGTGACGATCTCGTCGGCGGTGCCGGCCGGCGGGGTCGGCGGAACGACGTGGTCGAAGAGCCCGTCGTTCTCGTCGTAGGAGAGGATGAACGCGGTCTTCGCCCACACGTCCGGGTTCGCGGCGATCGCGTCCACGATGCTCGCCACGAACTGGGCGCCCGCGGCAGGCAGGTTGGCCGGGTGCTCGTCCAGGCCGCCGGGCGGGAACATCCAGCTGACCGTCGGGAGGCTGTCGTTCATCGCGTCGTACTGGAACTGGCCGAGCGGCGACGTCGCCACGGTCCGCCGGTACAGCTCGGAGTCGGGCGCGAGCGCCATGTACTGCGCCATGTGGTGGATCTGGTCGACGCCCGTGCCGTCCGGGTTCGAGTGGTAGAACTTGAAGCTCACACCGGCCTTGAGCAGCCGCTCCGGATACGTCGTCCAGGAGTACGTGCCCGCCGCCGCGCCGTTGTCGAGCGCGGGGCCGCCGTGCCGGCCGTTCGGGTCGACGGTGCCGCTCATCCACATGTAGCGGTTCGGGTGGGTCGGGCCGAGCACCGAGCAGTGGTAGTTGTCGAGCAGCGTGAAGTTCTCGGCGAGCGCGTACTGGAAGGGGATGTCCTCGCGGGTGTAGTAGCCCATCGTGTAGGGGCCGTTGGTGTTGCCGTCGGCGGCGCGGTGGGCCGGCAGCCAGTTGTCCATCTTGCCGCCGTTCCAGGCCGCGTGCTGCACCTCCCACGCGTGGCTGGTGGACGGGATGGCCTGGGCCGACGTGGTCTTCGTCTCCAGGTGGAAGGGCAGCATGTAGCCCTGCGCGCCGTTCGGGTCGGGCTGCTTGAACACCGGGTCGCCGTTCGGCAGCTTCACGGCCGTCCTGTCGCTGAAGCCGCGTACGCCGGAGAGCGTGCCGAAGTAGTGGTCGAACGAGCGGTTCTCCTGCATCAGCAGCACCACGTGCTTGATGTCCGAGAGTTTGCCGCCCTTGGTGGCACCGGCGGCGACCGCCTTGCGTACGTTGCTCGGCAGCGCGGCGTCCACGGCGGCGAGCGCGCCGACCGTGGCGGCGGAACCGAGGAGTCTGCGCCGGGTCGGGCCGGAGCGGGGGGTCGTACTCGGCTCCGCAGCTTCGTCGTTCATGTCCTGGGGTCCTCTCAACTCGGCGATGAGCCGGCTTCTGGGGCCAGGAAAGACTCGCGGCACCGGGTGGCGGCCCCGCGGTGCACGGCATGGACAGGACAGGAACAGCTGCCGAAGAGATGACCGGGCAGGCCGGCAACGCGCTCTGGTACACCCGGGGTTGGTCCGGCGTCCGCCTGCCGGACCGGTGCGGCCCCGACGCGCACCCGCCGCCGGACGCCGGGCCTTCGACGCGCGCGCCCGCCGCCGTCCCCGGCGGGTGCCGCGCCGCGCACGCCCCGCCTGGCAGGATGGCGGCCACCGGGTCCCGGGGAAGGGCCCGGCTCACACACCGGCGGACAGCGGAGGGACCGGCATGCGGTACATCATCATCGGGGCGGGCGCCGTCGGCGGCAGCATCGGGGGCCGGCTCGCGGAGGCCGGCACGGACGTCGTCCTCGTCGCCCGCGGCCGCCACCACGAGGCGCTGCGCGAGAAGGGCCTTGCCCTCACCACGCCCGAGGGGACACGGGTGCACACCGTCCCCGTCGCCGAGGAGCCGGACGGCGTCGCGCTGCGCCCGGACGACGTGCTGGTCCTCGCGGTCAAGACCCAGGACAGCCGGGCGGCGCTGACCGCCTGGGCGGGCCGGCCGGTCCAGGGCGGCGGCACTGCGGGGGAGCGGCTGCCCCTGGTGTGCGCGCAGAACGGCGTGGAGAGCGAGCGCCTCGCCCTGCGCCTCTTTCGGCGGGTGTACGCGATGTGCGTCTGGCTGCCCGCCACCCTGACCGGGCCGGGCGCGGTGCTCGCGCCGAGCACCCCGTACACCGGCATCCTGCACTTCGGCCGCTACCCCTCGGGCACGGACGACACCGCGCGGTCCATCGGCGCGGACCTGGAGGGCGCGCGGCTGCTCGCCCCCGTCGTGGCCGACGCGATGCGGTGGAAGTACGCCAAGCTGCTCTCCAACCTCGCCAACGCGGTCGAGGCGCTGTCCGGACTCGCGGACGCGGACGCCGAGGTGGTCTACCGGCGTGCCCTCGCCGAGGGCTGGGCGGTGCTGGCCGCCGCCGGGATCGACTGTGCGACACAGGCGGAGCAGGACGAGGCGCGCGCCCTCATCCACCTCGACCAGGCCACCGGCTCAGGCCGCGGCGGCGGTTCGTCCTGGCAGTCCCTCACCCGCGGTACCGGCACGATCGAGACGGACTACCTGAACGGCGAGATCGTCCTGCTCGGCCGGGTGCACGGGGTGGCCACCCCGGTCAACGAGACCCTCCAGCGGCTGGCCGACGCCTACGCCGCCGAGCACCGCCCGGCCGGTTCGCTGCCCGCCGCCGAACGGCGGGGGCGCGTGGAGAAGGCGGCGGCGCCGGACGCGGCCGGGTCCTGACCGCCGGCCGGGCGCACATCCCCCGCCGGTGCGGCGCCCCCGGCGTGCCGCCCGGCCCGCACGCCCCGACGCGAACGCGCCATCGGCCTGCGGTCGGCGGGGCGTCGGGGCCGGCTCCCGGGGGACACCGGCACCGGCCGCTGTCCGTCAGGTGTCCGCCGCCGCGCCGGGCGCCGCGATCAGCGGCCACAGCGTGTCCACCACCCGGTCGGGCAGGTCGGTCGGTGTGTCCGCGCTCCTGAGGTAGGCCGAGTAGTAGCTGCCCAGGCACAGGTCGGCCAGCGTGCCGAGATCGAGTCCGGGGCGCAGCAGCCCCTCGTCGTCCAGCCGCCGCAGGGTCCTGCCGAGTACCCGCGTCCGCGGCTCCACCGCGTGGCGGCGGACGAGTTCGAGCAGATCGGGCTCGCGTTCCGCCTCCACCAGCGCGTTCCCGACGATCTTCAGGCCGCGGCCGTGCAGCCCGCGCGGGTCCACGAGGCGCAGCGCCTCCTTGAGCGCGGCGACCGGTCCCAGTGCGTCGATGTGGTCCGTGGGCTGTTCCGCCTCGTCCTGCTGGAAGCTGAAGTCCAGCGCTTCCATGACCAGTTGGCGCTTGTTCGCCCACCGCCTGTACACGGTGGGACGGGTGACTCCCGCGTCGGCGGCGATGTCTCCGATGGTCATGCGCGAGTAGCCGTCGGCCGCCAGCCTGGCGACCGTCGCCCTCAGTATCGCGGTCTCCACGGATGGGTCCCGCGGTCTGCCGGGCCCCCGGGTCGCGGACCGCGCGTCACTCGCCGCCGCGCCCCGCGAGGGTGTGTTTCCAGCCGTTCGCCGCATCGGACGAGAATAGCTTGCCATGGCTTTACTTGACATGATCGTAAAGGAAAGTCACCGTGGGTGTGACGCCAAGTGCCCGATCAGTGGCCCATGGTGGTGTCCCTTCCTCCCCACAGGAGCGGCATGATCACGCAACTCGACGCCCTGGGCCCGGCCGGCCCGTTCCGCACCCGAGACCGCGCCGACGTGACCGACGTGTACGGGCAGACGGTGGCCGAACTCAGCCTCGTGCCAAGCCTGTACGTCAAGCGGACGATGAAGGCGCTCGGGCGCGCCAGGCCCCTCCCGCTGGACCTCAGGCTCCCCGCCCTCGAGCGGGCGGGCGAGATGTTCGCGGACGGCACGGTCGCCGGGATGACCGCGGCCGAGTACCGGGACACGGTCTGCCGGCTGTCCGGCACCCCACTCGCCAATGTGAGCTCCGCGGTTGACGCGATCAGGACCGCCGCGGCCGAGGCGTACACCAGCGCACAGGCGGGCCGCCCGAACGGCGCGGCCCTGGACTGGCGCGACGCCCCCGTCCGGGGCGGCTCGGGCGGCTGGGTCCGGCGCGGCGAGGTCTTCGCCGTGCACGCGGCGGGCAACCACCCGGGCGTGCACGCGCTGTGGCTCGAAGCCGTGGCCCTGGGCTTCCGGGTCGCCGTGCGGCCGTCGCGCCGCGAGCCGCTCACCCCGTTCCGGCTGGTCTCCGCCCTGCGTGAGGCCGGCTTCGGCGACGACGGCGTCGCCCTGCTGCCGACCGACCACGCCACGGCCGGCCAGATCCTGCTCTCGGCCGACCTGAGCATGGTGTACGGCGGCCAGGAGGTCATCGACAAGTACGCCGACGACCCGACCGTGCTGCCCAACGGCCCCGGCCGCTCCAAGATCCTCATCACCGCCGATACGGACTGGCGCGAGCACATCGACGTGATCGTCGACTCCGTGGCCCGGCATGGCGGAACCGCCTGCGTCAACGCCACCGCCGTCTTCGTGGAGGGCGACCCCGCGCCGCTCGCCGCGGCCCTCGCCGAGCGCCTCGCCACGATCCCCAGCCTGCCGCCGCACCACGAGAAGGCGGTGCTCCCCGTCCATCCGCTCGCTGGCGCGCGCGCCATCGAGCGGCACCTGCTCGACCGCGCCCGGGGCGCCCGCGCCCACCTCGGAGGCGACGGCGTCGTGGACGACCTCGGCGACGGCAGCGCCGTGCTGCGCCCCGCAGTCTTCGAACTCGACGACCCTGCGGCCCCCCAGACCGGCGTCGAACTGCCCTTCCCCTGCGTATGGGTGGCGCCCTGGACCCGTCAGGCCGGCGCGCGCGCCCTCACCGGCAGCCTCGTCCTCACGGCGCTCACCTCCGACGAGGACCTGCTGGACGAGCTGTACGCGGACCCCGACATCAGGAACCTCTACATCGGTGACCGCCCCACGCACTGGATGGCCCCCGGCGTCCCGCACGACGACTACCTCAGCTCGTTCCTGATGCGCTCCAAGGCGCTCGCGCGCGGCTGACCCACCGACCACCCCGGCCAACCCCCCACTCCCGAGCAGGAGATGACGTGTCCGTATCCTCAGGCGTCCCCATCCTCGATCTGCCCGTCGGCCGGCCGCGCGACCCCGACGAGTTCATCAGGGCCGCCATGGCCTGGCACTTCGGCCCCGAGACGGGGTCGCCGTTCTGGCTCAGGCGCGCCGCGACCCTCGGCTTCGACCCGCGCGCGGACGTCAAGACCGTGGACGACCTGGCCCTCTTCCCCAACGTCACCGACGAACTCCGCGACGTCGCCGCACGGGACCTGATCCCGCAGGGGTTCGGTCCGAGCACCCCCGTCGTCGGGGTCTTCGAGAGCGGCGGGACGACCGGCGCCCCCAAACGGGTCCCCCTCCTCCAGCACTGGGCCGACCAGAACGCCGACTTCCTCGGCGCCGAACTCGACGCGGCCGGCGTCCCCCGGGACGTGGACTGGCTGATGCTCTGCCCCACCGGGCCGCACATGGTCGGCAACCTGGTCGGCCGGGTGATCCAGGCCCGCGGGGGCATCGCCTACAGCGTCGACTTCGACCCCCGCTGGGTGAAGCGGCTCGCCGGCGCGGAGCGCCCCGACGAGGTCTCGGCGTACGTCGCCCACCTCCTTGAGCAGTCCCGGCACGTCCTGCGCGGGCAGCGGATCGGCGGCGTGATGAGCACGCCGCCGCTGCTCGAGGCGTTCGCCACCGACGACGAACTCACCGAACTCGTCGGCGACTGGGTCAAGGGCATCATGTGGGGCGGCGCCCACATGAACGAGGACACCCGCGCTCTGCTGCGCGGCGAAGTGTGGCCGGGGATACCGCTGCTCGGCGTCTACGGAAGCACCATGATCGCCGGGGGCGCCCCGGAGCGCGTCGGCACGGGCCCCGACGACCCGTGCGTCTTCGACCCGCAGACCCCGTTCACCACCTTCCGCGTGATCGACCCGGACACCGGCATGCCGGTGGCGTACGGCGAGCGCGGCCAGGTCGTGATGAACCACGTGAGTGCGTCGTTCCTGCTGCCCAACAACCTCGAACGCGACACGGCCGTACGGGTCGAACCGCCGGCGGGCGCCGTGGGCGACTCGGTCGGCGAGGTCGGCCCGCTGCCCACGTTCGGCGAGCACACCGTCATCGAGGGCGTGTACTGATCCGCCACCGCGGGTCCCACCGCGTCGCGCGCAGCGGTGGGACCTGGCGCGCGGCGCGCGCTGTCAGGCCGAGCGCGGCGCGGGCACCCGGTCAGGCCGGCCGCCGCCGCGCGCGCGGGCCGCGAAGGGCTCCGCGGCGAACAGCGCCGCGGCCTCCGCGTACCGCGCCAACAGCAGGTCGGCCACCTCCGGCGCCGGGCCCAGCACGTCCGCCAGGACATCGGCGCCCGCCGCCGCCGCTCCTGCGGCGATCCGGTCGGGCAGCCGGCCCGGCGCGATCACGTACGGCGCCACGGCCACCCGCCGTGCCCCCGCCGCCCGCAGCTCCCGCACCGCGTCCTCGGTACGGGGGAGCGCCGCGGAGGCGAACGCGGGCCGCACAGCGCACCAGCCGGCGCGCCGCCACTCCCGCGCGATGCCGCCGATCACCGCGCCCGCCTCCGGGTCGGTGGAGCCCGCGGACGCGAGGACGACCCCGGTCGACGGGCGGTCGGCCGGCCGCAGCCCGGCCTCGGGGGGGCGCCGGTCCAGCGCCCGCAGCAGCAGCGGCGAGGGCCCGAGCACGGGCGCCTGCCGGAGCCGCAGCAGCGGATGGCGCGCGGACGCCTCGCCCAGCACGGCCGGGATGTCCGCCTTGGCGTGGAAGGCGCGCGTCAGCAGCAGCGGCACCGCCACCACCTCGCGCACCACGCCGTCCTCGCGCGCCTGCGCCGCGAGCCGGTCCAGCAGCCCGGGCACCGACGGCGCGTTGAAGTCGAGGAAGCCCGTCTCCACCCGGAGCCCCGGCCGCTGCGACCTGACGCGCTCGGCGAGCGCGTGGACGGTCGCCGCGTGCCGCGGATCGCGGCTGCCGTGGGCGATGACGAGCAGGACGGGACGTACGTCGTGCATGCGGATCAACTCTTGGTGACGAGGCCGCGGCTGCGGAGCACCCACCGCTCCAGCGGACTGAAGACCAGCAGGTCCACCGCGACACCGACGATCAGGATCAGGAAGATCGCCAGGAACACCATGGACATGCTGCTGTTGGTGCGGCCGTTCTCCAGCAGCTGGCCGAGGCCGATGCCGAGATCGGGGGAGGACGCGATGATCTCCGCGGCCATCAGCGACCGCCAGGAGAACGCCCAGCCCTGCTTCAAGCCTGCCAGATAGCCGGGCAGCGCGGCCGGCATCACGATGTGCCACGTGCCCCGCAGCCCCGTCGCGCCCAGCGTCCGCCCGGCCCGCAGGTACAGGGGCGGCACCTGGTCCACCCCGGAGACCAGGCCGTTCGCGATCGACGGGACCGCGCCCAGCAGGATCACCGCGTACATCATCCGGTCGTTCAGCCCCAGCCAGATGACCGCGGGCGGCACCCACGCCACCGACGGCAGCGACTGGAGGCCCGAGAGGATCGGGCCGATCGCCGCCCGCACCGGCTTGACGCGGGCCACCACCAGGCCGAGCGGCGTGCCGATCACCAGCGCGAGCAGGAAGCCGAGCAGGCCCCGCTCCACACTCGTCCAGATGTAGCCGAGCAGGGTGCCCTGCTCCCAGGCGTCCGTCACCTCGCCCCACACGGCACCGGGCGAGGGCAGCTTGTAGCTGGGCGCGACGTGCGCGAGCACCAGCAGCTCCCACACCACCAGCACCAGCACGATCGCGGTCACCGGTGGCAGCACCTTCGCGACCAGGGTGCGCCGCAGCGGCACCCGGGCGGGGCCCGAGGTCTCCAGCGCGTCCAGGCCCGCTTCGAGCCCCGCCAGGTCCTGCCGGGCGTCCGGCGCGCCCTCGGCGGCGTCCGGCGGCGTCGTGTCAGTGCTGGCCATGGCGGCGGATCTCCCCACGGAGTTGTTCGGTGATCTCGACGGACAGCGCGGCGACGGCCGGGTCCTCGATGCGGCGCGGCTGCGGGATGTCGACCTGCCACTCCCGCGCCACCCTGCCGGGGCGCGAGGAGAGCAGGACGACCCGCTGCGCGAGCCGCACCGCCTCGCGCACGTTGTGCGTGACGAACAGGACGGACACGTCCGTCTCGCGCCAGATCCGGGTCAGTTCGTCGTGCAGCACGTCCCGGGTGATGGCGTCGAGCGCGGCGAACGGCTCGTCCATCAGCAGCAGTCTGCTGTCCTGCGCCAGTGCCCTGGCCAGCGCGACACGCTGGCGCATCCCGCCGGACAGCTCGTGCACGCGCTTGCCGTACGCGCCCTTCAGCCGGACCAGTTCGAGCAGCCGCTCCGCCTCGCCGCGCCGCGCCGGCCGCGGGACGCCCCGCAGCCGGAGCGCCAGCTCGATGTTCTTGCCGGCGGTCAGCCACGGGAAGAGGGCGTGCTCCTGGAACATCAGGGCCGGCCTGCCGCCGGTGCTGATCGTGCCCGCCGTGGGCTCGTCGAGCCCCGCCACGAGCCCGAGCAGCGTCGACTTGCCGCAGCCGGACGCCCCCAGGAGTGTGACGAACTCGCCGGGGGCGACATCGAGGGTGATGTCGTCCAGGACGAGCTGGCGGCCTGCGGCCGTGCCGAATGCCTTCGAGACATGGTCGATCCGGGCGGCGTGCTCCACCGCCGGGGTCTCGTCGGCGGCCTTGACGAGCGAGGACGCCATGGTCGTCACCTCCTGGGAGCGTTCGTGGCGTGCGGAATGGGGACGGGTTGACGGGTACCGCTACTCGTGCAGCGTTCCGAGCGGGGTCACTTCGCGCCGAGGCCGGCGTCCGACACGGTCGGCCGCCCCTCGGACGTGAGCACCTTGTTCAGCGGGTCCAGGTCGTAGATGCCCTTGAGGTCGGGCTTCTTGAGGAGGCCCGCCGAGACGGCGTGGTCCGCCTCCGCCTGGAGCGTGGCCGCCAGCGGGTCGTCGGTGATCCTGATCGACGGCCAGGCCGAGTCGAGGACGCTCGGCTTGAGGGCCTTGCCGGACAGCGACTTGAGCGCGTCGTTCGCGGACGCCTTCGCCTGGTCCGGGTTGGCGTTGATCCACTTGTTGGTGTCGACGGAGCCCTTGAGCACGGCCTGCACGACGTCCGGGTGCGCCTTGAGGAAGGACTGCGACACCACGATGTTGGTGATCACGAACTTCTTGCCCGGCCACAGGCTCGACTCGTCGATGAGCGTCTTGCCGCCCTCGCCGAGCAGCTGCGAGGCGGTGGGTTCGGGCACCCAGGCGCCGTCGATCGCCCCGGTCCTGAAGGCGTCCACGGTCACACTGTTGTCCTCGCGGACGACCGACACCGCGCCCTTGCCGGACTGCGGATCGACCTTCCAGCCCTTGCTGTTCAGCCAGTTGAGGAAGGCGACGTCCTGCGTGTTGCCGAGCTGCGGCGTCGCTATCTTCTTGCCCTTGAGGTCGTCCACCGACTTGACCTTCTTCGGGTTGACGACCAGCTTGACGCCGCCGGAGGCCGAACCGCCGATGATCTTGAGGCTCTTGCCGCCGGACTGGGTGTAGGCGTTGATGGCGGGGGAGGGGCCGATGAAGCCGATGTCGATGCTGCCCGCGTTGAGCGCCTCGACCTCGGACGGGCCCGCGTTGAACGTCGTGCCCTTGACCTGGGTGCCGCCCAGGTCCTTCTGGAAGATGCCGCGCTGGACGCCGACCAGGGCGGTGGCGTGGGTCAGGTTCGGGAAGTACCCGATCCTGACCTGGTCGGCGGAGAGCTTCTTCCCGCCGGTGGACGCCGCGGGCGAGGCGGCGCTCTTGTCGGCCTTGGAGCCGTAGCCGCAGGAGGTGATCAGCAGCGCGGCGAGCGGCAGGGCCGTGACGACGGCCAGGCGTCGGCGTGCGGAGGTACGGAGAACGGACATCGGGAGGCTGGTCCTCTCGGTGACCCGGAGAGCGCGTCCCGCGTGATCACGGGGGCGTGTCCGGTACGTCGGCGGATGGAGGTCGGTGCGGAGCGGGCACGTGGGGGGTGTGGGCGCGCGAGCGGTGCGCGTACGTCATCGCACACATCGCGCCACACCGCCGGTGCCGGCTCCGAGCGCGCCGCTGCCCACCCGGCCGCCCTCCTTCGCGAACGTCCCGTAGACGTCCCGCGCCCGTTCGCACATCAGAAGTCCCAGCCCTCGTCCTCCGCCGCCTCAGCCGTCTCCGCGGCCTTCTCGGCGAACGCGCTGCCGGCCATGCCCGCCGTCAGCGTGGTGCCGTCCGCCGGGTCGATCAGCAGGAACGAGCCCGTACGGCGGCAGTCGGCGTACGCGTCGAGCGCCAGCGGCTCGGCCGTACGCACCACGACGCGGCCGATGTCGTTCGCGACGAGCTGCCCCGGCGCGGGGTGCTGGGACAGGTCCGCGAGCGTCAGCCGCGACGGGATGTCCTTCACGATCGCCTTCACCGTGCGTGTGGTGTGCTTCACGAGCACTCGCTGACCCACCGTCAGCGGACGGTCCGCCACATGGCACACCGTCGCCTCGATGTCCCGCGTCGTGGCGGGCGCCGTCGCGGCCGGGGCGATCAGGTCGCCGCGCGACACGTCGATGTCGTCCGCGAGCCGCACCGTCACGGACTGCGGCGCCCACGCCACCGACACGCTCTCGCCGAGGGCGTCGATGCCCTCGACGGTCGATGTCCTGCCGGAGGGCAGCACCGTCACCGCGTCGCCCACCCGCAGCACACCGGACGCGATCTGGCCCGCGTAGCCGCGGTAGTCGGGATGGCTCGGCGACTGCGGCCTGATCACGTACTGCACGGGGAAGCGGGCCGGGCAGTCGGCGAGGTCGTGGCCGGCCGGCACGGACTCCAGGTGTTCGAGCACCGTCGGGCCGCCGTACCAGTCCATGTGCGCGGACGGCTCCACGACGTTGTCCCCGGCGAGCGCGGAGATCGGGATCGCCGTCACCTCGGGTACGCCCAGCGACTCGGCGTACGAGGTGAACGCGGAGGCGATCCGTGCGAACACCGGTTCCGCGTAGTCGACCAGGTCCATCTTGTTGACGGCCAGCACCACGTGCGGCACCCGCAACAGCGCGGCGACCGCCGCGTGCCTGCGGGTCTGCTCCACCACGCCGTTGCGCGCGTCGACCAGGACGACGGCCAGCTCCGCGGTGGACGCGCCGGTCACCATGTTGCGCGTGTACTGCACGTGCCCCGGGGTGTCGGCGAGGATGAACCGCCGCCTGGCGGTGGCGAAGTAGCGGTACGCCACGTCGATGGTGATGCCCTGCTCGCGCTCGGCCCGCAGGCCGTCCGTCAGCAGAGCCAGGTCGGGCGCCTCCTGGCCGCGGCTGCGCGAGGCGTGCTCCACGGCCTCCAACTGGTCGGCCAGGACGGACTTCGAGTCGTGCAGCAGCCGGCCCACGAGGGTGGACTTGCCGTCGTCCACGGAGCCCGCGGTGGCGAAGCGCAGCAGCGTCGTCGCCGACAGCCCCTCCGCGAACTGCTCGGTGGCAGTGGTCATGGTTAGAAGTACCCCTCGCGCTTGCGGTCTTCCATGGCCGCCTCGGACAGCTTGTCGTCGGCGCGGGTCGCGCCCCGCTCGGTGAGCCGCGCGGTGGCGATCTCGGCGATCACGGCGTCCAGCGTCGCCGCGTCCGAGTCGACGGCGCCGGTGCAGGACATGTCGCCGACCGTGCGGTAGCGCACCGTGCGCTTCTCCACCCGCTCGCCCTGCCGCGGGCCGCCCCAGCCGCCCGCGGTCAGCCACATCCCGCTCCGGTTGAACACCTCGCGCTCGTGTGCGAAGTAGATCTCCGGCAGGGCGATCTCCTCGCGGGCGATGTACTGCCACACGTCCAGCTCGGTCCAGTTGGAGATCGGGAAGACCCGCACGTGCTCGCCCGGCGCGTGCCGCCCGTTGTACAGCTGCCACAGCTCGGGGCGCTGGCGGCGCGGGTCCCACTGCGAGAACTCGTCCCGCAGCGAGAACACCCGCTCCTTGGCGCGGGCCTTCTCCTCGTCGCGCCGGCCGCCGCCGAACACCGCGTCGAACCGCTCGGACTGGATGCGCTCCGTCAACGGCACGGTCTGGAGCGGGTTGCGGGTGCCGTCGGGGCGCTCGCGCAGTGTGCCCGCGTCGATGTACTCCTGTACGGAGGCGACATGGAGCCGCAGCCCGTGCTCGGCGACGACCCGGTCCCGGAACGCCAGCACCTCGGGGAAGTTGTGCCCTGTGTCGACGTGCAGCAGCGAGAACGGCACCGGCGCGGGCGTGAACGCCTTCAGCGCCAGGTGCAGCATCACGATCGAGTCCTTGCCGCCGGAGAAGAGGATCACCGGCCGCTCGAACTCGCCCGCCACCTCGCGGAAGATGTGCACCGCCTCCGACTCCAGCGCGTCCAGGTGGCTGAGCGCGTACGGCGCGTCGGTGCCCTCCCCAGCGCCCTTGACGGTCGTGGTCACGCGAGACCCCTTTCGGTGAGCAGCGCGTGCAGCGCCGCCGCTGACTCCTGCACGGACTGGGTGTGCGACTCGATCCGCAGGTCGGGCGCCGTGGGCTCCTCGTAGGGGTCGTCCACGCCGGTCAGTCCCGAGATCTCGCCGGCCGCCTGCTTCGCGTACAGGCCCTTGACGTCCCGGACGCTGCACACCTCGACGGGTGTCGCGACATGCACCTCCAGGTAGGCGGTGGCCTCGGCCGCGTGCCGCTTGCGCACGGCCTCGCGGCTGTCCGCGTACGGCGCGATGACCGGGACGAGCGCCTTCACGCCCTGGGACGCGAGCAGTTCCGCGACGAACCCGATGCGCTGCACATTGGTGTGCCGGTCCTCGCGGCTGAAGCCGAGGCCCGCGGAGAGGAACTCCCGGATCTCGTCGCCGTCCAGCACCTCGACGCGGTGCCCCTGGGCCCGCAGCTGCCCGGCGAGCTCCCGCGCGATGGTCGTCTTGCCCGCGCTGGGCAGCCCGGTGAGCCAGACCGTGGCGCCCTGGTCCGTCACGCTCAACTCGTTCTCCTGGGTGTCGTCGAAGTTGTCGAAGTTATCGGGGTTGTCGGGGGTGTCGGGCTCGTGTCGGCGCCGCCGCCGGTCGCGTCCGTGCCGCGTACGGTGTGACCGGCCGCCGGGCCGGCCGCGTGCCCCGCGGTGGCGCGGTCAACGGTCATGCGTGGATGCCGCATTCCGTCTTGCCGAGTCCCGCCCAGCGTCCGGCGCGTGCGTCCTCGCCCGCCAGCAGCCGACGGGTGCACGGCGCGCAGCCGACCGACCCGTAGCCGTCCATGAGCAGCGGGTTGGTGAGGACCCCGTGCTCTGCCGCGTACTGTTCCACGTCTTCCTGTGACCACCGCGCGATCGGGCTGATCTTCACCTTGCCGCGCTTCTCGTCGAAGGCGACCACGGGGGTGCCGGCCCGGGTGGGCGACTCGTCGCGGCGCAGCCCGGTGGCCCACGCGTCGTATCCGGCGAGGCCCTCGTTCAGCGGCGCGACCTTGCGCAGCGCGCAGCACAGGTCGGGGTCGCGGTCGTGGAGCCTCGGCCCGTACTCGGCGTCCTGTTCCGCGACGCTCTGCCGCGGCGTGAGCGTGATGACGTTCACGTCCATCACCGCGTCCACCGCGTCCCTGGTGCCGATCGTCTCGGGGAAGTGGTAGCCGGTGTCGAGGAACACCACGTCGACGCCGGGCAGGGCCGTGGACGCGAGATGGGCGACGACGGCGTCCTCCATCGAGGACGTCACGCACAGGCGCCTGCCGAAGGCCCTGGCCGCCCAGGCCATGATCTCCTGCGCGGACGCGTCCTCCAGGTCGCGCCCCGCGCGCTCGGCGAGCGCCCGCAGGTCCTCGGTGCCGGTCGGACTGCTCATATCTCTTCCCCTCCGTCACTCCGTGGCGCTCCGCGGGCCAGGAGCCCGAGGAACGTGAGGTGGAAGGCCCGGTTGCAGGCCGCGCACTCCCAGGCTCCGTGGCGCTGTTCGCTCGGGCGGAGATCCTCGTCACCGCAGTAGGGGCAGTAGAAGGGTGCGGCGCGTTCGGTCATCGCGGACTCCGCGGCGGCGGGGAGGACGGCAGGGCCGGGCGGGCGGCTGCCCCCGGGGACGCGGTGGCGGTCCTCACGACAGCGCCTCCTCGCCGGCCCGCGCGGCCCAGGCCGCGAAGCGCTCACCGTCCTCGCGCTCCTTCTGGAAGCGGGTCAGGACGCGCTCGACGTAGTCCGGCAGCTCCTCGGCGGTGACCTTCAGGCCCCGGACCTTGCGGCCGAAGCCGGCCCGCAGGCCGAGCGCGCCGCCCAGGTGCACCTGGAAGCCCTCCACCTGGTTGCCCTCGCCGTCCAGCACGAGCTGGCCCTTGAGTCCGATGTCCGCGACCTGGATACGGGCGCACGCGTTGGGGCAGCCGTTCAGGTTGATGCTGATCGGCTCGTCGAAGTCCGGGAGCCTGCGCTCCAGTTCGTCGATGAGGTCGGCGCCGCGCTGCTTCGTCTCCACGATCGCGAGCTTGCAGAACTCGATACCGGTGCAGGCCATCACCCCGCGCCGGAACGGCGAGGGCCGGGCCTGGAGGCCGAGCGCCGCGAGTCCCTCGACCAGCGACTCCACCCGGTCCTCGGCCACGTCGAGGATGAGCATCTTCTGCTCGACGGTCGTGCGCAGCCGGTCCGAGCCGTGCGCGGCGGCCAGGTCGGCGAGCTTCGTCAGGGTCGGCCCGTCGACCCGGCCCACGCGCGGGGCGAAGCCCACGTAGAACCGGCCGTCCTGCTGCCGGTGCACACCGAGGTGGTCGCGCCACCGGGAGACGGGCTCGGCGGGCGGGGGGCCGTCGATGAGCTCGCGCTCGAGGTACTCGTCCTGGAGGACCCGCCGGAACTCCTCCGGGCCCCAGTCGGCCACCAGGAACTTCAGGCGGGCGCGGGTGCGCAGCCGCCGGTAGCCGTAGTCGCGGAAGATCCCGACGACGCCGGCCCACACCTCGTGCACCTCGCCGAGCGGCACCCAGGCGCCGAGGCGCACCCCGATCTTCGGGTTGGTGGACAGGCCGCCGCCGACCCACAGGTCGAAGCCGGGGCCGTGCTCGGGGTGCTCGACGCCGACGAAGGCGATGTCGTTGATCTCGTGCACCACGTCGAGGACGGGCGAGCCGGAGATCGCGGTCTTGAACTTGCGGGGGAGGTTCGAGAACTCCTTGGAGCCGATGTACTTCTCGGTGATCTCGTCGATCGCGGGCGTGCCGTCGATGATCTCGTCCTCGGCGATGCCGGCCACCGGGGAGCCGATGATCACGCGGGGCACGTCGCCGCAGGCCTCGGTCGTGGACAGGCCGACCCCTTCGAGGCGCCGCCAGATCTCCGGCACGTTCTCGATGTCGATCCAGTGCAGCTGGATGTTCTGCCGGTCGGTGATGTCCGCGGTGCCGCGGGCGAACTCCTCGGAGATGCCGCCGATGACGCGGAGCTGCTCGGTGGTGAGCCGCCCGCCGTCGATCCTGACCCGCATCATGAAGTAGCGGTCGTCCAGCTCCTCGGGCTCCAGGATCGCGGTCTTGCCGCCGTCGATCCCGGGCTTGCGCTGCGTGTACAGCCCCCACCAGCGCATCCGGCCGCGGAGGTCGGCGGGGTCGATCGAGTCGAAGCCCGCGCGCGAGTAGATCGTCTCAATGCGTGTCCGCACATTGAGACCGTCGTCATCCTTCTTGCTCTGCTCGTTGGGGTTGAGCGGAGTGAAGTGCCCCTTGGCCCACTGGCCCTCCCCGCGGTGGCGGCTCACCTTGCGGCGCGGGCGTGCGGGTTCGGAGTTTTCCGGCATGGCGGCCATGGTGATTACGTCCTTCGGGACTGCGGGAGGGCGGCTCACGGCCGCACGGGTACACGCAGGCGCTGCGCTGCGCCGCTGGGTACAGGCGTGGAGCTCGAAAACGGGGAGTGCTGGGAGGCTCAGCTCACCGAACAGATGGCGCTGGACATGCGGCAGAGATCGACGTGCCGCCGACTCACCAGAGCAATACCAGCATCAGACATGACGAAAGCGTTTCACGGCGCAATCCGGCGAGTCCACCATTGTCCGTCATGCGGACGAAAGTATCTCGCCGAATGAGACGACGATCCTTGGTCATGGTTGGTTCAGAGGCCGCGAGAGGGCCCCTGGCCAGGGCCCGGGGGACAGTACGTCGGGCTCCTGCCCGACTTTCGTGTCGAACACCGTGAACCCCCGCCGCAGATAGTTGCCCATCGCGTGCGGCCCGTCCTTCGAGCAGGTGTGCAGCCATACCGTCCGCGTCGCGGACAGCTCCGGCCACCGTTCGCCCAGGTCCCAGGCGCGCGCCGTCGCGCAGGTGAGCAGATGCCCCCCGATGCGCCGGCCCCGGAACGCCGGCAGCAGCCCGAAGTAGACGATCTCCACCGCCCCGTCCGCCCCCGCCGCGAGCTCCGCGTACCCCGCCGGAGTGCCGTTCTCGTACGCGACCCACGTCTCCACGACCAGCGCCGCGAGCAGCGCCGCCCACTGCTCGTACCCGAGCCCGAGCCGGTCCGTCCACCGCACGTCGCCGCCGACCGCCGTGTACAGGAACCGGCTGAACTCGGGCGACGGCACCTCGGCCCGGACGATCCGCACACCGGCCACGGGCCCCCGCGCCGGGCGCAGGTCGGCGGGGGACGTCTGCCGCAGGGACCAGGTGGTCACGGTGATCGTGCTCATGGCGCAAGGCAATCACGCCGCGCCCCCAGCACCGCGGGCGCGGTCGAGTGCGGCAGCAGGTCCGCCAGGTCCGCCGGGGCCACCAGCTCCACCTCGACCTCCTCACGGAAGCGGTAGGGCCGGTGGTCGAGCACCCCCGACAGATGGCGGCGCATCCGCGACATCTCCGCCCGCACCGTCACCGTGCGCGTCGCGTCGCCGAACACGTCCCCCGCGAGCTGGGCCGCGCTGCGCCCCGACCGGTGCACCGCCAGCACGTACAGCAGCTCCGCGTGGCGCGGGCTCAGCTCCTGCCGCCAGCTGCCCGCGGGACCCGACACCACCAGCGAGCGGCGGCGCGGCACGCTCACGTCCAGCACCACCCGGCTCGCGGCATCCGCGGACGCGCCCTCCCCGTCCAGGCGGAGCAGCCAGCCGCCCGGCAGCGGCTCGACCGTGCACCCGCCGAGCGCCGGATGCCACAGGCGCCCCGCGCGAAACGACTTCGGCAACGCGATCCGGTCCACCGGCGCCATCCCCGTGACCGCCGCGGTCCAGCCGTGCGGATCGACCACGACCGCCCGCCCCGTCACCCGGCACAGCACCGGCGCCGCCACCGACCGCAGCCGCTCCACCGCTTTCCGGTGCCGCTCCCGCAGTTCGGACTCCGCGAGCCGCGCCACCGAGGTCACCAGCGGCAGGGTCGACGGATGGAAGCCGCGCGCGGGACCCGACACGTCCACCGTGCCCAGCAGCCGCCCGTCGCGCGGGTCGCGCACCGGAGCCGCCGCACAGGTCCAGGTGTGCAGCGCCCCGACGAAGTGCTCCGCCGCGTGCACCTGGACCGGGGCGCGGGTCGCGAGCGCCGTGCCGATCGCGTTGGTGCCCGTGGCGTGCTCGGCCCAGACCACGCCCTCCTCCAGCCGTATCGCCTCGGCCCCGCGCAGCACCGCCCCGTCGCCCGAGCGCCACAGCACCGTGCCCTCCTCATCGGTGACCGCGACCATCTGCGACGACGCGTTCGCCAGGTCCGTCAACGCGCCACCGACGGTGGGCATCGTCTCCGCGAGCGCCGTGGCGCGTCTGCGGTGCTCCAGTTCGGCCCGGCCCACCGCGACCCGCTCGCCCAGCCGCTCGGAGAGCACCCCGAAGCCCGCCATCCGCTCCCACGACGCGCCGATCTCCGGCCGGGGCGCCACCGGCGGGCGTTCACCGGCGAGCGCCGCGTCCCGCACCCGGCGCAGCAGGCTCATGGCCCGGTCTCCGTCCTGGGCCATGAGCCGGGCCAGATCGAGCGGTACGTCCTTCATCGATCCCCCTCGGCGGCGGTGGCGGAGTGGCCGAAAGCGCTCCGCGCGGCACTCTCGGCCGAGGGCCCCGGCAAGGCCCGTGACGACTTCCACGCTGCAACGTTGTGCAACTCTCGCGTACTCCTGACTCCGTGTAAGAGAGTGGGAACAGGCCAGGGACGGCGCCGTGTCGGCGCGGCACCGCCCCTGGTTTCGGTGTGCCGGCCCGCAGGCCGTGAGGGGGCCCGGAGGCCGCCCGAGGGGCCCGTGGCGACAGTCCCGCGGGCCCGGGGCCGGGAGGCCGCCAGGCAGGCCCGCAGGGGCCGTCAGGAGGCGGGCCCCGGCCGAAAGCCCGTCAAGCCGCCTGCGGCCGGGCCCGGTTCACCACCGGCGCCAGGTCGAGGCCGCCCGGCAGCGTGCCGAAGGCGACGCCCCAGTCGCCGCCCAGCCGCGAGGCGCAGAACGCGTCCGCGACCGGGGCCGGCGCCCACCGCACCAGCAGGGACCCCTGGAGCACCAGCGCCATCCGCTCCACCAGCCGCCGGGCCCGGCCCTCGATGCCCTCCAGGTCCCCGAGTTCGGTGAGCATGTTCTTGACCGCCCCGTCCAGCCGGTGGTCCGCGCCCCGCGCCCGCCCGAGCTCCCCGAGGAACGCGTCGAGGGCCCCGGGCTCGCGCTGCACCGCGCGCAGGACGTCGAGAGCCTGCACGTTGCCCGCGCCCTCCCAGATCGAGTTGAGCGGCGACTCCCGCAGCAGCCGCGGCATGCCGGACTCCTCCACGTAGCCGTTGCCGCCCAGGCATTCCAGCGCCTCGACCGCGAGCGGCGTACAGCGCTTCGTCACCCAGTACTTGGCCACCGGCACCGCGAGCCGCAGGAACGCCCGCTCCCGCGCGGCCAGTTCACCCTCGCCCGCACAGGCCGTGTCGTACGCCGCCGCGAGGCGCAGCGCCAGCGTCGTGGCCGCCTCCGACTCCAGGGCCAGATCGGCCAGGACATTGCGCATCAGCGGCTTGTCGCCCAGCTCCCCGCCGAACGCCCGCCGGTGGACGGCGTGATGGACGGCCTGCGCGACCGACTGCCGCATCACCGCCGCCGAGCCCAGCACGCAGTCGAGGCGGGTGGCCGCCACCATCTCGATGATGGTGCGCACCCCCCTGCCCTCCTCGCCGACCCGGCGCGCCCACGTGTCCTCGAACTCCACCTCGGCCGACGCGTTGGACCGGTTGCCCAGCTTGTCCTTCAGGCGCTGGAGCCGGAACACGTTGGGCGTGCCGTCCGGCAGGACCCGCTCGAGCAGGAAGCACGTCAGCCCGCCGGGAGCCTGCGCGAGCACCAGGAAGCCGTCGCTCATCGGCGCGGAGCAGAACCACTTGTGCCCGGTGAGGAGGTACTCGCCCGCCGCGTCCAGCGGCCGGGCCGCCGTCGTGTTGGCCTGGACGTCGCTGCCGCCCTGCTTCTCCGTCATGCCCATCCCGAACAGCACGCCCGGCTTCCGGCCGCCGGGCGCGAGCCCCGGCTCGTACGCCCGCGACGTCAGCCGCGGTTCCCACTCGGCGGCGAGCGCGGGGTCGGTGCGCAGCGCGGGCACCGCCGCGTGCGTCATCGACACCGGGCAGCCGTGCCCCGCGTCGGTCTGCGCCCACACGAGGAACCCGGCGGCGCGCCTGACGTGCCCGGCGGGCCTGCCCCACGCGTCCGTCAGCCCCGCGGAGACGGCGTGGCCGAGGAGCCGGTGGTACGAGGGGTGGTAGTCGACCTCGTCGATCCGGTTGCCGTACCGGTCGTGCGTACGCAGCTTCGGAGGGTTCTCGTTCGCCTCAGCCGCCCACTGCTGGGCCTGCGCGGAACCCGCCGAGAGGCCGAGCGTTCTGAGCTCCTCGCGCACGTCCCCCAGGAGGTCCTGCGGGGTGTGCCGGTCCACTGCCTCGGTCAGTGCGGAGTCCGTGCCGAAGACGTCGTACCCCACCAGGAGCGGAACCTGGTTGGTCACTGTGTGGGTGCTGGGTGCCATACGGATACGGTAAGTAGGTGCAGGCAGCAAAAGAAACACCAGAGCCGCCATCCGGGCGGCTGCGCAGGGCCCGCGTGCTCTACCGCAATGTCTCAAAGCGGAAGATGGCCTGGCATCTCCTCAAAGACACGGTCAACTCCTGCATGGAGTACCGGATTCTGGGGCTCGCGGCGGAAGCGGCGTTCTGGACGCTGCTGTCGCTGCCGCCGTTGTTGCTGGCGCTGATCGGTCTGCTCGGCTACGTCGACGCCTGGACCGACACCCACACGGTGGCGTCGATCGACAAGAACATCCTGACGGCCGTCGGGACCGTGCTGTCGGACCGGGGCGTCAACCAGATCGCCAAGCCGCTGCTCAAGGACGTCACCGAGGGCGGCAGGCCCGACATCGTCTCCATCGGCTTCGCGATCTCCCTGTGGTCCGGCTCCCGCGCGGTCAACGTCTTCGTCGACACGATCACCGTGATGTACGGCCTCGACGGCAGGCGCGGGATCGTCGCGACACGCATCCTCTCGTTCCTGCTGTACCTGGCAGGACTCGTGATCGGCGCGATCGTGCTGCCGCTCGCCGTGGTCGGCCCGGACCGGCTGGTGTCGCTGCTGCCGTGGGGGACCGAGGTCGTCAGCGTCCTGTACTGGCCCGTCGTCATCGTCCTGTCGATCGCCTTCCTCACCACGCTCTACCACGTGTCCGTGCCGGTCAGAGCGCCCTGGATCGAGGACGTCCCGGGCGCGCTGATCGCCCTCGCCATGTGGATTCTGGGCAGTTTCCTGCTGCGGATCTACGTCACCAGCCAGATCGAGGGCCCGACCATCTACGGCTCACTCGCGGCGCCCATCGCGGTGCTCCTGTGGATCGGTGTGTCCGCTTTCGCGGTCCTGGTGGGGGCGGCCGTGAACGCGGCGGTCGACCGCGTCTGGCCGTCCCTCGCCACGGCGGCGGCCCGCGCCTCCAACGAACGGCTGCGTTCGGCGCAGTCCGCGGAGCTGATCTCGCGGGCGGCGGCGGCCTCGGCCCAGGCACAGGACGAGAGCGATCCCGACATGCCCTCGGAGTTCCCCGAGCGCTGGTCGCGGTTCCTGCCGCCCGACGACCTCAAGAGCCGCCTGCGCGCCCAGGACAAGGACAAGGACAAGGAGCGGGACCGCGACCGGGGGGACCGCGGCGACTTCAACGGCTGAGCCGTACACGGCGTTTGGCGGTCTCGCGCGGTCTTTGGCGGCCTTGCGCGCCGTGGGGCGGCCTTCGGCGGCTTTTCGCGGCGGCAGCGGGCCGCACCGCCCTCGGCGGCCGAGCGTCCGCTCGCGCCGTCCCGGGCGAACTGTAGGGCCCCGGGAGACTCTCTAGACTGGACGCATGTACAGCGAGCGTCCCTCGCGGTTTCCGGGTGCCGTCGTGTGGCGCCGGGAGATCGGGCCGGGCGACTCCAGGCCCGTACTGCCGGACGGCTGCATGGACCTGCTGTGGATCGACGGGGCGCTGTCCGTCGCGGGCCCCGACACCCGGGGCCATGTCGCGGACGCGCCCGTACGTGAGGCCTGCGTCGGCGTACGGATGCCGCCGGGCACCGCTCCCGCACTGCTCGGTGTGCCCGCCCACGCGCTGCGCGACCAGCGCCCGGCCCTCGCGGACGTGTGGTCGGGGCACCGGGCCGGGCCGTTCGTGCGGCGGCTGCGGGCCGCCGCGGACCCCGCCGCCGAGCTGGAGGCCGTCGCGCTGGACCTGGCCGCCGCGTCGCCCGCGCCCGATCCGCTCCTGCGCGCCGTCGCGGACCGCCTCGCCGCCGGCTGCCCCGTCGCGGCGACCGCGGACGCCGTGGGGCTCGGCGCGCGGCAGCTGCACCGGCGCGCCCTCGACGGGTTCGGCTACGGCCCCAAGACGCTCGCCAGGGTCCTCCGCCTCCAGCGCGCCCTGGGGCTGGTCCGGGCGGATGCCACGTTCGCCGGGGCCGCGGTACGCGCCGGATACGCGGACCAGGCGCACCTGGCCCGCGACATGCGCGCCTTGACCGGCCTGACCCTGACCGGCTACGCCGCGTCCCTCCCGTGAGGCGGCCGGGCGCCCGAGCGGCGGGACCGCCCGCCGGCCCCGGCCGGCCCGTCACCGGCGCGCGCTTCCGTATCCGCGTCAGCCCGTGCTTCCGCGTCCGCGCGCGCTTCCGTATCCGCACCCGCCCGTGCTTCCGCGTCGGCGCTTGTTTCCGTCACCGAGACGTAAGACACGCCAGGACCGGCGGCGCCGCGCGGGCGGGGACACTGGAGCCATGCACACCATCCTCGTCGTCGACGACGACCCGACGGTCGCCGAGGTCGTCACCGCCTACCTCGAACGTGCCGGGTTCCGGGTCGACCGCGCAGGTGACGGCCCCGAGGCCCTGCGTCTCGCCGAGGCCCACGCGCCCGCGCTCGTCGTGCTCGATCTGATGCTCCCCGGCATGAACGGCCTCGACGTCTGCCGCCGCCTGCGGGAGCGCGGCCCCGTGCCGGTGATCATGCTCACCGCGCTCGGCGGCGAGGACGACCGCATCCTCGGCCTGGAGATCGGCGCGGACGACTACGTCACCAAGCCGTTCAGCCCCCGGGAGCTCGTCCTGCGCGTCGAGTCCGTGCTGCGCAGGGGCCACGCCGAACAGGCGCCCCCGAGCGAGCCCCCGCTCCGCCTCGCGGGCCTCACCCTGGACCGCTCCGCGCGCAGCGCCACCAGGAACGGCCGGGCGCTGTCCCTGACCCTGCGCGAGTTCGAACTGCTCGCCCACCTCATGAGCCACCCGGGTGTCGCCCTCGGCCGGGAGCAGCTGATGCACGACGTGTGGGGGTGGGAGTTCGGCGACCTGTCGACCGTCACCGTCCATGTCCGCAGGCTGCGCGGCAAGATCGAGGACGACCCGGCGAGGCCCCGGCTGATCCGGACGGTCTGGGGCGTGGGGTACCGCTTCGACGTACCGGACGAGGCGGACCCGCGGGACGAGGCGGACCCGTCCGAGGACCACGCGGCCGGCGGGGCCGGCACGGCGGGCGCGACCGCGGGCCCGCATGGGGCCGGTACGGCGGGCGCGACCGCGGGCCCGCACGGCGCCGGCCGAGCGGAGCGCTGACCGTGCACGGGATCGCCGACATGCTCGTCATCGCCGCGTACGCGTTCTGCGGGGCCGCCGCCGCCGGACTGCTCGGGGCACTCGCGCTGCGCCTACTGCGCGGGCGCAGCGTCGCCGTCGGCATCACCGTCGTCGCGGCGGTCGCCGTCACGGCCATGCTGGCGGGCACCCTCGCGGTCGCGGAGGCGATGTTCCTCTCCACGCACGACCTGTCGGTCGTCACCACCGTGGTCGCCATGGCCGCCGTCGTGTCGATGGCGACCGCGCTGCTCCTGGGCCGCTGGTTCGTCGCCCGCAGCCGCGAACTCACGCTCGCCGCACGCTCGTTCGGCGAGGGCGGCAGTTTCGCCGCGCCGGACGGCGCGTCCACCGCGGAGCTCACCGCGCTCAGCGACGAACTCGCGGCCACCAGCGAACGCCTCGCGCGTTCACGCGAGCGCGAGCGGGCGCTGGAGAGCTCCCGGCGCGAACTCGTCGCCTGGATCTCGCACGACCTGCGTACCCCGCTGGCGGGGCTGCGCGCCATGTCGGAGGCCCTGGAGGACGGCGTGGTCCAGGACCCCGCCCGGTACTTCCGGCAGATCACGGCCGAGGTGGACCGGCTGAACTCGATGGTCGGCGACCTGTTCGAGCTGTCCACCATCCACGCGGGGACGCTGCCGCTCTCGCCGACCCGCATGTCCGTCTACGACCTGGTGGGTGAGGCCCTCGCGGGGGCCGATCCGCTCGCCCGCGAACACGGCGTGCGGTTGATCGGCGACCGGGTCGATCCGGCCCCGGTCGAGGTGGACGGCAAGGAGATGACCAGGGTTCTGGCCAACCTCCTGGTCAACGCGATCCACCGGACCCCGGCCGACGGCACGGTCGCCGTCGCGGCGGAGCTGCGCGACGACAGCGTGGTGCTCTCGGTCACGGACGGCTGCGGCGGCATCCCCGCCGAGGACCTGCCGAGGGTCTTCGACACCGGGTGGCGCGGCACTCAGGCACGTACGCCTCCGGGCGGCGCGGGGCTCGGACTCGCGATCGTGCGGGGGATCGTGGAGGCCCACCAGGGCCGGGCCGCCGTGCGGAACGTGTCGGGCGGCTGCCGCTTCGAGGTGACGCTCCCGACGGTCACCGCCACCGCCACGGGGGCGTAGCGCCCGGGCCCTCGGCCGTGGTCGTACGCAGGGGGCACGCGGGGCCCGAGGGACGGGCACCGCGTGCCCCCGCGTGGCCGGGAGGACGCCGCGTACGAGGGAACGCCGCGGATCAGCGGACTAGAAGACGCTCAGGCCGTACGCGTTGAGCGCTTCCGTGACCGGCTGGAAGAACGTGGTGCCGCCCGAGGTGCAGTCGCCGCTGCCGCCGGACGTCAGGCCGAGGGCCTTCGAGCCGTCGAACAGCGGGCCGCCGCTGTCGCCGGGCTCGGCGCAGACGTTGGTCTGGATGAGGCCGGAGACCGTGCCCTCCGCGTAGCGGACGGTCGCGTTGACGGCCTGGACCGTACCGGTGTGGACGCCGGAGGTGGAGCCGCTGCGGGTGACCCGCTCACCCACGGTCGCGTTGCCGGACGAGGTGATGTCCTGGTACGAGCCGTTGTACAGGTCGACCCGGCCGTCGTTGGCGGTGGCGGCCTTGCTGAGCTTGATCAGGCCGTAGTCGTTGCCCGGGAACTGGGAGTCCGCCGTGGTGCCCAGCTGGGCGCCGCTGCCGGACGTCCAGCTGGTGCCGCCCTCGGCGGTGCAGTGGCCGGCGGTCAGGGCGTAGTAGGTGCTGCCGCTGCGGACGTTGAAGCCGAGGGAGCAGCGGTACTCGGAGTTCTCGATGGCGTCACCGGCGGCGACCAGCGGCTTGAACTGGCCGGTGGCGTGCTTGACGACGAGCTTCGAGGTGTCGGGGACGGCGTTCTTGATCTTCGCGACCTCGGCGGACGAGACGGTCTTGTCGACCGTGACGACGACCTTGCCGGACGCCGGGTCCGTGTACCAGGCGGTGCCGGGCGCGGCCGACTCGTCGACGGCGCTGCTCGTGGCGGCGATCGCCGCCGCGGTCGCGGAGGGCGTCGCGACGGGGGCGGGCTG
>NZ_JAIUKE010000113.1 GCF_020176795.1 Streptomyces sp. 8L
CGCGTACTGGAGGTCGATGGGCCACTCCACGCTCGCGGGCCCGCCGGGCACGGCGAGCGCGGCCCGCGCCGCGCGGCGCCGGCCCCCCCCCCCCCCCCCGGGCGGGGGGGGCCCCGCCCCCGGGGGGGGGCGCCGGGGCCCCCCCCGCCCCCCCCGGGGGGCCCCGGCCCTCCACCGCCGCCCGCACCGCCTCCGACGTCGTCACCCCCGAGCTGGTGGCCCGCCTCGGAGCGGGTGTCGTCGGTTCGGGCCGGACCGTGAGCCACACCCCGTACACGGGTGAGGTGCTGGCCGAACTGCCCGCGTCCACACCCGAGGACGTCGCGACGGCGTTCGAGCGCGCCCGCGCCGCGCAGCCCGCCTGGGCCGCCCTGCCCGTGCGGCGGCGCGCCGCGATCCTGCTGCGCTTCCACGACCTGCTGTTCGACCGGCAGACCGAGGTGCTCGACCTGATCCAGCTGGAGACCGGCAAAGCCAGGTCGCACGCGCACGAGGAGGTCCAGGGCGTCGCCGTGGCGGCCCGGCACTACGGGCGCGCCGCGCACACGTACCTCAAGCCGCGCCACCCCACCGGCGTCGTACCGGCGCTGACCAGGGTCACCCAGCTGCGGCAGCCGAAGGGTGTCGTCGGTCAGATCGTGCCGTGGAACTACCCGCTCGAACTCTCCATCGGCGACGCGGTGCCCGCCTTCGCCGCGGGCAACGCCGTCGTCATGAAGCCGGACTCCGAGACCGCGCTGACCGCGCTGTGGGCGCGCGAGCTGCTGGTCGAGGCGGGGATGCCGGCGGACGTCTTCCAGGTCGTCCTGGGCGAGGGCCCGGTCGTCGGCCCGGAGGTCGTACGGCACGCGGACTACGTGTCGTTCACCGGCTCGACCCGCACCGGCCGCGAGGTCGCGCGCGGCGCCGCCCAGCGTCTCGTCGGGGTCTCGCTCGAACTGGGCGGCAAGAACCCGATGCTCGTCCTCGCCGACGCCGACATCGAGAAGGCGGCGGCGGGCGCGGTCCGTGCCTGCTTCTCCTCGGCCGGCCAACTGTGCGTCTCCATCGAGCGGTTGTACGTGCACGAGTCGGTGGCGGACGCGTTCGTGGAACGGTTCGTGGCCCGTACGAAGGCGATGCGGCTCGGCGCCGCGCTGGCGTTCGGCGCGGAGATGGGCTCACTCGCCGGGGAGCGCCAGCTGGCGACGGTCAGCGCCCATGTCGAGGACGCCGTCGCCAAGGGAGCCACGGTCCTGGCGGGCGGCACCGCGCGCCCCGACATCGGCCCGTACTTCTACGAGCCCACGATCCTCGACGGCGTCGAGGCGCCGATGGCGGTGTGCGCGGACGAGACGTTCGGTCCCGTCGTGTCCGTCTACCGATTCAGGGACGACGAGGAGGCTCTCGCCCGCGCCAACGAGGGCGCGTACGGCCTCAACGCGAGCGTCTGGACGAAGAGCGCCCGGCACGGGGAGGACGTCGCCCGGCGGCTGCGCACCGGCACCGTCAACATCAACGAGGGCTACGCCGCCGCCTACGGCAGCGTTCGCGCGCCCATGGGCGGCATGAAGGACTCGGGGCTCGGCCGGCGGCACGGCGCGGACGGCATCCACAAGTTCACCGAGGTGCAGACGGTGGCGCGACAGCGGCTTGTGCCGCTCGGCCCGTCCTTCGGCATGGACGACGAGGCCTACGCGCGGTTCATGAGCCGGAGCCTGCGCGCGATGAAGGCGCTGCGCCTGCGCTGAGCGGGCGCGACGCGGGCGTGGCGCGGTGGCGCCACCGCCGTGCGGCGGTGCCCCGGGCCGCCGCGGGGAAACCCGAACTGCCGCGACACCGAACCGCCGCGACACCGAACTGCCGTGCAACCGAACTGCCGTGACACCGACGAGGGAGGCCGGAAGTTTGTCCGCGGAAGAGTTCCCCACGCGTCCGACCGCACAGGACGCCGACGCCGACCATGCCGACTCCGCCCACGACCACTCCGCTTCCGACGACTCCGCCCACGAAAACGACTCCGCCCACCACCACGACTCCGCCTACGACTACGACGTCGTGGTGGTCGGCTCGGGGTTCGGCGGCTCGGTGGCCGCACTGCGGCTGACGGAGAAGGGCTACCGGGTCGGGGTGTTCGAAGCGGGCCGCCGCTTCACCCGCGACACCCTCCCCAGGAACTCCTGGGACGTGAAGAACTACCTGTGGGCGCCCGCCCTCGGCCTGTACGGGATTCAGCGCGTCCACCTGCTGGGCAACGTGATGGTGCTGGCGGGGGCGGGCGTCGGCGGCGGCTCGCTCAACTACGCCAACACCCTGTACGTACCGCCCCCCGCCTTCTTCACCGACCCGCAGTGGGCGTCGATCACCGACTGGCGGCAGGAGCTCGCCCCGTACTACGACCAGGCCCGGCGCATGCTCGGGGTGCGCACCAACCCGACGATGACCCCGTCCGACGTGCACCTGAAGGCGGCGGCCGAGGCGATGGGCGTGGGGGAGACGTTCCGGCTCGCCCCGGTCGGCGTCTTCTTCGGCGACGGCGAGGACGGCCGGGACGGCGAGGACGGCCGGGACGGCGAGGACGGCCGGGACGGCGCGGCGCACGGCACCCCGGACACCCGGGAGCCGGCCGCGGTCGCGCCGGGCACAACCGTCGAGGACCCGTACTTCGGCGGGGCGGGCCCCGCGCGCAACGCCTGCACCGAGTGCGGCGAGTGCATGACGGGCTGCCGGCACGGCGCGAAGAACATGGTCACGGAGAACTACCTCCACCTCGCCGAGCGCGCGGGCGCCGTCATCCACCCCATGACGACCGTCGCCGCCGTGACCGAGCACGAGGAGGGCGGCCACCGCGTCGTGACGGTCCCGACCGACGCCCGGCGCCGGCGCGGCGGGCACCGCACTCTCAGGGCGCGGTACGTGGTGATCGCGGCGGGCACGTACGGCACCCAGACCCTGCTGCACACGATGCGGGACCGGGCGCTGCTGCCCCGGCTGTCCGCGCGGCTCGGCGAGCTGACCCGGACGAACTCCGAGGCGCTGGTCGGCGCGCAGACCGACGACCGCCGCTACCGCGCGCGGCACGGCGCGGAGCACGTCGACTTCACGCGGGGCGTGGCGATCACGTCGTCCATGTATCCGGACGAGCACACCCATGTGGAGCCGGTCCGCTACGGCCGGGGCTCCAACGCGATGGGTGCCCTGTCGATCCTCCAGGTCCCGCACAGCGACCACCGGATACGGGCCTGGCTCGGCCACGCGGCCCGGCACCCCGCGCTGATGGCGCGCTCGCTCTCCAACCGCCGGTGGTCCGAGAAGACGATCATCGGGCTCGTCATGCAGTCCCTGGACAACTCCCTGACCACGTACCGCAAGCCGAGCGGTCCCGGAAAGGGGCTGCTGACCGCGCGCCAGGGCAGGGGCGAACCCAACCCGAAGCAGATCCCCGAGGCCTCGCGAGCCGCGTCGCTGATCGCGGAGGAGATCAACGGGTTCCCCGGCAGCAACGTGGGTGAACTGATGGGCACTCCGCTGACCGCGCACTTCCTCGGCGGCTGCCCGATCGGGGCGTCGGCGGACGAGGGCGTGATCGACCCGTACCACCGGCTCTACGGTCACCCGGGGATCTCGGTGGTCGACGGCTCCGCGGTCTCCGCGAACCTCGGCGTCAACCCCGCGCTGACGATCACCGCACAGGCGGAGCGCGCGATGGCGTTCTGGCCCAACAAGGGCGAGGCGGACGAACGGCCCGCGCAGGGCGGGGCGTATATCAGGCTGCCCGCGGTGGAGCCGAAGGCGCCGGTCGTGCCGGCGGAGGCGTTCGGCGCGCTGCGGCTGCCGTTCGTGGAGATGCCGAGAGTCCCGAAGGCCTCGGCGACCTCCGACCTCCAGGACGACCGGGACGCTTAAGCGCCCAAGCTGCCTGACCTGCCCCGATCGAGGGGACGCTGCACCCCCCTCCGAGTGCAGCGTCCCCTGATCGGGTCAACGCAAGCAAGACCGGCGACACGCGTAGATGGTTGTCGCACAGACCGGAGGAAGTCGTGTGATCTACGTCACTTCAGCCGTGGTGCGCCGGAGGAAGCGGTGCCGGGCGGTGCGGAAGGGGAGCGCGCGGAGGCGGAGCGAGGGGTGCGCGAAGCCGAGACCCCCTGACGTCCCAGGACAGATGAGGCATCCCGGGACAAGTGAGGCCGGTCCCGGGCGTCCCCGGAACCGGCCTCTCCTGGTGACCGGGCCGCTGTCCCCTGCCGTCCGGTCACCGAATGCCGGGGCGAGGTCCCACGGCGCACCTCTGGTACGCCACACACCCCGGCAGAGCCACGCGTGGATGCTGCTGGTTACCGCTCGATACTGCTGCCGCCGTACCTGGGGGGTACGGACGCACGGTCCAACGAAGTGCCGACGGGCCCGGTCACGCGCCGTACGGGTGAGAACGGCGCAGGCGTCTTTCCCGAACGCGGTTACGACCACCGCCCCGCGCCCTTCCTGACCGGGGTACGGGCCTCCGGCGTCCGCCACGCCTCAGATGCGTCCGCGCGACAGTTCAAGCAGTGTCAGCGCGAGCGACGCGCCGGGCTTGCCGAGGGCCTTGCTGTAGCTGGCGAGGATCTCGTTCTCCCGCGCGATGTTCACGCGGCGGCCGCCCGACGCGATGCGCTCCCGCTGGATCACGGCGGAGACGGCCATCCGTTCCTGGATGAGGCCGATGATGCGGTCGTCCAGTGTGTCGATGCGCTCGCGCGCCCCTTTGATGGCGGTGGTCGCCTCGGGAGTGCGGGCGCCGGTGGTGTCCGTGGTGGCGGTGTCCGTGGTGGTGGTCATGGTGGGTGCTCCTCCGTGCGGTGCCGTGCGGCGGGGTGGATGGAGCCCCGGGTGCGGGTCGGGCCCGGAATGCGAAAGCGCCCCGGGACCGTGCCGGTCCGGGGCGCTTTTCGGAAGTCGCTTTCAGCTCAAGCGTGACGACCCCTGGCACCCGGACTGGCCGGTGCCATAGGTAAAGACGAAGGTCGAGTGCTCGCGCATGCCATGAGTATGGACCCGGTGGCGGCCGGGGGCCAAAGAGGCGCTCGCATGCTGAGACGGAGGCGGGTCTCAGGCCCGGGAGAGCCCGCGCCGGAGTGCGGCGGAAGCGGCGGCCCGGGGCCTGTCGGCGGGCGCCGGTAGAATCGGCAGGACTGACCGACTCGTCGGAGCACCCCGCCACACGCCGGAAGGCCGCCTCGTGCCAGCAGTACCACCCACCGCCGCCGTCAACCCCGCTGCCGCCGCCGGCCGCGCCCACGAGGACACGGTCCTGGTCGTGGACTTCGGCGCGCAGTACGCCCAGCTCATCGCCCGCCGCGTCCGTGAGGCGCGCGTCTTCAGCGAGATCGTCCCGTCCACCATGCCGGTCGCGGAGATGCTGGCGAAGCGGCCGAGGGCGATCATCCTGTCCGGCGGCCCCTCGTCGGTGTACGCGGAGGGCGCGCCGAGCCTCGACGTCTCGCTGTTCGAGGCGGGTGTCCCGGTCTTCGGCATGTGCTACGGCTTCCAGCTGATGGCGAAGGCCCTGGGAGGCACGGTCGAGGCCACCGGCGCCCGGGAGTACGGCGGCACCCCGCTGCACGTGTCCAAGCCCGCCTCGACGCTGTTCGAGGGCACGCCCGCCGAGCAGTCCGTCTGGATGTCCCACGGCGACACCTGCTCGGCGGCGCCCGCCGGCTTCTCCGTCACGGCGTCCACGGACGTGGTCCCCGTCGCCGCCTTCGAGAACGACGAGAAGAAGCTCTACGGCGTGCAGCACCACCCCGAGGTGATGCACTCGACGTACGGCCAGCAGGTCCTGGAGCACTTCCTGTACCGGGGCGCCGGCATCGACCCGGCCTGGACCACGGAGAACGTGGTGGAGCAGCAGGTCGAGCTGATCCGCGGGCGCGTCGGCGCGAAGCGCGCGATCTGCGGGCTGTCCGGCGGCGTGGACTCGGCGGTCGCGGCGGCGCTCGTACAGAAGGCCATCGGTTCCCAGCTGACCTGCGTGTACGTGGACCACGGCCTGATGCGCAAGGGCGAGACCGAGCAGGTCGAGAAGGACTTCGTCGCCGCCACGGGCGTACAGCTGAAGGTCGTCGACGCGTCCGAGCGGTTCCTCGGCGCGCTCGCCGGGGTGTCGGACCCCGAGCAGAAGCGGAAGATCATCGGCCGCGAGTTCATCCGGGTCTTCGAGCAGGCGCAGGCGGAGATCGTCGCCGAGGCGGGCGCGGAGGGCGAGGACGTCGCGTTCCTCGTCCAGGGCACGCTCTACCCGGACGTCGTGGAGTCCGGCGGCGGTACGGGCACGGCGAACATCAAGTCGCACCACAATGTCGGCGGTCTGCCCGACGACATCGAGTTCGAGCTGATCGAGCCGCTGCGGGAGCTGTTCAAGGACGAGGTCCGGATGGTCGGCCAGGAGCTCGGCCTCCCGGAGGAGATCGTCCAGCGCCAGCCGTTCCCCGGCCCGGGCCTGGGCATCCGGATCGTCGGCGAGGTGACGCGCGAGCGGCTCGACCTGCTGCGCGAAGCGGACGCCATCGCCCGCGAGGAGCTGACGGCCGCGGGTCTCGACCGCGAGATCTGGCAGTGCCCCGTCGTGCTGCTCGCGGACGTCCGCTCCGTCGGCGTCCAGGGCGACGGCCGGTCCTACGGGCACCCGATCGTGCTGCGTCCCGTCTCGTCCGAGGACGCGATGACGGCCGACTGGTCGCGGCTGCCCCACGACGTGATCGCGAAGATCTCGACGCGCATCACGAACGAGGTGGCGGAGGTCAACCGCGTGGTCGTGGACGTGACGAGCAAGCCCCCCGGCACCATCGAGTGGGAGTGACCGCGCGGCGGTAGCCGCGAGGTGACGACGGCGAGGGGGGGGGGGGGGGGGGGGGGGGGGGGGGGGGGCCCCCCCCCCCCCCCGCGGGGGGGGCGGGGGGGCCCCCGCCCGCCGCGGGGGGGGCGCGGGGGCGGGGGGGGGGGGGGGGGGCGGGGGCCGGGGGGGCGGGCGGCCCCCCGCCCCCCCCCCCCCCCCCCCCCCCCCCTCTTCGTCGCCGTGGTCCCGGTCAGCGCCCCGAGAGCGGATACGAGACGAAGGCGAAGCGTTCGCCGTCCGGCGCCCAGCTGTTGACGTTGAGGGTGCCCTGCCCGCCGAACAGCGCATGGCTGTGCACGGGCACGGACCAGTCGTCGGTGCGGACGAGCCGGACGGTGACGTCGAGGTTCTCCGGATGGCCCAGCGTGCCCGAGGGGAACGACAGATAGGTCGCGTGGCGCCCGTCCGGCGACAGGTGCGGGAACCAGTCGACGGTGTCGGAGGTGTGCAGCCGTTCCACGGGCCCGCCGAGCGCCGGGACGCGCGCCAGCTGGGCATGGCCGGGCGTGTCGGTGAAAGTCTCGGTGTTGAGGACGATCCACGCGCCGTCCTGGGAGTACTCGGGCCCGTCGATGTGCCCGTCGCCGGTGTCGAGCACGCGGCCGGGCCCACCGGTCGCGGGCATCAGCGCCAGACGGCCCCGCGCGCCGGGCACGCCGCGCGGGATCAGCACGTAGGCGAGGGTGGCGCCGTCGGGGCTGACGCCGTGCAGGAAGTGCAGGACGTCATCGCCGCCGGTGGTGCCGTCGCCGCCGTTGGTGCCTCCCGTCAGCCGGACGCCGTCCCCGCCGCTCGCCGGTACCGCGTACAGATGGCCGTCCATGCCGGACACGTACAGGGTCCGTCCGTCGGGTGAGAGTACGTGGTCGTTGTTGACCGGCGGGACGCCCCGAAGCTCGATCTCGGCCGGCTCCGACGGGCCGTCCGACAGATCGAGGCGCCACATCCGGCCGTCGCCGTTGAGCAGCAGACTCCCGCCGTCGTGGCTCCAGTTGGGCGCTTCGAGCAGCAGCTCGGAGGTCTCGAAGACGGGCTCGGGGGCGCCGGGCCCGGTGGACGCGGTCCATACGACGGTCCGCTGCCCGGCGGCGAGCGTACGCGGCCGCATCCCGGCGTCCTGGCCGCCTTCGCCGCGCTGGACGCCCGCGCCGCCCTCGCGGCCCCCGCCGCCTTCGCTGTCCCGGCTGTCGGCCATGGGAATCCCCGCTCCCTCTCTCGTCACGGCACCCTCGTCACCGCGGAGGCACGGACTTCCCGCGGCCTCCGCCGGCTCCGCTCCGCGATGATCAACACGCCGCGGGGCCGATGTCAACGAGCTACCGGCTTCCCGGTTCCTCGCTCAGGACTCCCGCGCCTTGCGCCCGCGCCGGCCCGCGTGTGCGTCCGGCCGGTCGGTTCGTATCGTTTTATGGTTTTACGATGCGCATTGTTCCCTGGTGGACCGTGGTCTCCTCGACGGCCGCGCCCGTTCTGCTGGTCGGCGGCTGGTCGGTCGCGCAGGTGATCCAGGGGCCCCGCTACGACCCCGTCAGCCAGTCGATCAGCGTGCTCGGCGCGTACGGCGCCCCCGGCTACTGGGTGCTGACCGGATCGCTGCTCGCGCTGGGCGCCTGCTACCTGGTGACCGCGGCGGGCCTGCGCGGGGCCACCCGTCTGGGCCGTGCGGTGCTCGGCGGCGGGGGAGTGACGCCGATCGCCCTGACGCTCGTCCCCGCCCCGCACAGCGGCGGCTCGCTGCGCCACGGCGCCGGGGCGGCCGTCGGCTTCGCGCTGCTCGCCCTCTGGCCCGTACTGGCCGTCGGGCGCGGCGGTGACCGCGTGCCGTGGGGGCTGCGGCCCATTCCGGCGAGCGCCGCCAGCGGGGTGATGTGGATCGGCGCCGCGTGGTTCTGGGTCGAACTGCACCGGCAGGGGGCCTCTCGCATGCCGGGGGTGGCGGAGCGCGTCGTCACGTTCTCGCAGGCACTGTGGCCCCTGATCGTCGTCGCCTCGTGCCTGCGCCTCCCGCGCGCACTCGGCGGCGTGGGGACCGTGCGGAGCCTGGCCCCCGCGGTCAGGCGGGTCGCGCCGGACGGCGGATCGGAGCGCCTGCCCGGCGGAGAGCCGTAAGGCCCGGACGTACGAGCCGATCAGGCCGGTCCCGGCGTACGGGACGCCGGTCTTCGCGCGGTATCCGCGGGCGCACGGGACGCCGGTCTTCGCGCAGTGCCCCGGCCCTCGTGCCCGCGCCGGCGCCCCCGGCCACCGGGCGGCGCGGTCGCGGGCGTGACGGTCAGAGGGTGAGTTCTCCCGCGTCCTGCGCCGGGGAGGCGCCGGGCACGGGCAGCGTCTGGCAGGTGAACCCGAGGCGGATCAGCGCCCTGGTCACCTCGTCCGCCGTGAAGTCCCGGCGGTCCTGCCTGGTGATGAGCTCACCCACCTGCTTGACGGGGTAGACCTTGGTGCCGATCTTCACGGCCGCACCCGTGCCGTCCTCGGGCTTGACGCCCTTCATCGTGTGTTCGACCTCGCTCTTGATCAGGTCGAAGGGGAATCGTGCGATCACGCAGCGCATGGGTCCTCACCAGGGTCGATCGGCAGTAACTGTCATCGGGGTGGTCGGAGGTGTGCGGCTCAGCCGCGTTCGGTGCGGCGCCGCCGGTGCTCGCCGCTCCTGGACCCGTCGGTACGCGGCACGTCCGTGCCGGACCGGTCCTCGCCGCGGTGCCCACCGCCGCGCCGCGAGCGGGGTGCGGGGACCGCGTGCGTCTCGCGCGCCGTACCGGAACCCGCGGCGTTGCGGCGCCGGCCCGCGGCGGGGCGGGACCTGCGGCTCCGGGACGCCGTACCGGAACCGGCCGTACGGGCCGGGGCCGGCGGCGGCGTGATGACGACGGGCACGCCCGAAGGCTTCCGCGCGCCGGTGATACGGCTCAGCTCGGCCTCGCCGGAGTTGACCTGGGTGGTCACCGCGGTGATGCCCGCGGCGTTGATCAGCCGCCCGACCTCCCGTCGCTGCTCCGGCAGGACGAGCGTGACGACGAGCCCGGACTCCCCGGCGCGCGCCGTACGGCCGCCGCGGTGCAGGTAGTCCTTGTGGTCGGCCGGCGGATCGACGTTGACGACGAGGTCCAGCTGGTCGACGTGGATGCCGCGGGCCGCGACGTTCGTGGCGACCAGCACGTTGACCAGGCCGTCCTTGAACTGCGTCAGGGTGCGGGTGCGCTGCGACTGGGACTTGCCGCCGTGCAGGGCCGCGGCGCGGACACCCTGCTTGAGCAGGTTCTTCGCCAGCCTGTCGGCCGCGTGCTTGGTGTCGAGGAACATCAGGACGCGTCCCTCGCGGGCCGCGATCTCGATGGTGACGGCCTGCTTGTCGAGGTCCCGTACGTGCAGCACGTGGTGCTCCATCGTGCTGACGACGCCGTCCGACGGGTCGCCGATGTGCACGACGGGGTCGCTCAGGTAGCGCCTGACCAGGCGGTCGATGTTCGCGTCGAGCGTCGCGGAGAACAGCATGTGCTGCGCGTCCGGCGACACCTGGTCCACCAGGGCGGTGACCTGCGGCATGAAGCCCATGTCGGCCATCTGGTCGGCCTCGTCGAGGACGCTGATGGTCACGTCGGAGAGCACGCAGTCACCGCGCTCCACGAGGTCGCGCAGCCGGCCGGGCGTCGCCACGACGATCTCGGCGCCCGAGCGCAGCGCGTCCGCCTGCCTGCCGATGGAGAGTCCGCCGACGACCGTGGCCGTACGCAGCCGCATCGCCCTCGCGTAGGGGGACAGCGCGTCGGCCACCTGCTGGGCCAGCTCCCTGGTGGGCACCAGGACGAGGGCCAGCGGCCGTCGTGGCAGGGCGCGCCGGCCCGCCGTACGGGCGATCATGCTCAGGCCGAACGCGAGGGTCTTGCCGGAGCCGGTCCTGCCGCGGCCGAGCACGTCGCGTCCCGCCAGGGAGTTGGGGAGCGTCGCGGCCTGCACCGGGAACGGCACGGTCACGCCCTCGGTGCGCAGCGCCGCGAGCAGTGCGGCCGGCATGTCGGTGTCGTCGAAGGACGCGATGGACGGCAGCGCGGGGGTGATGGGCTCGGGAGCCGTGAACGCGCGGGGCTGGGCGACGGCCCTGTTCTGGCCTCCGCCGCGTCCGCCCCCGGCGCCCGAGCGGCGCGGAGCGTTCCTGCGGCCCGCGGAGCCGGAGCCTGCCGAGCCCGCCCTGCGGGGGGAGGCCCCGCGGGAGGAATTGGTGGATCGATTGTTTGTGCCGGGCGACCGGTTCAAGGGTGAACCTTCCTCGATGCGGCACGTATCGAGGAATTCCCGGCACCGAATACGGCGCGAAGATTCGCAGGAACGAGCCGGGGTACAGCGATGGATGGGCCTGTCGCTATGCGGGGCCGAATTCTCGCCGGTACGTCCAGGCGTCTGCCTGGGCCTACGTGTATCCGCGGTTGATTTGCGGATACGGGGACGTGTACGGGATGTATACGGGTGTGTACCTGTGCGCTGTGCGGCGCGTCTCGTACCCACCACCCGTAACACGGGCGAATAGAACCCGGTGATACTCCGGTGTGCGCTGGGCCGTGTGCATCGGTGGATGCGGCCATCTGTGGATGCGTGCGTCTGTGGGCGTGGCCCCCCGAGGGGCGGCCATCTGGGGATACGGCGGCCGTGCGCCGTCGGCTTCGACGGCGGGCGTGCCGGTAGGTGACGGGCGGCGGCGGCAGCCGCGGACCGTGGGCCCGCGCGTCGCGCACGGGCCGGAGCCTTGCCCGGGCACGGCGGCGAGCCGGGGTCCCGGTAGAAAACCGGAACCCCGGCTCCAGCACACTCTTGCGAGCTGCGAAGGGTCAGGCGGGGGTGATGTTCTCCGCCTGCGGGCCCTTCTGGCCCTGCGTGACGTCGAAGCTGACCTTCTGGCCCTCCTGGAGCTCACGGTAGCCCTGGGCGGCGATGTTCGAGTAGTGGGCGAAGACGTCGGCGCCGCCGCCGTCCTGCTCGATGAAGCCGAAGCCCTTTTCCGAGTTGAACCACTTCACGGTTCCGGTAGCCATATTGTTCTCCATTCGGGGCAATTTCAGGGCCGCACTGTGCTGCCCTGTGTTGCCGGTGATGCCCCGTCCGGGATATCTGGCGAACCATGAAATCCAGGAAAAACGAAAGTGCACCGACCGGGAAACCGACCCGGTAAGTGCACTCGAAGTTTTGGGAACCACAACTGCAACTGGCTCCACACTAGCACGGCACCCGGGAATGCGCGCGGAAAGATTGCCAATGTGTTCGGCGGCCGGGAAAACGTCCTCCGTGGACCACCTCAAATCTGCACCGGAGGCGACAGATTTGGCGCCCGGCCGCCTCGCGGTTCGGCCGTCCCGCCGCCCGGCCGTCCCGACGTGCGGCTTCGCGCGGCGGGCGGGCGCCGGGGGGGGGGCCGGCTTCAGGGGCGCGCGCCCGGACCTTCGGCGCCGGCGTGCCGCCTGAGCTGCTCGTTCAGCTGGAGGGCCTCTTCGAGCTGGTCCTCCAGGATGATGATCCGACAGGCGGACTCGACCGGGGTTCCGGAGTCGACCAGCTCGCGCGCGCGAGCCGCGATCCGCAGCTGGTAGCGCGAGTAGCGGCGGTGCCCGCCCTCGGACCTGAGGGGCGTGATGAGCCGGGCCTCGCCGATGGCGCGCAGGAACGCCGGGGTCGCGCCGATCATCTCGGCCGCGCGGCCCATGGTGAACGCCGGGTAATCGTCGTCGTCGAGCCGGTCCTTGGCGCGTGACCGGGCTTCTGGCGGCATGCATACCTCTTCCGGAGGAACAGGGCCCCGTCGGTGGCGCCGACCTCGCCGACCGTGGTTGCGCGACCGCCGTGCCGGTCGCCGCGGCCCGTAAGAAACTCTAGCCGGTGGAACGAGCATATCTGTCGCGGCGGCGGCAGTTTTCGCGCCGTCCGGCCTCCTGTGCCGAACCACCCGGCCGCCCGCGCCGCCCCGCTCGGCCGCCCGCTCCGCGTCGCCCGGCCCTCCGCGCCGCCCTCGGGGACCCGGCGACGTCCGACGAGTCCCCTGCCGGCCGGGTCCGGTCCGATCCGGATCGTGACGGTGTCGTCACCCGGCGATGGTCGTTCCGGACCCGGCGGCCCCGGTATGTACGGCAGAATTCCCTCTCATCACAAGGAAGTTCAAGGAAGTCCGGGGAGCCGGGCCATGGGGCGGGAAGGCGGCGTTCGGCGTGGCGGTGCGGGAGGCCCGGGAGCGGGCCGGGACGACGGCTCACGAGGGTGGCTGTACCTGCGGCGACTGTCCGCACGGTGCACGTGAGGGCCACCGGCGGGCCGTGGCCGCCTTCCTCGCGCGCCGGGACGAGCTGGCGGCCGGCCGCGGCCTGCGCGCCGCCGTCGAGCACTCGGCGGGCGCCTCGCGCCAGTGGGTGTCGGACGAGCTGACGCAGAGCGCCCGCACCGTCGCGGAACGCGCTCGCGAGGCGGGCGAGGCCTGGCTGATTGCCGTGTGGCGCGCCACGCTGTTCGCTGTCGGGGGCGGTGTCGTCGTCCTCGTACTCGTCCAGGCGCTCACCGCTGTCGGCACCGGATGGACCCCCGCCCGTACGGCCGGGCTGATCGCGGGTGCCGTCGCCGGCGGGCTCCTCACCGCCGCCGCGACCCTGCACCGCGGGCGCGGCGGGCTGCTCGCGCCGCTCATCGGGGACGACAACCGGCTCTCGACGTCGCGTACGGTCGCGTCCGCCTGGCTGCTGCTCGTGGTCTTCGCGGTACTCGTGCTCGCCCTTGAGCTGGCCGGCGCGTCCCGGGGCGCCGAGCGGGGCGCGCTCGTCTCCGGCCTGGGGCTCGCCCGCGGCGCCGGGCTGCTGACCGCGTCGGCCGTGGTGTGCGCCGTCGCCGTGGCCGTGCGCGGGATCGTCGGCGCGCGCGTCGCGAACCGGCGCGCGCAGAAGGTGCGCGCCGACCGGCCGCGCCTCGCCGACCTGCTCTGCGACGACGACCGCCGCGGCAGCTTCACCGACGTGCAGTACGTGTGCGTCAGCGCCGCGGCCGTCGTCTTCACCGCCGTACGGCTGGCCAGGGACCCCGGCCGGCTCCCCGACCTGCCCTGGGGGCCTGCGCTCCTCGTCGCGCTGTCGGCCGCCGCGTACCTCGCGGGCAAGTTCGCCGAGGGCACCCGGCCCGTCGTGCACTCCGTGGTCCGCGCGCGCGAGGCGGGCGACCTGGACGGGCCGATCAGGACAGGCGACGACATCGAGATCCGCGGCGCCGGTTTCGTACCGCCCGGCGCCAGGACGCCGGACCGGCTGGCCCGCACGGTCGTACGGATCGGGTCGGTCCAGGTGCACGTTCCGCTGGTCCCGGTGCCCGGCGGCTTCACGAACCCCTCCGACACGCTGCTGACCGTGCCCGTACCGGTGGAGGTGGAGCCGGGCCCGGTCGAGGTGCAGGTCGTGACGGCGGGCGGCGTCGGGACGAACACGGTCGTGGTCGAGGTCTGCGAGTAGGGCGGCCGGGGTCGGCCACAAGCGGCCGGGCCCGTTCCGCCCGTTCACTCCGCCGGCTCGTGCCCCGGTGCGGACGACGGTTCCCCGGCCCATCGGCGCAGGGCGGTTTCGAGGCCGGCCGCGGCGGTGCTCCCCGTGGTGTCGGAGGCCCAGGCGACGACTCCGTCCGGACGCACCAGCACCCCGCTCGGCGTCGCGTCGCCGTCGCGCACGCACCGCACGCGCCCGGCCCAGGCCCCGGCGAGGCGGGCGAGGGCGCCGTCCGGGGTGCGGTCGAGCAGCAGGAATCCGCCGCCGTGACCGTGGTCGACCAGCCGGGAGCCGTCCCCCAGCCACAGGTCGGGGACGTACCCGCCGATCAGCGGATGGTCGCCGGGCAGGTCGACGCGCTGCGTGACGCCGGAGATCTTCTTGACGGCGTACGTCGTGCCGTCCCTGGTGCTCAGCAGATCGGCGACGACCTCGCGCAGCGCCGCCGACTTGGCGTCCCCGCGCATCACCCCGATCTGGGCCCGCGTCCAGTCCAGCACCCAGGCGCCCAGCGGACGCCGCTCGGCGTCGTACGAGTCGAGCAGCCCCTCCGGTGCCCAGCCGGCGACCAGGGCGCCGAGCTTCCAGCCGAGGTTCATCGCGTCGCCGAATCCGAGGTTGAGGCCCTGGCCGCCGAACGGTGAGTGCACGTGCGCGGCGTCGCCCGCCAGCAGGACCCGCCCCGACCGGTAGGCCGCGGCCTGGCGGGCGTTGTCGCTCCAGCGGCTCGCGGCGCCGCGCAGCGCGGTCAGCGTGACGTCCGTCCCCGAGACCCGGCGCAGACCGGCCTCCACCTCCTCCAGGGTGACCGGCGCCTCGGGCGTGCCCCCGCGGCGCCGGGTGCGAGGGGCGTCGGCGCTGTCGAACTCCACGGTGACCACCCGGCCGGGCTGCGGCCCGTAGCGGTACGCCCCCCGGTTCGACCAGGTCCATCCGTCCGCGAGCACCGAGGGGTCGGCGATGTCGGCGACCGCGAGGAGGCCGGTCAGCTCGGGGTCGGTGCCGGGGAATTCGATGCCCGCGAGGCGGCGTACGGTGCTGTGCCCGCCGTCGCACCCGACCAGCCATCTCGTGCGCACCGGCCCCGCGGTCGTGTCGACGAGCACGCCGTCGCCGGTGTCCTCGAACCCGGTGACCTCCACCCCGCGGCGCACCGGCACGCCGAGCCGCCCGAGGTGTTCCGCGAGCAGCGCCTCCAGCTCGCGCTGCGGCACGAACCTCGCTCCCTCGACCGAGGCATGCGCGGCGAGATCGGGATCGGACGCGTCCACCAGGCCGGGATCGAGGACCATCCCCGCGAAATGCCCGGTGAAGCGGGTGGGGACGGGCGGGCCGTCGCCGGGGGCCCCGC
>NZ_JAIUKE010000114.1 GCF_020176795.1 Streptomyces sp. 8L
GGGGGGGGGTGGGGGGGGCCCGGGGGGGTGGGGGGGGGGGGGCGGCGGGCGCGGGGGGGGCGGGGCCCGCGCCCGCCGCCGGGCCCCTGGTCGTCGGAGCCCCGGCCGTCCCGTCGCTCGTTCCCGGGTTCTCGGCGGTCTGCTGTGGGGGCGATCGGCCCCACCCTGGCCAGCATCTCCCGCTGCACCCGCTCGGCGGCGGGGAGCAGGCCGCGGCGGTCGAGCGCCTCGGCCGTCGGGACGTTGATCGCCCCCGCCTTCATTCCCTCGTCCGGCTCGGTCAGCCGCTCGAGCACCTGCACCCTCGCGCCGGAGAGCGCCAGTTCGGCGGCGAGCACGAGCCCCACGGGCCCGGCTCCGACCACGGTCACATCAGTGGTCATGTCAGTGATTGCGTCGTTCTTCGCGTCATTGGCCGCGTCATTGGTTACGTCATTGGTCACGAACACTGTTCTACGAACGAACGGTGTTCGTGTCAAATCGGGCTATGGTGGTCGCGTGAACCCGAGAGAGCGACGCGCGGCACGTCACAGGCCGCCGGACCCCGAGATCGCCCCGGGCCGGGAGTCGCGGCGCCGCAAGATCCCGATCACCGTGGAGCGGGTCGTCGACACCGCGCTGGACCTCGTCGCCGCGGACGGCTACGAGGCGCTGACCATGCGCCGGCTGGCGACCGCGCTCGGCACCGGGCCCGCCTCGCTCTACGCGCACGTGGTCAACAAGGCCGACCTGGACGAGCTACTCATCGGGCGGCTCTGCTCCGTACTCGTCCTGCCCGAGCCCGATCCCGGTGCCTGGCGCGAGCAGATCCGCGGCGTGTGCGCGCAGATCCGCGACCAGTACCTGAAGTACCCCGGGATCTCCCGCGCCGCGCTCGCCATGGCCCCCACCGACCTGGAGACCGTGCGGGTCAATGAGGGCATGCTGGCCATCCTGCTCGCCGGCGGCGTCGCCCCGCAGGCCGCCGCCTGGGCCATCGACGCCCTCCTGCTGTATGTGGCCGCCTACTGCCTGGAGGCGTCGATCGCACGTCAGCGGTCAGCCCACGACGACGACGTCTGGGTGCTCGACCGCGAGGAACTGCTCCGCAGGTTCGCCGCTCTGCCGCCCGCGGTCTTTCCCCATGTCACGCGGCACGCCGTCGAGTTGACCGCGGGCGAGGGCCATGACCGGTTCGACTTCACGCTCGGCCTGATGATCGACGGCCTCGCCCAGCGCTGAGTGCTGTCGCCCGGTCGCCGTAAGCCGACCGAGTCAGCCGACCGAGTCAGCCGGCCGCCGTCAGCCGGTCGCGTCGTTCGGTCGTATCAGCCGGCAGCCGTCGGCCGGTCAGCACCCCCAGACGGCACCGCCGGTCAGCACCATCGGCCGGTCCGGGCCCGGGATGAGAAAAGGCAAGAGGGGAAACCCACCTCTTGCCACTTTGAACATATAGCGCACTGGGGGGCTTGCGGCAAGGCCCCCTTCGTACCGCAGAATCGCTCGCCCAGGCCGGAACCCGCGGAAAGCCGATGACATGAACTCCCCGATGGCGGGCGCCTTCGCCCTGCCCGACCACCTTTCCCCCAAGGCCGATCCGGCGCTGATCGCCGATGACGAGAGGCACTTCGCGGCGATCGCCGAGTGCCTCGACCAGTCGATCGCCGAACTGTCCGACGCCCTCGACGCCTTGCGCAGGGCGCCCGGCGGCCTGGGCCGGGAGGCGATGGACCGGGACACGGAGATCCACCGGCTGACCTCCCGGCTGCGTGCGCTGCGCCGCTACGGTCTCGACCTGTGCCTCGGTCACATGGTCGGTACGGACGGCTCCGAGCCCGTGTACGTCGGACGGCTCGGCCTGACGGACCGTACGGGCCGCAGGCTGCTGCTCGACTGGCGCTCCCCGGCGGTCGAACCGTTCTTCGGCGCCACCCACGCGAACCCCATGGGGCTCGCGAGTCGCCGCAGGTACCGCTGGACCCGCGGCCGGATCAGCGACTACTGGGACGAGGTGTTCACCGCGGACGGGTTCGCCGGGCACGCCGCGCTCGACGACCAGTCCGCCTTCATCGCCAGCCTCGGCGCCAACCGTTCGACCCGGATGCGGGACGTGCTCGGCACCATCCAGGCCGACCAGGACGCCATCATCCGCGCGGACTCGCGCGGCGCGCTCGTCGTCGACGGCGGCCCGGGCACCGGCAAGACGGTCGTCGCGCTGCACCGTTCCGCGTACCTCCTCTACTCCGATCCCCGCCTCGGCCACCGCAGGGGCGGCGTGCTCTTCGTCGGCCCGCACCAGCCCTACCTGGGTTACGTCGCCGACGTCCTGCCGAGCCTCGGCGAGGAGGGCGTGGCGACCTGCACGCTGCGGGACCTCGTCACCGAGGGCGCCGAGGCGGGGACCGAGGCCGACCCGGAGGTGGCCCGCCTGAAGTCGTCCGCGGACCTGGTGGGGGCGATCGAGCCGGCCGTCGGGTTCTACGAGGCGCCGCCCACCGAGGGCATGACGGTCACGACCCCCTGGTCCGACGTCTGGCTGAGCGCCGCCGACTGGGCGGAGGCCTTCCAAGCGGCGGAGGCCGGTATCCCGCACAACGAGGCGCGCGAGCGGATCTGGGAGGAACTGCTCACGATCCTGATCGACAAGCACGACGGCGACGCGCCCCCCGAACTGCTGCGCAAGGCGCTCCGGCAGGACAGGGAACTGGTCACGGCCCTCCACCGCGCGTGGCCGCTGCTCGAAGCGGCCGACCTCGTCTCCGACCTGTGGACGGTCCCCGCCTACCTGCGCCTGTGCGCCCCCTGGCTCGACCGCGACGACGTCCGGAGGCTGCAACGCGCCGACGCCCGCGCCTGGACGGTGTCCGACCTGCCGTTCCTGGACGCGGCACGACAGCGGCTCGGCGACCCGGAGGCGGCGCGGCGCGAGCGCAGGCGCAGCGCCGCCCTCGCCGCCCAGCGTGAGCGCATGGACCACGTCATCGACGGCCTGCTCCAGGCCGACGACGACGGAGAGGGCGCCGTGACGATGCTGCACGGGCAGGATCTGCGGGACAGCCTGGTCGACGAGGCGGCCCTGCCGGCCGCCGGCCCCGACCGGCTCGCGGGCCCCTTCGCGCACGTCGTCGTGGACGAGGCCCAGGAACTGACCGACGCCCAGTGGCAGATGCTGCTGCTGCGCTGCCCGTCCCGGAGCTTCACCATCGTCGGTGACCGGGCCCAGGCCAGGCACGGGTTCACGGAGTCGTGGCAGGAGCGGCTCGATCGGGTCGGCCTCGACCGGATCAGCCTGGCGTCCCTGAGCATCAACTACCGCACGCCGGAAGAGATCATGGCGGAGGCCGAGCCCGTCATCCGGGCGGTGCTGCCCGACGCCAACGTGCCGGTGTCCGTCCGCGGCAGCGGCATCCCCGTCGTGCACGCTCGCGCCTCGGACCGGGACGCGATCCTCGACGCCTGGCTGGCCGTGAACGCGGACGGGGTCGCCTGCGTCATCGGCGACCCCGCCTTCCGGGCGACGCGCCGTGTCCGGTCCCTGACCCCGGAGCTGTCGAAGGGGCTGGAGTTCGACCTCGTCGTCCTCGTCGACCCGGAATCGTTCGGCCGGGGCATCGAGGGAGCGGTCGACCGCTATGTCGCGATGACCCGGGCGACCCGGGAACTCGTCATCCTCACGAGCTCCTGAGCCCGGTCGAGTTCCTGGCCCGGTCGAGTTCCTGATCCCCGGCGAGCTCCTGGCCCGGTCGGGCTCAGGAACCGGACGAGCTCCTGAGCCCGGACGAACCCCTCGTCCGGGGCGGGCTGTTGGAGCCGGCGCCGTACGCGCGAGCGCGGGGATCTCAGGCGTCGGCGGTCGCGAAGAGGGTGTTGAGCCCTTCGGCGAGGAGGGGGTGGGTGAAGATGGCGTCCGCCATGGCGGTGTGGGGGAGCCCGCCCAGCATGGCGACCTGGATGATCGTCATGATCTCGCCGCCTTCGGGGCCCAGCACGGTGGCACCGAGGATCTGGTGGGTGTCCGCGTCGATGACGGCTTTCATGAAGCCCCGTGTCTCGCCGGTTTCGAGGGCCCGGATGACGGCGCTCATCGGCAGTTTCGCGACGAGTACGGAGCGGTTCTCCTCCCTGGCCTGCCGTTCGGTCATGCCGACGCGGCCGAGCTGCGGGTCGATGAACGTGGTGTACGGGACGACCCTGTCCCGTGTGCTCGCCTTCTCGCCGCCGAGCAGGTTGGCCCGCAGGACGCGGTAGTCGTCGTAGGAGAGGTGGGTGAACGCCGGGCCGCCCTTGACGTCTCCCATGGCGTAGACGCCGGGGGCGGAGGTCTCCAGGAACTCGTCGACCTCGATGAAGCCCCTGTCGCTGAGCCGGATACCGGCGGCGGCCGGTGCGAGTGCCTCCGTGTTGGGAACGCGGCCGATGGCCGACAGCAGGTGGGACCCCTCGATCCGCCGCTCGCCGTCCGGAGTGACGACGGTGAGCAGGACCCGCCCGCTGCGCGCGTTCTCGATCCGGCTCGGGGTGGAGGACGTCAGGACGGTGATCCCGTCCTCACGCAGGATGGCGGCGACCTCGTCCGAGACGTCCTCGTCCTCGTTCTTCATCAGGCGGGGGCCGGTCTGGACGATCGTGACGTCGCTTCCGAACCGGCGGAACATCTGCCCGAACTCCAGGCCGATGTAGCCCCCGCCGAGAATGATCAGGTGCTCGGGGAGTTCGTCCAGCTCCATGACCGAGGTGGAGTCAAGGACGGGGACGTCCCGCGCGCCGCTGATCGTCAGGGCTCTGGGCCTCGTGCCGGTGTCGACAACGATCACCGGCGCGCCGATCTGCCGCGTCCCGCCGCCCGTCAGCGCGATCTCCAGCGTCTTGGGGCCCGTGAAACGGGCCTCGCCCTCGATCAGGTCGAGCCCTTCTCGCGGCAGCCGGCTCGCGTAGTTGTCCCGCGCGCCCGCGACCATGGCCCGGGTGCGCTCGCGCACCGCGGCGAGGTCGACCGACACCGGGCCGGTGCGCACCCCGTATGCGGCGCCGCGCCGTGCCTGATGGGCGAGGCGGGCACTGGCGACCATCGTCTTCGTCGGCGTGCACCCGGTGTTCACGCAGACGCCGCCCAGGTGGCCGCGCTCGACGAGCGCCACCTTCTTGCCCGCCTTCGCGAGGTCGATGGGGAGGAATCGGCCGCCCTGGCTGGTCCCGATCACGATCACGTCGTAATTTTCGTTCTCGGTTTCGTTTTTGTCGCTCTCATCCGGCATGGCGCGATCGTAACGCCGTGTGATCGGGCAAGGGCTGAAGGTGACAGTCGTGTGGGGCCGCGTCCGGGAGCGGGGCGGCTGGGGCGGTCTGCTCCACGCCGTCTTCGATCGGGGTGAGCGTCCGGGCCGCCGCGTGCGTATGCACTAATGAACCTCGCGGGCGGGACCGGCTCGCGGGTACCCGGGTGGAGAGGAAGGCGGACCGGCCATGGCACAGGGTTTTCGGACGAACAGCTTGGGGACGGTGGGCGACGGCGGCCCGGGCAGGGCCCGGGGGTGGCGGGGGATACCTCCGGTCTACGGGTTGCTGCCGCTGCGTGTGTTCCTCGGTGTGACCTTCCTCTACGCGGGCATCGACAAGCTCACCACCCACGGGTTCCTCGACTCCAGTGGGCCGGGCTCCATCGGGGAGATGATGCACGGCGTGCGCGACAGCGCCGCGATCCCCGCGCTCGTCGATCTCGCGCTCAAGAGCCCGACGGGCTTCGGCATGGCGATCGCGCTGGGCGAACTGGCCGTCGGCATCGGCACTTTGTTCGGCGTTTTCGGCCGGGTCGCCGCCGCCGGCGGCGCGGTCATCTCGCTCAGCCTCTGGCTCACGGTGAGCTGGCAGTCCACGCCGTACTACTACGGCAATGACCTCGCCTACTTGATGGCCTGGCTCCCCCTCGTGCTCGTCGGGTCGCCGGTGCTGTCCTTCGACTCGCTGCGGTCGGGCTCGGGCCGCGGATGGCGCCGCCGCGCGCTGTGAACGGCCAGGCCGACGACCGCGGCCAGCACCAGCCCGCCGAACAGCAGCGGCAGCGCCGTGTACCACTCGGTGCGCCAGGTGCCCGCGGTGTCGCCCGCGTACAGCACCGCCGTGCCGATGGCGACGAGGCCCACGATCGTCCGTCCCGGCTTCGCCTCATGACGCTGCACGGGTCACCTCCACCTCTCCGAGACCGACGTCGAGCCTGAGTGCGAGCGTCCCGGTCCCCGTCGCCGCGTGCGGCGCGTGCGCCCCGTGCTCCGGTGCCGCCGGGTACGTCCTGTGCAGCGTCTGGTTCGGCGCTATGTGCAGCTCGTTCGAGCTGTCCCCGGGCAGCCGGACGGCCCCCGCCGTCGTCCCCGCCCGTATGTCGAGGGCCGTGCCCGCCGGTACGAGCACCTTGAGCCGGCCGCCGCCGACATGCGCGGACGTACGCACCGTCGTCCCGGCGGCGACCTTCAGACCACGCAGGTCGAGCGTCCCGACCCCCGACCCCAGCCGGTACGAAGGCGCCACGGCGGCCGTGTTCGCGGGCCGCCAGGTCGCGCGGCTCCAGTGCGTACTGATGTCGGAGGGCAGCGCCGTGGACGCCGCGAGCAGCAGCGTCGTCACGATCGTCAGGAAGATCGTGCCGAAACCGGCGCGGAAGACGAACGAGGTCAGGATCAGGCCCGCGCCCAGCACGGCGAGCGCGAGCGCGAGACCGATCTGGAGGGTGACCCCCAGCGGGTGCGCGTGCCACGAGAGCCAGGTGCCGAGGCCGCCCGCCACCAGCGCCGCGAAGAAGATCGAACCGCCGATGTCGGCCGGCCGCTGGGCCTCCACCACCAGGTCGGCCGCGGCGGCGCCCTCCGCGCCGTATGCCCACGCGGACGGGCCGGCGCGCCGCACGCGGCGCATCCTGGTGGACCCACGCCGCCCCGTGGACGGCTCGTCCTCCGGGCCCCACAGGTACGTCGCCGCGTAGTGGCCCGTCGTGCCGTCCTTGACGATGGGATCGCGCCACCACGACGGGCCCCCGGGCACCGGCGGCGCCTTCGTCTCGGGCGGGGCGTCCGGCACGGTGTACGCGGCGGCCGGATCGGGCGGGCCGCCCGCCGCGGCGGCCTCACGGCGGTGCTTCGCGTAGACACCGGAGGCCACGACCGCGCACGTCAGCATGACGGCGAAGCTGAGCGTGCCGCCATTGCCGAGCATGGACAGGAACAGGCCGCAGCCGATGAGCGCGAGCAGAACCGCGATCAGCGCCGCGCCCTCGACGCGGCCGGAGAGCAGCTTGCGCCCCTCGTTCTCCTCCTCGCCCTCCATCGGGATCAGCAGCCAGGCGAACCCGTAGAAGATCATTCCGAGTCCGCCCGCGACGCTCAGGACGCCCACGACGATGCGGAAGACGACCGGATCGACGTCGCAATAGCGGCCGAGGCCGCCGCACACCCCGCCGAGGACCTTCTGCCGGGGGCTGCGCGTGAGCGTCCCGCGCCCCTCTGCGTCCTTCGCCTTCTCCCTCGCCTTCTCCCTCTCGGACGACGCGGCGGAGCCGGACGGCGCTGAGTCGGCGGAGCCGGACGGCCCGTCCTGCGGGGCGCGCGCCTTCGAAGCGGAGCGGTCCGGGGCGCTGGGCCCGGCTCCGCTCCGCTCCGGCTCGTGCCGGTCGGGCCCGACGGGCTCTGGCGGGGGTGTCATACGTCCATGGTGGCGGCAGCCCACCCTCGTTCTCCACCGGTGACGACCCTGGGCCATCCCTGAGATTGACCCCCGACGTCCCTGATATCGGCCCCGAACCGGTGCCGGGCCGCGTCCGCTCGTGTGACCATCGAAGACATGCCAGCCGCCGCCCCGCCCCGAGCCGCCACGTCCGAGGAGCAGCCCCCGCGCAAGCTGTACCGGAGCGTGGACGGCCGTTTCCTCGGCGGTGTGGCGCGCGGTCTCGCGGGACACCTCGGGCTGCCCGTCGTCTGGGTGCGGCTCGCGTTCCTCGCGCTCTTCTTCGCGCAGGGCCTGGGCGCCCTGCTGTACGCGGTGTTCTGGATCGTCGTCCCGCTCGGCGTGGGCGGCACGTCGGCGGTCCAGCCCCATCCCATGTTCGAGGTCCAGCCCGACGGCAGCCGCAGGCTGCGCAGGCCCGACAAGGGCCAGGTCTTCGCGCTCGTCGCGCTGGCGGTCGGCGCGGTCATCTTCATCAGCAGGGTGAACATGGGCCTGTCGGGGACCGGCCGCTACATCTGGCCGGTGCTGCTGATCGGCGCCGGGCTCGTGCTGGTCTGGCGCCAGGCGGACAACGCACGCCGTGCGCGGTGGACGGAGATCGGCAGGCGCCGCCGGGTGCTCCAGCTCGCGCGCGGTGTCGCGGGCGTCGCGCTGGTGGGGCTCGGCCTGACGGTCTTCGTCGTGGTGCGCGGCTCGGCGGCCCAGTTCGGCAATGTGCTGACGGCGTCGATCGCCGTGGTCGCGGGCATCGGCCTGCTCGTCGGGCCCTGGCTCGTACGGATGACGCAGGACCTGTCCGAGGAGCGGCTGATGCGCATCAGGGCGCAGGAGCGCGCGGAGGTCGCGGCGCATGTGCACGACTCGGTCCTGCACACCCTCACCCTGATCCAGCGCAACGCCGACGACGGCGGCGAGGTGCGGCGCCTCGCCCGCGCCCAGGAGCGCGAGCTGCGCGCGTGGCTGTACCGCCCGGAGGGCAGGGGCAAGGACGAGGCGGACGAGCCGGACACGCTCGCCGACTCGGTGGAGAGGACGGCCGCCGAGGTGGAGGACCACCACGGGGTGCCGATCGAGGTCGTCGTTGTGGGCGACTGCCCGATGGACGAGAAGCTCGGCGCGCAGCTCCAGGCCGCGCGCGAGGCCATGGTCAATGCCGCGAAGTACGGTGGCGAGGGCGGCGCGGTGCAGGTGTACGCGGAGGTGGAGGGCCGCTCGGTCTTCGTCTCCGTACGGGACAGGGGCCCCGGCTTCGATCTCGACGCGGTGCCGGACGACCGGATGGGCGTCCGGGGTTCGATCATCGGAAGAATGCAGCGCAACGGCGGTACGGCACGGCTGCGGACGGCGCCCGAGGGCGGCACGGTGGTCGAGCTGGAGATGGACCGCGCACCGGACACGGCCGCGCGGGCGGAGGGGTGACGGCCGCCACGAGCGGCGGGGAACTGGGCCGGTCGCCCGAGTCCGCGGCAGCGGGCAGCGGCCGAGGCAGCGGCCCGGGCGGCAACAGCAGTAGCACGCACGACACGACCGAGGGACGGACGGACATGAACAGCGACGACGCATCGGGGGCGCGCCACGTGCGCGTCGTGCTGGTGGACGACCACCGGATGTTCCGCACGGGCGTGCAGGCCGAGATCGGCCGTACGGAGGAGACCGGAGTGGAGGTCGTCGGTGAGGCGGCCGACGTGGACCAGGCCGTCACGGTCATCACCGCGACACGCCCCGAGGTCGTACTCCTCGACGTCCACCTCCCCGGCGGCGGCGGTGTGGAGGTGCTGCGGCGCTGCGCCCCGCTGATGGGCGCGGTGGACAACCCGGTCCGCTTCCTCGCCCTGTCGGTGTCGGACGCGGCCGAGGACGTCATCGGTGTGATCCGGGGCGGCGCGCGCGGCTACGTGACGAAGACGATCACCGGCACGGACCTCGTCAACTCCGTCTTCCGCGTGCAGGAGGGCGACGCCGTCTTCTCGCCGCGCCTGGCCGGCTTCGTCCTGGACGCCTTCGCCTCGACGGACGCGCCCCCGGTGGACGAAGACCTGGACCGCCTCACCCAGCGCGAGCGCGAGGTACTGCGCCTGATCGCGCGCGGCTACGCGTACAAGGAGATCGCGAAGCAGCTGTTCATCTCGGTGAAGACGGTCGAGTCCCATGTCTCGGCGGTCCTGCGCAAACTCCAGCTCTCCAACCGCCACGAACTCACCCGGTGGGCGACGGCCCGGCGCCTGGTCTGAGGCCGGCTCTGGGCCGCTCCGTCAGGGCGCGATGCTCTGTCTGAGGGCGGCGGGTACGAGTCCGTGCGAGAGGGCCTGCGGGGGCGTGCGGGGGCGTGCGGAGGTGATGCCCGCGCCGGTCAGGTCCCTTCGGCGCATGCGCACCGGGTAGGTTCGCCCCATGCCCGGCCTCCTCCTGGAACTCCGCATCGAGAACTTTCGCAGTCTGCGGGATGTGACCCTCCCCCTGGGCCCGCTCACCGTGCTGGTGGGCCCGAACGGTGTGGGCAAATCGAACGTCCTCGGTGTCTTCGACTTCCTCGCCGCCATGATCCGAACGGACCTTCAGCCGGCGCTCGACGAGCGCGGGGGCTTCGACGAAGTGGGGTTCTGGGGCGGAGACCGGCCTCCGACCTCGATGAAGATCCACCTCAAGGCCGTCTGGACGACCTACGCGAGCACCAACGCGCCGGACGAGTACACACTCACCATCCGCAGGCGTTCGCTGCCCCACAACCGCGATGCGTACGCCCTGTCCCGTGAGGAGAGCTTCGCGTTCAAGCGCACCCGGGGCAGGGGGCGGCGCATCAGGATCTCCGGCGAGGAGGCCCGGGTGGTCGAGGACCGAGCCGGCCACGAGAGGGACCGGGGCAGCTTCGGTATCCAGCGGCTGAGCAGCGGCCTGTCCACCCTGCCTCGCCTCGGGCGCTCAGACGGGGGCGAGGAGGTCGCGCGCGTCGCTGAACGGCTGTCTTCCTTCCGGGTGTTCGACGTGGACGTCGCCGCCGCGAGACAGCCCACCCGGGCGCGCTCCACCCTCGCGGGCCGCCTGGACGCACACGCCGAGAACCTGGCCGCCTTCCTCGTCCACCTCAGCGCGGACGAGGACCGCTGGGACCTTCTCACGAAGGACGCACGCCGCGTCCTGCCGCAGTTGGAGGCCATCGAATTCGAACAGGTCGGGGGCTACGCCGACCGACTCGCGGTGGTGCTGCACGAGAAGGGCCTGAGGCGCACCACGCCACTGGCGGACGCTTCGTTCGGCACGGTACGGCTCCTGGGCCTGCTCGCCATGCTCTACGACCCGGAGCCGCCCGCTCTCACGTGCGTGGAGGAGATCGATCACGGCCTGCACCCGCAGGCCCTGGAACTCATCGTCGAGCGGCTGAGAGAGGCGTCCAAGCGTACGCAGCTGATCGTGGCGACGCATTCTCCCGCCCTGGTCGACCGGTTGGAGCCGAGCGAGTTCATCGTGTGCGACCGCGACGACAGCGGCGCGTCGATCATTCCGGCCCTGTCGGCCGAAGAGATCGAGGAGATCGTCGCGGAGACGGGGGACAGGCCGCTGGGAGAGCTGTGGTTCTCCGGGGACCTCGGAGGCGATCTCACCGAGGACGAACTGTGAGCGCGCGGGGCCGGCGCGGCGCCGGAAGACCCGCCGGGCGAGGTGTCGTCGTCCTGGCGGGTGAGAGCGCGAACGACCGCCGGATGCTGGCCGCGCTCATCAAGGCCGCCCACCCGGAACTGGCCCGCGCGGTCTCTCTTACGGAGATCACCGACCCGGTCCGGCTGCGCAAGAAGTCGGGGGCCGCCCTCGCGACGGCCGCCGACACACTGGTACGCAAGGCCAGGGGCAAGGCCAGGCTCAGGGCGGGCGAGTTCGTCGGCATCGCCGTCCACGAGGACATGGATGCCTGCCCGGGGCCGGAATACGATGCCGCGCGGCGGGACGTCTCCGCGGCGCTGAGCAGGGCGGCCGGGACGTCCTCTTCGGTCTACGCCCTCGCGGCGGCCGAGTCCGAGGCGTGGCTCCTGCTGTTCCCCGACGCCTTCACCCTGTATCGGCCCTCCTGGACGGTTCCGGCCGCGTGGCGGGGCAAGGACACGGGCCGGCGGCAGCGGCCGAAGGAGGACATCGAGGCCGAGTTCAGCAGCCCGCCCTTCCGGGAGAGCGACGGCCCGGAGGTGATGACCCGAGCCCTCGGCCACGGACTGCTCACCCGGCCCGTCGGCTCGAACCGCTCCTACAGCGAGTTCGTAGCGGATCTGACGGCGTGGGAGGTTCCGTAGCGCGCCCGCATCGGTGACGGGTGCGCGGCGCGCCCCGGCGCACCCCTGTGCTCGGGGCACGCCGGGCGAGGGGACACGCTGTGTTCGTCGGGGGAGGCCCGCCGCACCCCTGCCCTCGGGCTCCGCCCGTCCGGTCCAGGAGCCTGTGGCTCAGTCGCTTTCCGCGGGCTTCTTCCAGAGGGTCACGGTGAGCCTGAACGTCGGATTCCTCGGGGACGTCTGCAACCCGTGCCGGTAGGGCGCGCCGATGCCCTTGAACGTCAGCTTCGCGACATGGCCGCCGTTCGTGGTGACGCACCACGACGCCCCCTGCTTCACGTCCCTCGCCAGCACCAGGGCTCCGAGTGATCCGGTGCGTGCCGCGTCCGCACACTGAGCGGCGGTGCGGACCCCGGGCCCCGCGGTACCGAAGTGCACCTGGGGATCGCTGTCGGTGTTCGGCTCCAGGGCTCCGGCGCTCTCCTCGTCCTCGTCGGCACAGCCGTGATAGGCGAGATCCCCGTCCTTTCCCGACGTGTCCAGGCCGTTGAAGTGGCCGAGGGAGACCCCGGGGAGGTCCAGGTCGAGCACCTGGTACCCCGTGTCACCGCAGTCGGCGGCCGGCCAGGTGATCTCCTTGTCCCGGTAGACCACCGTGTCCACGGGCGAGGGGCTCTGCGACGCGGGCGACTTCGGGGACGTCGACCCCGTGCGCGCGTGGTGCGCGGTGTCCGAGACGCTGGGGGAGGGGCCGGGGTCCGGCGTCTCGTGCTGGTTGAACGCGGCGGCGACGCCCCAGGCGGCCGCCGCGAAGGCCAGCGCCGAGACCGTGACGAGAGCCGCGCGCCGCGCCCGGGGTGCGACAGGTGCTGCGGGTTCGGCGGGTTCGGCGGGGCGCGGTACCGGTGGTTCGCCCCAGCCGCCGCTCCCCTGGGGCGGTGGTCCGCCGGGCCGTGTGCCGGTGCCGGCGGCTCCGGCGGCGGTACGAGGGCCGGTGCCCCTGCTCAGGGCGAGCAGGCCGGTGTCGCCCGACGACATCCGCTGGGGCTCGGGCAGGCCCCGGCCGATCAGGTTCCGGTGCACGTCGCGGTGGAGGTCGTCCAGGCTGCGCGGCCCGGGACTGTCCAGCGCCGACAGCAGCGCCCCCGTGTACGCGGTGTACCGGTCGCCCGCCGGGGCGAGGGCGGGGGCGGTCTCGGGCGTGGAGGTCAGTGTGTACGTACCGGTCAGATCGAGCTGGCCGAGCACCAGGCTGCTGGTCCCCGACATGGCCGTCAGCGCCTGCCCGGAGAAGCAGCAGTCGACGATCAGCACCCGGTTGGCGGCGCGCGCGCCGGTGACGGTCCGTTTGACGAGGCCCACCGGCACGGCGGAGTAGCCGACATGGTCCGTGACGGTGCTGCCTACGGCGAGGTGCAGGAGCCCTCCGTCGTCCAGCACACCGTGTCCCGCGTAGTAGACGAGCAGCAGGTCGTCGGCCTCGCCCGCCGCCCACGACAGCGCCTCGCCCACGGCCCGCGGATCGGTCGGATCTGCGACCGTACGGCAGTGGGCGGGCGGCAGCAGCCCGGTCACCGGGTGGGTGAGCGCGCCCCACAGGCCGGTCAGGTTCTCGCGGACCGAGGGCAGCGGCGGCAGCCTGCCGTCGGCGAACCTGCTGACGCCGAGCAGTACGGCCCGACTCCTCGCCCCGTCCGGCAGGCGGACATCACTCACTGCCCTGCTCCCGGGCCGCGGCGAGCAGTTCGCGTGCGGCGGCGACGGGATCGGCGGCGCGCTTGATGTCGATCTCGATCCGGCGCCCTTCGTGCTGCACGACCACCCGGGCACTGCCGCGCCGCGACGCCACCCAGGTGCACAGCGGCGTCAGCACGGAGGCGAGACCGCCACCGCCCAGCACCACACCGAGCGTGTCGAGGACACCGCCCATCTGCCCGGGCTCCGGCGGGCGCCGCACCCAGTCCACCCGGCCGCGCAGTGCGCTGTCCGACACCAGCCACGCGCGCAGCGCGGTCAGTTGCGCGGCACCGTCCGCGCCGGGCACCTCCAATGTCACCTTCCCGGTTTCCGAACCGGCCCCCGTAGTCACCGCGTTGCTTCCCTTCCCCAGGAAAATCGTCCGGCCATCCTGGCACGGGCGACTCCGAGCGGAAACCGGCTTCGGCCGGACGCCACGGTCAGAGCGACGACCCGCACACGGGGGCGAGTTCGAACCACACGGTCTTTCCGATCCCGTACGGCCTGGGCTCGGCGCCCCAGCGCGTCGCGAGCGCCTCCACCAGCGCAAGGCCGCGCCCCGTCTCGTCGTCCGAGGACGCGTGGCGCGCGTGCGGCATCGAGTTGCAGGCGTCGGACACCTCGATCCGCAGGCGCTCGGCGGCGTCGTCCAGCAGCGCCCGCGTCCAGATCTCGCGCCCCGGCGCACACCCCCCGTGCCGGAGGGCGTTCGTGACGAGTTCGCTCAGCAACAGGACGCCGGTTTCGGCCATTTCATCAGGGATTTTCCACTCCGCCGCCTGTACGGAGAGCAACGAACGGGCGCGCGCGACGATGCGGGGGTGGCGGTTGAAGTGCCACTCGACCTCGTGATTCATGTCACGCAGACTGCCGACATGCGCCATGCTGGCGTAGTCACGACGCGTGTACGGAGGGTGGCTGTACCCATGGAGAACACCCCGCCGCCGATGGCCTGGCGGTACTGCGGAAACCAGATCAAGCGCTGGCGCGAACGCTCCGGCGTCACCCGTGAGGCTCTTGCGGACGAGGCCAGTTGCTCGTACGAGTACGTCAAGTCCATGGAGACGGGGCGGCGGCGGCCGACGCTGCATCTGCTGCGCGTCGCGGACGGGCTCTGCGAGGCGGGCGGGTTACTGCTGGCTGCTCAGGAGTACTTGCAGCCGGAGAAGTACGTCTCGTACGCGGAGGACTTCGTACGGTACGAGGCGGAGGCGATCGCGGTGTCGTCGTACGAGCCGTTGTTGATTCCTGGGCTGTTGCAGACGGAAGAGATGGCCTTCGCCCTGCTTGCTGCCGATTGGCCGCCGCTGGACGACGAGACGATCCAGGTGCGGGTCGCGGGGCGATTGGAGCGGCAGACTCTGCTCGACAAGGCCACTCGGTCGTACAGTTTCGTGATCGCCGAGGGGGTGCTCCGGAACCCGGTCTTGCCTCTGGATGGGCACAAGCGCCAGTTGCTGCATCTGCTCGAAGTGGGAAAGCGGCGCAATGTGATGATCCAAGTGCTGCCTGCGGGTACTGCGAGCCCGGGGCTGAGCGGCTCTCTGGTGTTGCTGGAGACCCCGGAGCACGACCAACTCGCGTACGAGGAGGGGCAGCTCTCGGGCATGCTCTACGCCGACCCGGAAAAGGTCTCCTTCGCCGCGCAACGCCATGCCATGATCCTCCGGCAGGCTCTCAGCCCGGAGGAGTCGGCGCGTCTCATCAGGAAGTTGGCGGAGGAGCTATGAAAACCGACCTGACCTGGTTCAAGTCGTCCTACAGCAATACCTCGGGCGGCAACTGCGTAGAAGTCGCCCTCGCATGGCGGAAGTCCACCTACAGCAGTTCGGGTGGCGGCAACTGCGTAGAGATCGCCACCTGCCCCGACCGTGTGCACGTCCGTGACTCGAAGCTCAAGGGGCAGGGTCAACTCGCCGTTCCCGCCCGCTCCTGGGCGGACTTCGTCGCGTTCGCGCGGCGCGGCTGAGACTCGGGATTCGAGGGGCCGGACCCGAGCGCCCTTTCCAAGGAAGGGGCGGTAGGTCTTACCC
>NZ_JAIUKE010000115.1 GCF_020176795.1 Streptomyces sp. 8L
GGGCGGTGGTCGGCCGGCGGGAGGGGCGCCCGCTGGGTTGCGGAGTCGCGCCGTCGTCGACGGAGCACTTCGCGGAGTCGATCAGACAGGCCGTCGGGTCGGCGGCCTTCCCGGACGACGAGGTCACGAAGCCGACCGTGACGGACGCGCCCGGCGCGAGGTCCTTGTTCCAGCTCTCCGGCTTCACCGTGACATGGCGCCCGCTGACGGTGTGGGTGCCGTTCCACAGGGAGCTGACCGTGGTGCCGGCCGGCAGGTCGAACTCCAGCGTCCAGCCCGAGACCGCCTTGTCCGTCGCGTTGGTGATGACGTACTGGCCGGAGTAACCGTCGCTCCAGGCGGCTGTCCTGGTGTAGGCGGCGCCCGTCGTGGCGGCCTGCGCGGTACCGGTGACGGCGAAGGCCGCGGCGCCGATGGCGCCCGCCGCCACCGCTCCGATCGCCTTGGTCCTGCCGGTCAGCCTGCGGCGGTACGTGTTGTTGCCCATGGCGTATCTGCCTCTGCGTCGCGGAGTGTGGGGAGGTGGGGGGTGGTGCTCCGAGGCAGCACGCTAGCCCTGCCGATCCCGTCGAAATACGCGTATCGGGCGGCGGTTGGGCTTCTTAGGAGTCGCTTAAGGAACCCATCGGCGCGGGTTAAAGATCAACGTCGCGAAGGCCGCCGCTCTTCGTGCGTACGCACGGGTCCGGTCCCTGCGTACGAGCGGAAGCGACAGCGGGGGAGGGGTAGTCGCCACAGATGTGAGGCCCCGACGCGGCGGACTGACCCGTGCGGGGCCCGTCCGCCGGCCGTGCGGTGTCAGGCGCCGCCGCGGTAGCGCGGCGCGAGTGCCGCGCCGGCGGCCCTGCGGATGTCCCTCTCCGCGTCGGCCAGCCGGGCCACTGCCGCCGGCTCGTCCAGGCCGGGTACGCAGATCCGCTCGCCGCTCCGCAGCGCGGCGAGCGAGGCTCGCACGACGTCGCCCACCGGCATCCCGCCGGCGTCGTGCACCCGTGGCGTGTCGCCGGGCACCGGCTCCTCGCCCCGCGTCAGGTGGAACTCGGTCGCCGTCAGCCCGGGGCACAGCAGCTGGACGTGGACAGGGGTGTCCGCAAGCTCCGCCGCGAGAATCCGGGTGAAGGTGACGACGAAACCCTTCGTCCCGCCGTACACCGCCCGCTGGGGCGGACCGCCGGGGGAGGGCGCCAGGTCCCCCGAGAACGCCAGCAGCGACGCCACGTTCACCACGGCGCCCCGGCCCCTGCGCAGCATGCCGGGCAGCGCGGCCCGGCTCAGTACCGTCAGCGCCGTCACGTTCAGCGCGACGACCTTCGCCAGCAGGCCGGGGTCCGCCTCGGCGAACGGCCCGTAGCCGTTGATGGCGGCGCTGTTGAGCACCAGGTCCACGTCGTCACGCCCGGCCCGCTCGGCCACCCGCGCCAGCGCGGCGGCCTCCGACAGATCCGCCGGCAGCTCCTCCACCCGTACGCCGTGCTCCGCGCGCAGCCGCGCGGCCTGCCGCGCGAGCCGGTTCTCCCGTCGTGCGACGAGCACCAGATGCCAGCCGAGCGCGGCCAGCCGCTCCGCGTACTCGAAACCGATTCCGGACGAAGCGCCCGTCACGACCGCGGTCCCCGGCCGGTCGAGCACGTCGGGTCCTTCGAGATCGCCGCTCACACCACACTCCTGTCCGTTCGTCGAAACCGCGCCCCATCATGCCTCGTCTCCGGCTGCCCTCCGGCGGGGCTCCGCACGCCCCCGGCCGCGTCCCGCCCCGCCGGGTGATGTCCGTTTCGTTCATGACACGCGGTGGGGGGCCGGGCCAGACTCGCGGCATGGATCAGCGCACCGACTTCCTCACCTTCTCCACCCGCGACCTCGACACTGCCCGCGCCTTCTACCGTGACGGGCTCGGCTGGACGCCGCTGCTCGACGTGCCGGGCGAGATCGTCTTCTTCCAGACCGGGCACGGCCTGGTGCTCGGCTTCTTCGACGCGGCGAAGTTCGCTGACGACCTGGGGACCGGCCTGCGCCCCGTCAGCGGGGTCACGCTCGCGCACAACGTCGGCAGCGCCGACGAGGTCCGCGCGGTCGTCTCCCGCGCGGCAGCCGCGGGCGCCACGGTGCTCAAGGAGCCCCAGGCAGCGGCGTTCGGCGGCTTCCACGCCCATGTCGCCGACCCGAACGGCGTTGTCTGGGAGATCGCCCACAACCCCGGCTGGAGCGTCGACCAGGACGGCACGGTACGGCTGGCCCCCGCGGACTGATCCGCGAGCGGAGCCGCGCGCGCCGGTCCCGCCCACGCGTTTCCGTAC
>NZ_JAIUKE010000116.1 GCF_020176795.1 Streptomyces sp. 8L
GAGCGCAGGTACGGAAACGCGTGGGCGGGACCGGCGCGCTTCCCGGACCCTCACGCGCCCCGCGCCGCCTCCCGCGCGCCCCCTACGATGGCGCGCATGGCCACGATCAGTCCGTCTCCCGCGCCGCCCTCCGCGGTGCGTACGGCCCTGATCCTGGCCCTGCTCGCCGGAGTCCTCGCCATGCACGGCCTCGCGCAGCACGGGGCCCCGGGCCCCGGGTACACGGCCTCCGGAAGCACCGGCCACACGGCGCCTGCCGCACGGGGCACCGCCGCCCCGCACGGCGGTCCTTCAGGGGCCGCCGGCCGGGCGCACGGCACGGACCCCGCGCCGTGCGGGGGAGGAGCCGAAGGCAGCGGGGGCCACGCGGCCACCATGTGCCTGGCCGACTCCACCGCCACCGGCTACACCGCGCCGGTCCTCACCGAGGCGGGCACCGCGCTTCCGGCGCCAGGGACCCCCGCGACGGCCGCCGGGGCACCACGGGCGGTGCCCGGCCGGGCCCCGCCCGATCTCAGCGAACTCCAACTCCTGCGGATATAGGGAACGGCATCCCGCACGGCACCGCCGGCGCGCCCCAGCGCGCGGTGCCGCGCCCCCGGATGTCCGTCGTCCCACGCGTCTCACCTTTCCGCACAAGGAGTCGTACCCCCATGACCACACCTCCCCGCCCCCTTCGCGCCGCGGCGGCGACCGCCGGCCTCGCGCGCGCCGCGCGCGTTCTCACCGCGTGCAGCTCCGCAGGCGACGGCACGCCGGGCACTGCCCCGCAGGGCGGCGCGCCGTCGGCGTCCGTGAGCCCCGGCGCCCACAACGCCCAGGACGCCGCCTTCGCCCGGGCGATGATCCCCCACCACCGGCAGGCCGTCGCCATGGCGGCCCTCGCGCCGCAGCGCGCCGGATCGGCTGCCGTACGCACGCTGGCCGCCCGCATCGGGCGGGCCCAGAGCCCCGAGATCACCGTCATGACGGGCTGGCTCGCCGCGTGGGGTGTGAGCGCGCCGTCGGCAGGCACGCCGTCGGCCGGGTCCGGCGAACACACCGGCATGCCGGGTATGTCCGGCATGGGCTCGTCAGTCACGGCCTCGGCCCGGCCCGCGCCGCACGGGTCAGGGGCGTCCGCGGCCATGCCCGGCATGATGAGCGACGCCGACCTGGCCACCCTGCGCGGCCTCAAGGGCGCCGCGTTCGACACCGCGTTCCTGCGGATGATGATCGGCCACCATCAGGGCGCCGTGACCATGGCCCGCGCCGAGCGCAGCGGCGGTGTGTACCGTCCGGCCAAGGCGCTGGCCGCGTCGATCGCCACCTCCCAGACCGCCGAGATCCGGCAGATGCGGACACTGCTCGGCGCGCCGTGACCAGAGGGTGATCCGGGGCTGGTCCCCGCGTTGCGCGGGGCAGGCGGCGGCGCCTTCGGCCCTGTCCCTGCCCCGCGGAACCGCACGTCCGGGCCCGGGACGTCCGCGCCCGGACGTCAGTCGACCAGGGCCTGCCGGACCAGCCCCCGCAGGTAGGGGCGGATCGGGTAGGTGCTGGACGGAAGCAACTGGGTGAAGAAGGACACCGTGATGTCCTCGGCCGGATCGACCCAGAAGGCGGTGCTCGCCGCACCTCCCCAGCCGTACTCGCCCTTCGACGCGAGGCCCCGCAGCGCCACCGGGTCGGTGACCACGGAGAAACCGAGCCCGAAGCCCGTCCCGTCGAAGGGCGTCTCGCTGAACAGCCGCCGCCCGAAGCTCTCCAGATCCGCTCCGCCCGGCAGCTGGTTGCGCGTCATGTGGTCGACGGTGCGCGAACCGAGCAGTCGTACTCCGCCGGCCGCGCCGCGCCCGCGCAGCATCTCCATCAGCCGGTGGTAGTCGGCGGCTGGCCCCATCAGCCCGCCGCCGCCCGACAGGTAGCTCGGGCGCGCGGTGAGGGCCTGGCCCATGGAGCCCGAGGGCGCGAGACCGCCGCGGGCCGCGGGCGTGTAGAGCGAGGCGAGCCGGTCCGCCCCCTCCTCGGAGACGTGGAAGCCGGTCTCGGTCATCCCGAGCGGTTCGAAGATCCGGGTGCGGAAGAACGCGTCGAGACTCTGACCCGAGGCGACTTCGACGACCCGCCCCAGCACGTCCGTCGACAGCGAGTAGTTCCACTCGGCGCCCGGCTGGAACAGCAGCGGTATCTCCGCCCACGCGTCGCAGGAGTCGGCGAGTGTGTATCCGCTCGGCTGGCCCCACTCGAAGCCGCGGGCGCGCAGCATCGCGTCGACCGGGTGCGCCCGCATGAACCCGTAGGTGAGGCCCGAGGTGTGGGTGAGCAGGTTCCACACGGTCATCGGCCGGGCGGCCGGCTCCGTGACCGGCCGCAGGTCGCTGCCGCCGGTGAAGACCCTCAGGTCCGCGAAGGACGGGATGAACCTCTCCACGGGGTCCGTGAGTTGGAGGGCGCCCTCCTCGTAGAGCATCATCGCGGCCACCGAGGTGACGGGCTTGGTCATCGAGTACCAGCGCCACAGCGTGTCCACCTCCACCGGACGGCCCGACGTGAGGTCGCGGAGCCCGTACGTGGACAGGTGGACGACGTGCCCCGCACGGCTCACCGTGATCAGCCAGCCGGGCAGCCGCCCGTCGTCCACGTACGGGCGGAAGTACCGGTCGATCCGGGCCAGCCGGTCCGGGGCGAAGCCGAGTTCACCGGCTTCCGCGTCCACACCGAAATCAGCCATGTTCCGCCTCCACGGGAAGTCGCGCGTGTGCCGTCGAGCGGGACCGTGCCGTGCGGACCCGCTCTACGGAATTCCAGTCCGTCGAACGATCAGACCCCGCGCCGCCGTTCCGCTCCGGCGAAGAAGGCGGTGAGTCCGTGCGGACGGCCGACGGCCGCGCGGACCGCGTGCCGCACCTGCCGTGCGGTGGTGCGCGGTCGACGCGCGCCGCCTCGCGGCCGGGCGGTCGGTACCGCTCTATTCCGCTGGAGTCCACCGGGGGGCTCGGACAGAATGGCCTGCCGTTCACGGCCAGGACAGCGAGAGGACCCGCGCGCGCATGACGGAGGACGACATCACGGGGAACGTACGGCGCCTGCCCGCTCCGGCGGTGGTCACGGCGGGGGAGGGCGGCGGCGCCACGGTGGCCGCGAGCGCGGTGTCCGCCGCCCACGGCGCGGCGGCGACCGGGAGCGAGGCGCGGATACCGGACACCGGCGGGCCCGGCACGGTGATCCTGCTGTGATCCTGCTCAACGGCGCGTCCAGCTCCGGCAAGTCGAGCATCGCCGCCGAACTGCTCCCGATCCTCGACGACACGTACTTCCATCTGCCCGTCGACGCGTTCCACGCCCTGCGCGTCGACCGCGACATCGCGGAAGGGGACCTCCAGGCGGAGATCGACCGTACGGTCAAGGGCTTCCACCGGGCTGTCGCGGGCATGGCGGCGGTCGGCAACAACCTCGTGGTGGACATCCCCATGAGCCGCCGCTGGCGCCTGCTCGACTGCCTGAACCTGCTCGACCCGCGCCATGTCGTCCTCGTCAAGGTCTACTGCCCGCTGCCCGAACTGCTCCGGCGCGAGGAGGCGCGCGGCGACCGCACCCCGGGCCTCGCGGCGGCGCAGTATCCGCGCGTCCACGCGCACGGCGTCCACGACGTGGAGTGCGACACTGCTCGCCAGTCGCCGCGCGCGTGCGCGGAGCGCATCAAGGCGTACCTCGCCGCGCCGCACCGTCCGACCGCCTTCGAGCGGCTCACGACCTGACCGCGAACCGGGCGGACAAAGGCGGTTGAGGCCCAGCACACGGGCGCGCGGCCGGCCGCCGCGGGGGCCGGGTGCCGGTTCCGCGGCAGCGGGGGGGGGCCGTCCGTACGCGTCGGCGAGCGGCGCGCGGGAACGGCCGGGGCCCTGTTCCGCCGCGGCCTCAGCCGTGGCGGCCGTGGTGTGCCGGGGGAACCGGCCGGGTGCTCGACGGCGGCGCCTGGCGCGGGTCGCTGCCCCACTTCCTGTTCGGCTCCGAACCCATCACCAGCGTGAGCCTTCCGCCCGACACGATCTCCTCGTGCGTGATCCAGGCACGGTCGATCGGCCGCCCGTTCAGCCGCGCCGAGCGCACGTACAGGTTCGCGGCCGAGTTGTGCACGGCCTCCACGGTGAACCGGGTGCCGCGGCTCGTGGTGAACACGGACTCGTCGAACAGCGGACTGCCGATCGCGTACACGCCGCTCGCCGGGGCCACCGGGTAGAACCCGGACGCGGCCAGCACGTACCACGCCGACATCTGCCCGCAGTCGTCGTTGCCCGCCAGGCCCGCGGGGCCGGTGGCGTACGCGTACTCGCACACGTACCGCGACCACTTCTGCGTCAGCCAGGGCGCGCCCGCGTGCACGAACATGAACGCCATCTGGTGCACCGGCTCGTTGGAGTGGTTGTACTTGTCGTTCCACTTCATCATCGCGTCAGGCGGCGTCTGTTCGAACATGTCGTTCAGCCGGGTCACGAAGGCGTCCTTGCCACCGAGCAGGCCGATCAGCCCCGGCACGTCGTGCGGCACGAACCAGCCCTGCTGGTCCGGGTTGGACTCGACGCAGCCGTCCTGGTCGCCCATCCACGAGCCGTCCGCGTTGCGGCCCCTGAACCAGCCCGCGTCCTTGCTGAAGACGTTGCGGTAGTTCTGGGCCGTGCCGTCCAGGGCCCTCGCGTCCGCGTGCCGTCCTGTCGCCTCGGCGAACCGGGCCAGCGCGTAGTCCGAGTAGCTGTTCTCCAGCGTCTTGGACAGGCTGGTGTCGACGCAGTAGCCGAGCGCCGTCCAGTTCTGGAAGTCGTTGCGGTTGGACTTGTCCGCGGGACCGAGGGCCACGTCGCGGCAGTACGCGTACGCCTTGTCCACGTCGAAACCGCGCACCCCCTTCACATACGCCTCGGAGATGATGTTCACCGCCGGGTCGCCGACCATGGTGTCGGTGTCGGTGCCCAGCAGCTCCCAGCGTGCGAGGCCCTTCACCGCGCCCGAATCGGTCAGTGCCACCAGGGTGTTGATCTGGTCGCTCACCGTCTGCTCGTCGATGATCGTCAGCAGCGGGAACTCGCCGCGGAAGACGTCCCAGCCGCTGAAGACCGTGCGCTGTGTGAACGGGTCGTGCCGAACGGGCCCCTCGCCGAAGCGTGAGGCGCCGTCCGCGTCGCTGGAGATCCGCGGGTCGATCATGGTGTGGTACAGCGCGGAGTAGAAGATCTCCCGCTGGGTGTCCGTGCCGCCCTTGACCGCGACCTTCCCCACGGCCTCCGCCCACGCGTCGCGCGCGGCCGCCTCGACCCGGTCGAAGTCCCAGCCGGGGAGGGAGTCCTGGAGGTTCCGGCGGGCGCCCTCCGTGCTCGTGAACGACACCCCGGCCTTCAGCAGCACCCGCTGCCCCGCCTTCACCGGGAACTCCACGAAGAAGCCGGCACTGTCGCTCGCGCTCGTCTGCGAGGCGGCGTCCCGCGTGACGGTGTCGCCGTCCCAGGTGCCGAGCGAGGAGATCGGCCGCTCGAAGCGCATCGAGAAGTACACCGTGTACGTGGGGCCGTTGCCGCAGATCCATCCGCCGCCGGAGCGGTCGGCCTTCATGGAGCCCTCGACCGTGTAGCGGTCGGTCAGCCGCAACTCCTGTGCCACCGAGTGCGATCCGTCGAAACCGATGCGGCGCGCGAGGTCGACCTTCACCCGCCCCGTGCCCGCCTCCTGGAAGGTGAACCGCAGCATGCCCGCGCGGCGGGCGGCCGTCAGTTCCGCCCGCACCTTGTAGCGGTCGAGGTCCACCGCGTAGTACCCGGCCCGCGCCACCTCCGTCTCCTTGCGGTACGGGCTGTTGGCGGCGACCCGGTCGGTCACCAGGTCCCCGGTCCCGGGCATCACCTGGAGGTTGCCGAGGTCCCCGTAGCACCCGATGCCGCCGAGGTGCAGGAAGCTGAACCCCTCGATCGTCGTCATGTCGGCGGAGTAGCCACTGCCGTTGTCGCCGCCGCTGACGGTGTCGGGGCTCAGCTGCACCATGCCGAACGGGGTGTCCGCGCCGGGGAACGTCTTGCCGCAGGCCGTGTCGGGGGAGGTCGTCAGCGCGCCGGTCAGCGGATTGACCAGATCGACGGGCGCGGTGGCCCTCCGTACCGTGTCCGCCGCGGCGGCGGTCCCGCGTGCCGCGCCGGCCGGTACGCGCGGGGCGCCGGCCGCCTGCGCCGCCCCGCCGGCCCCGAGGGCGACGAGTGCGCCGGCCCCGGTGCCGGCGAGGAACGTGCGCCTGTTCAGCGGGCCTTCACGGCGGTCCCGGTCCACGAGCGGCTCCTTCTGTTTGACAACGTTGTCTTACTCCGGGTCAACTTCCGCCATCCGGGCCGGACTGTCAAGGGGTCGCGCCGCGGCGGACGCGGAAACCCGCAGGTCTGCCGTGGACGGGTGGGACAGGGGTCGCGTGGAGCAGAGCGGGGCGGGGCCGCAGGCGGCCCGGGCCGCTCCGACGGCAGGTGGCGACGCGTCCGGGGCCGGCCGGCGCAGAGGTTCCGGGCTTCATGCCTCGGTCGTCCTGCCTCGACCGTCACGCCTCGGGCATAAGGATCGGGAATCCCACCGGCCCGTCGCTCAGGGCCTGTTCCGTCCAGATCGTCTTGCCCCTGCGGCCGTACCTGCTGCCCCACCGCTGCGCGCACTGCGCCACGATGTACAGCCCGCGCCCGCCCTCGTCGGTGTCGCCCGCACGCACCAGGCGCGGCTGCGTGTTGCTGGGGTCGGAGACCTCGCAGATCAGGACGGACGAGCGGGTCAGGCGCAGCCCCACCGGCCCGCCGGCGTACCGGACCGCGTTGGTGACGAGTTCGCTCACGATCAGCTCCGTCGTCAGGCTCAGCTCCTCCAGCCCCCACGCGGCGAGCTGGTCGTCGGCCAGCTTCCGCGCCTGGGCGACCGCCTCGGGATCGGCCGGCAGCTGCCAGGCGGCCGTGTCCGAGGGAGGGATGACCCGGGTACGCGCCATCAGCAGCGCGATGTCGTCGCGGGGCTGCTGTTCGCCCAGGGCGTCGAGAAGGCTCCCCCCGTAGTCCCGCAGCCCGGCGCCGGGGCGCCACGAGGACGCGAGCCGCTCCCGTACCCGCTCCAGTCCCGCGTCGGCGTCGAAGTCGGTGAGGGCGAGCAGTCCGTCGGTGAACAGGGCCAGGACACTGCCGGGCTCGGGCTCCAGCGTCACCGACTGGTACGGGACGCCGCCGACGCCGAGCGGCGGCCCCGGCGGCGACTCCACGAAGGAGGCGGTGCCGTCGGGCGTGATCAGCACAGGCGGCGGCTGTCCCGCGTTGGCGAGCGTGCAGCGTCCCGCGATCGGATCGTAGACCGCGTACAGGCAGGTCGCCCCGACGGCGTCCTTCTGCTCGGCGGGGGTCTCGGCGGCGAGGCGCTGGATGAGGTCGTCGAGGCGGGTGAGGACCTCGGCCGGGTCGAGTTCGAGGTCCGCGAGCGTGAGGATCGCGGTGCGCAGCCTGCCCATGGTGGCCGTCGCGGGCAGCCCGTGCCCGATGACGTCGCCGATGACCAGCGCGGCCCGCAGCGACGGCAGGGTCACGATGTCGAACCAGTCGCCGCTGATGTCGGCCCCGCCGGAGGCGGGCCGGTAGATCCCCTCCGCCTCCACCGCCGCGATGTCGGCGGCGGCGCGCGGCAGCAGCCGCTCCTGGAGCGACACCGCGGCGCGGTGCTCGCGCATGTAGCGCCGCGCGTTGTCGATGCCCAGTGCGGCGCGGGACGCGATCTCCGCCAGCAGGCCGAGCTCATCGCCGTCGAGCGGCTCCGAGCGGTCCGTACGCCATACCGACACCGCCCCGAGCCCGAACCCCCGTGCCAGGAGCGGCGCCACGGAAACGGACTTGGCGCCCTCGGGCACGAGGAGGTCCCCCAGTTCCCGGCTGGGCAGGGCGTCCGCCAGATCCCGGTGCGTGAGGGTGACGGTCTGGCCCTTCTGGAGGCTTCTCAGGGGAGCGCTGTCGGGAAGCCGCGGATAGTCGCCGCCCGTGCCGAGCAGGGGCGCGGGCCAGTCGTCTCCCTCGTGGGCCACGGCGACCCGGGTCAGGCGCGGGGTGCCCCAGCCGAGGGTCCGCGACGGGTTGTCGCCGGCGAGGACACCCTCCGAGAGGTCGACCGTCACGAGGTCGCCCAGCCCCGGCATCAGGACGTCCGCCAGGTCCTGGGCCGTGCGGCGGATGTCGAGGGAGGGGCCGATACGGTCCGCCGCCTTGCGCAGCAGGGCCAGATGGCGCCGGTCGCGCAGTTCCTTCGTCGCGTCGTAGGTCAGCACGGCCACGCCGTCCGGGACGCCGTCACCGTCGTCGAGCCGGAAGGCGGACACGGAGGCGACGCGGGGCTGCCGGGTGGGCGCCGCGGCCAGGCGCAGCGACTGCACCTTGCCGAGTACGGGCGCCCCGGTCCGCATGACGTCCGCGAGCAGGTTCCGCAGCGCCTCCGCGTCGGGTTCGTACAGCTGTGCGTCCCACTGGTCGCCGAGCGCGGCGGGGCCGTCGGGCAGGGTGGGTGCCGCGTTCGTGCGCAGCCTGCGCTGCTCGCCGTCGTGGATCGCCACACCGATACGGTCCTGCCCCAGCAGCGCCCGGAACAGCGAGATGCCCTGGGACCACTCCGAGGCGGTCGTGGAATCGAGGGCCAGCAGGACGCGGCGGTCGCCGGGCGGCAGCGGCAGTACGCCGAGCGTGACCGCGCGGCCCCCCACCGTCACATGCCCCACGCCGGAGGACTCCGCGCGCACCAGGCTGCGGCACTCCCGCTGCGGGGACACCATCTCCCAGACCGGGACACCCACCGCCTGGGCGGTGTCATGCCGAAAGAGCCGCGCCGCCTCCGCCGACCAGGACAGGATCGTGCCCTCTTGGTCCAGGACGGCTACGGCGACGGCATCGAGCCGGAATCCCCCGTGAAGGACGCTGCCCTCGTCTGAGTCCACGCTGGCTCCTCCCGCCAGGCGAGAGTGTTTTGTCAACTTTACCCCGACATGTGCGCCGAACGAATCTTGAACGGACGGCCACGAGGTCCTGGACGGCTCTCGCGGCCTGCCCGCCGGGGCGGCACGGCTGCGGCGGGGCCCGCCGCGCAAGGGTGCAGGAGGGTCCAGGAGGGCCTGTTCCGCCCTCGCGGCGCCAGGGAACCGGGCGTGTGCCCGGGTGGTCCAACGGTGCCGCCCGCGCCCCTCCGGGTCCTTGCGGGGGCGCCTCCAGCCGGGGCGTGGCTGGTCCGCGCGGGGATCGCTCCCGGGGCGCGGGGCGCTCGGCCACGCGCAGTGCGCCGGCGCCTCCATAGGTCAGACAGTTCCGCCGCCCGGCGAGGCTGCCCCGGACGGGCGGGGAAGGACAGACCGGCTGGTACGGGATGGACGCCGGGGCCCTCCCGGCGGGGAGCCGCCCTGCCGGGGACGCCCCGCCGGGCGGGGACCCGCCTGGTCCCTGCCCGGGTGGGACCACGGGTCTCGCGGGTCTGGTCACCCGGGCGCCCGTACGTGGCCATGGGCCGCGCCACCCGGTTCCGTACGCGGCCGGGGCGGGGCCCCGCGCCGGGTGGCACGCATCGGTGCGTCCCCCGCGCCCGCGCCGCCGCGCGGCGCGGGCGCGGCGCTCTCACGGCGTGACGGGTGTCTTCCCGGCGCGTGCGAGGCGCCTGGCCGTGGACTCCTCCGGGTCCAGGACCGGGACGGCCGCCAACAGGCCCTTCGTGTAGGCGTGTTCCGGAGCCTCGTAGACGCGCTCCGCCGGGCCCTGTTCGACGACGCGACCGGCCCGCATCACCAGCACGCGGTCGCTCACCTGGCGCACCACGGCCAGGTCGTGTGCCACGAAGACCAGCGACAGGCCCAGTTCCCGCTGGAGTTCGCCGAGCAGCTCGACGATGTGCGCCTGCGTGGTGACATCGAGCGCCGACACCGGCTCGTCACACACGATCAGCTTCGGCCGGGGCGCCAACGCCCGTGCGATGCCCACACGTTGCCGCTGTCCGCCGGAGAACTCGTGCGGATACCTGTCGTACCAGGCCGGATCGAGGCCGACCCTGTCGAGCAGCTCGCGTACCCGGGCCCGCACGGTGCGGTCGTCCAGGCCGCCCGCCGACCGCAGCGGATCGGCGATCGACTCGCCGATGCTGCGGCGCGGGTTGAGGGACGACACCGGGTCCTGGAAGACCATCTGGAGCTCGCGCCGCAGCGGCCGCAGCCGGCGTTCCGACAGGTGGCCTATCTCCTGCCCCCCGTAGCGGAGGGAGCCGCCGGACGGCTCCAGCAGCCGGACCAGCATGCGGCCCAGTGTGGTCTTGCCGCTGCCGGACTCGCCCACCACTCCGAGTGTCTCGCCCCGGCCGATGCTCAGCGACACGCCGTCGACCGCGTGGACCAGACCACGGCGGCTCCCGAACTCCCTTCGAAGACCGACCGCTTCGAGCAGCCACTCGCACGCGTCCGGACCACTGCCGTCCGGTGCCTCGGACGCCTCTGACGCCTCTGACGCCGCGGCCTCCGCGCGTCGCGCCTGGCCCGTACGCGCGGTGGGTTCTCCGCCGGGTGCCGTTGTCCCTGCCCGGTTCGCCGCCGGAGCGTCCGCGCGGGGCACGGCGGAGACCAGCTCCCGTGTGTACGCCTCGCGCGGCGCGCCCAGCACCTCGCGCACCGTGCCGCGCTCCACCGCACGTCCGTCCCGCATCACGAGGACGTCGTCCACGGTGCCCGCGACCACGCCGAGGTCGTGGGTGACGAGGAGCAGCCCGGCGCCGGTCTCGGCGCGCAGCTCGTGCAGCAGGTCGAGGATCTGTGCCTGCACGGTCACGTCGAGGGCGGTCGTCGGCTCGTCGGCGACCAGCAGCCGGGGCCGGCAGGCGAGCGCCATGGCGATCACCGCACGCTGCCGCATCCCGCCGCTGAACTCGTGCGGGCGGGCCCGGGAGCGCCGTGCCGCGTCCGGGATGCCGACCCGGTCCAGGACCTCGACGGCGCGGGTACGGGCCTCCCGGCGCGTCCCCTTGTGGTGGACCTGGTACACCTCGGCGATCTGGTCGCCGATCGCGTAGTAGGGATCAAGGGCGGAGAGCGGGTCCTGGAAGACCATCGCGGCCAGCCCGCCGCGCAGTCTGCGCAGGTCGTCGCCGTCCGCCGCCAGCGCGTCCACGCCCGCCACGGTGGCCGAGCCGGCGACCCGGGCTCCGGTGTCCCGGTGCAGCCCGAGCAGCCCGAACGCGACCGTGCTCTTGCCGGAGCCGGACTCGCCCACGATGCCGAGGGCCCGGCCCGCGCCGATCGTGAACGACAACCCGTCCACTGCCCGTACGGCTCCCTCACCCGTGGGGAACTCCACGACAAGGTCGCGCACCTCCACGAGCGGCGCGGCGGCTTCGGGGCCCGCGCCCGCCCGTTCGCCGTCGCCCGCGCCGGGGCCGGAAGCGTCGTCGGTCACTGGAGCACCACCCGTCGGTCGATCACGGCATACAGCACGTCGGCGCCCGCGTTGGCCACCACCACACAGAATCCGGTCACCATCACGAGACCCACCACGACCGGCAGGTCGATCTGCGACACGGACTCCACGAGGAGCCGCCCGAGGCCGGGCAGCCCGAACAGCGACTCCGTCAGCACCGCGGAGCCGAACATCGTGCCGAGGTCGAGCGCGCTGAGCGCGATCACCGGCGTCAGGGCGCCGCGCAGCGCGTGGCGGGTGATGAGGTGCCGCTCGCTGACCCCGTACGCGCGAAACGTCCTGATGTGGTCCTCGGCCAGGGTCTCCAGCATGGACGAGCGGGTCAGCCGGGCGTACTTGGCCGACTCGATCAGTGCGAGCGAGACCCACGGCAGCAGCAGCCCCCAGAACCACTGCTGCGGGTCCGTCGTCAGGGACACGTAGTCGGGGAACGGCAGCCACTGGAGCGTCGAGCAGAACAGCAGGAGCAGCAGGAGGCCGATCACGAACACCGGCATCGAGTTGCCCGCAAGCGTCAGCCCGGTCAGCGCCCGCTCGGTCAGCCGCCCGCGCCGCAGCGCGGACAGCAGGCCCGTCCCGACGCCGAGCGCCAGCCACAGCACCATCGCCCCGAGCGCCAGCGAAGCCGTCACCGGGAGCCGCGTACCGATCATGGACGTGACCTGCTCGCTCGTGCGGTACGAGACGCCCAGGCAGGGCGCGTGGCAGTGCAGTACGCCCGTACCCGTGGAGAAGTCCCGCCCGGCGACGATGCCTTGCAGGAAGTGTGCGTACTGGAGGTAGACGGGCGCGTCCACCCCGAGCCGCTGGCGGACCTGCTCGACCTGCGCGGGGCTGCACTTGGGCCCGCACGACAGCTGGGCGGGATCGCCGGGGGCGACGTAGAACGCCACGTAGATCACGATCGACAGCACCAGCAGGACGACGAGCGCGCCGATCACCCTGCGGATCAGATAGCGCGTCATACGACTGCCCCCCGGTCCCCGCCCGTGGCCTCGTGGCCGCCGTCCGCGCCGGCGGCCCGCCGGTCGCGGCGCCGGCCCGCGCGCCCGCCGCCGATCCGCAGCCGCGACGCGGCCCTCGGGTCGAGCGCGGTGCGCACCGCGTCGCCGAGCAGGGCGAACGACAGCGTCGTAATGAAGATCATCAGGGAGGGCAGGAGCACGTACATCGGATCGGCCTGGAACCAGGTCGTCGCCGCCGTCAGCATCTGCCCCCACGAAGAGGTGGGCGGCCGCACACCCACACCGAGGAACGACAGGCCCGCCTCGCTGACCACGTTGGCGGGCAGCAGCAGAGCCGCGTACGTCACCACCGGGGCCGCCAGCGACGGCAGCAGCTCCCTGCGGGCCACCCGCCAGCCGCGCGACCCGCCGAGCCGCGCCGCCGCCACGTAGTCCAGCGACTTCAGGCTCAGCGTCTGCGCGCGCACCACGCGCGCGGTGCCGCCCCAGCCCAGCAGGCCGATGACGAGCAACAGCAGCAGCGGGCGCGGGAATCCGGCCGGTACGACCGCCATCAGCGCGATCGCGAACACCAGCGTCGGCAGCGCCAGCATCACATCCGTGGTGTGCGCGAGGATCTGGTCCAGCAGCCGGTTGCCGAGCCCCGCCGCGAGCCCGATCGCCAGCCCGATCGCCACCTGGACGACGGTCGCGCCGACCGACACGAGCAGCGACACCTGCGCGCCGTACACGAGCCGCGCGAACAGGTCCCGGCCGGTGCCGGGTTCGACCCCCAGCCAGTGGGTACCGCTCACGCCGCCGAACGAGCCGATCGGCACACCGCCCGAGGCGGAGTTCACCAGCGAGTCGTGGTAGGTGGTGGGGTCCTGGCCCTCGGCTGCCGCGAGCAGCGGCGCCGCGACGGCGACGAGGACCAGCAGGACGAGGACGGCGCCGCCCGCGAGCGCGGCCGGCTGACTCCGCAGCCGGTTCCACACCTGCCGGGCGCCGGCGGCGGAGGACACCGCCGCCGGTTCACCCACGAGGAGTTGTTCTGTACTCATGACCGGCAGATCCGCGTCACTTGACCGCGACCTGGGAGATGTCGAGCACTCCGGTCCAGTCGCTGATCACCACGTTGCGTACGTCCTTGCCGACGAGCCGCTTGTAGACCGGGTGCAGCAGCGGCACGGTCAGCGCCTGCGCGCCGATCTTCTTGTCCAGTGCGCCCCACTGCTTCGCGGCCGCGGCGTGGTCGGTGAGCTTGTTGATGCTGTCGATGGTCTTGTTCACCGACGGGTCGTTCAGCTGCGCCGAGTTGAAGTTCGAACCGCCCTTGACGATCTGCCGGCCGTCGAAGATCGGCGCGATGAACGGACCGCCTGAGGGCCAGTCCGCGCCCCACGTGGTGAAGAAGAGGCCGGGCTCGGTGGAGATCGAGCGGACCGTCTGGTTGTACTTGTTCTCCTCCAGGCCGTCGAGCTTCACCGTGATGCCGGCCGTCTTGAGGGCACCCTGCACGGCGGAGGCCAGGGCCGGTCCCGAGTTGTTGTCGTCGCTCTCGGAGTGTGTGAGCGTGATGGTCAGGCCGTGCGGGTAACCGGCCTGCTTCAGCAGCTCCTTGGCCTTCGCCGGGTTGCCGCTCTTGCCGGCCGGGAACGGGTCGTACGGCGTGTAGCCGAAGGCCGCCTGGTTCGGCAGGAAGGTGGTGGCGGGCTCGGCGAGCGACGAGCCTCCGGCCGCGTTCACCACCGACGTGCGGTTGACCGCGTAGGAGATCGCCTCCCGGACCTTCGGATTGTCGAACGGCTTCACCTTGGGGTTGAACGCCAGGTAGTCCGTCTCGCCGAAGTGGCCGGTGCCGACGCGCGACGCGAGTTCCTTGTCGCCGGTGACCTTGGCGAGTTCGGCGGGGCCGAGGTTGGTGTCCGTGGTGATGGCGGCCGCGTCGGGGCCGGTGCCCGCGGAGAGGCGCTGGTTGATCACCGCGGTGTCGAGGCCACCCTGCACGTCGATGGTGTCGGGGTAGTCCTTGCGCTGACTGTCGGTCTTCGCCGACCAGTTGGGGTTGCGCTTGAAGGTCAGGTCGAGACCGTTGTTCTCGTTCTTGACCACCTCGTAGGGGCCCGAGGATATCGGGTGGTCCGCGTACTTCGTACCGGTGTCCTTCGCCTTCGGCACGGGCGTGAACTGCGTCTGCGTCGCCAGGTAGGGGAAGTCGCCCTCAGGCTTGTTCAGATGGAAGACGATGGTCGACGCGTTCGGCGTCTCGATCGCCGCGAGCCCCTTCTTGTCCTTGTAGGGGCCCTGATAGCCGGCGGCCCCGACCAGCCAGTCCCGCAGGTACGGGGCGCCGCCCGACAACTCCGCCGCGAACGACCGCTCGATGCCGTACTTGATGTCGGCCGTGGTGATCGGTGTGCCGTCCTCGAACTTCAGGCCGCTCTTGAGGTGGTACGTCCACACCGTCGCGTCGTGCGAGGGCTCACCCGTGTTCGTGGCGAGGTCCGGCACCACCTTGTTGCCGGCCGCGCCCGAGGCGCGGTTGCGGGTGGTGAGCGTACGGAACACGAGGGACGGGATGTTGCCACCGCCCGACGTGTACTCGCGGGCCGGGTCGAAGTTCGTCATCGGCGTCTGGTTGAGGACGAGCAGCTTCCCGCCCTTCTGCGGCTTGCCGCCGCCGCCTTCCGCGCTCGCTCCTGACTTGTCCGGTCCGCAGGCGCAGGCGGCGACGGCGAGCGTGGCGGTGACGGCCACGGCTGCCGCCGTGCGGCGGGAGAGATGGGGGGAACGGGACATCGGCTTCGGCCTTTCGCTGCCAGGGAAGGGGGAGAACCGCAGGCAGCAGGGGACCGACCGAGGAGGGAGGGGAGCGCCGCGCCCGCGCATCAAGGCCCGGACGCAGGAATCCGCACCTCGCGAGCGAGGGTGTGCGGGACTACGGGAAGGGGCCGGTCAGGGACAGAGGATGTCGGCGACGCAGTGCTCGGTCACCCCGATGAGCGCGACTGTGAAGGCGACGCGCTTGAGGGGCCAACGAGGAGTCATGCCGAGAAGAGTGAACGACTGTCCGAAAAAAGTCAAAACGATGCAGGTCAGAGCCGCGTGATAGTGACGGCGCTCACTCGGGGCGGCGAGCGCGCGGCAGGCGCCATTCGTCTGACATCCCGTAACGGGGGAGCCCGGCGCGGCCCCGCTGCCGCCACGCCCTGCCGCCCGTCCACCCGATGCCCTCGGCCCGGCCGCCCGCCGACCGCCGGCGGCGCGCCCGCCGCCCGGCCGGCCCCCGCCCGGCGGACGGGTTGTCCCTGGACACGCCCCTCCGTGTCGGAGCGGAACGCGCTCGGCGGATGCCTAGACTCGGCCTCCCCCGGAGCCCGAGCGCCGGGGGAGGCACACCCCCCTCGTGAGGAGCCGCCCGTGCTTCAGGCCTGTGACCTCGTGCCCGACCCGGCCTCCCGATGCCTCACGTCGGCGGCGTCCGTAGTGTCGCCCGGGGACCTCGCCGCCGCTCGGGCCCAGATGGGCTTCTCCCTCGCCTGGCACATCGTGCTCGCCTGCCTCGGGGTGGGCCTGCCCATCCTGACGCTCGCCGTCGAGTGGTACGGCATCCGCACCGGCAGACCCGAGCACCGGCTGCTCGCCCGGCGGTGGGCGCGCGCCATGGGTGTGCTGTTCGCCGTCGGAGCCGTCTCCGGAACCATTCTCAGCTTCGAACTCGGCATTCTCTGGCCGGGGTTGATGGGCAGGTTCGGGCAGGTCATCGGTCTGCCGTTCGCCCTGGAGGGCTTCGCCTTCTTCATCGAGGCGATCTTCCTCGGCATCTACCTGTACGCCTGGGACCGGCTGCCGCCCCGGGTGCACCTGCTGACCGGGCTGCCCATCGTCGTCGCGGGCGTCCTGTCCGCCTTCTTCGTCGTGTGCGCGAACGCGTGGATGAACCAGCCGCGCGGCTTCACCCTGCGCGACGGGAAGGTCGCGCACGTCGACCCGTGGGCCGCGATGATCAACCCCGCCGCCCCGCCGGAGACGGTCCACATGATCCTCGCCGCGCTGATGGTGGCCTCCTTCCTCACCGCGTCCGTCTACGCCGTCGCGCTGCTCCGCGGCCGGCGCGACGCCTACCACCGCACCGGCTTCTTCGTCCCGTTCGTGGCCGGGGCCGTCGTCTCGCCGTTCCAGATCGCCGCTGGCGACTGGGCCGCCCGGTTCCTCGCCCACTACCAGCCGATGAAGCTGGCCGGCATCGAAGGCGTCTACCGCACCCGCTCCCACGTCCCCCTCACCATCCTCGGATACGCGGACCACAACCGCCTGAACTACGGCCTGGAGATCCCCGACGGCCTGTCGCTCCTGGTCGGCTACCACCCCGGCACCGTCGTACGGGGGCTCGAAGAGGTACCGCGCGACCAGTGGCCGCCCGTCACCGGTGTGCACCTCTCCTTCGACGTCATGGTCGGCATCGGCACGTTCCTGCTCGCGATGGGCGTGTGGCTGCTGATCCTGTGGTGGTGGTCGCGCCGGACCGGCACCCCGCTGCTGACCCCGCGCGGCACCCTCCCCTTCCTCCTGCTGGCCGGGCTCACCGGCCCCGCCGCGGTCGTCGCCCTCGAATGCGGCTGGTGCGTCACAGAACTGGGCCGCCAGCCCTGGATCGTCTGGGGCGTGATGCGGGTGAGCGACGCCGTCAACCCCGCGCCAGGACTGATGGCCGGGCTCTGGCTGGTACTGCTCGTCTACGCGGTGATGACCGCGGGCACCGTGTACGTCCTGCGCCGCCTGACCCGCGTGACGCCCGTGCCCATAGCTCCGCAGGAGAGCGACGTCCAGGAGTACCCCGTCGTCTGACCCGACACCGGGCCCCGCCCCGCCGGGCCCCGCAGCAGGAGGCGAACGTGATCGCAGACGTGATGCTGGCCGCGATGTGGGTGGGCCTCACCTGCTACGCCCTCTTCGGCGGGGCCGACTTCGGCGCCGGGTTCTGGGACCTCCTGGCCGGCCGCAGCCGCCGCGGCGCCTCGCGCCGCAAGCTCATCGAGCACAGCCTCGGGCCGGTGTGGGAGGCCAACCACGTCTGGCTGATCTTCGTGCTCGTCATGCTCTGGACGTGCTTCCCGCCGGTGTTCGCGGCGGTGCTGTCCACGCTCTACATCCCGCTCACGCTGACCGCCCTCGGCATCATCGCCAGAGGTGCCGCGTTCGCGTTCCGCAAGGCCAGCACGGAGCTGTGGCAGCAGCGCCTGTTCGGCGGCTGCTTCGCGCTGTCCTCCGTCATCACCCCGCTGTTCCTCGGCGCGGTCGCGGGCGGCATCGCGTCCGGCCGGGTCCCGCCGGGCATCGCCGCGGGCGACACCGTGACGAGCTGGGTCAACCCGACCTCCGCGCTCGGCGGCGTCATCGCCGTACTGACCTGCGCCCATCTCGCCGCGGTCTACCTGTGCGCGGACGCCGTGCGCGAGGGCGACGCCGTACGCGCGGCCGAGTTCCGGCGCAGAGCGCTGGGCAGCGGACTGGCCTGCGGAGTCGTCGCCCTCGCCGGCATCGCCGTACTCGACCAGGACGCGCCGGTCCTCTTCCACGGCCTCACCCACCGCGCCCTGGCGCTCGTCGTGATCGGTGCCGTCGCGGGCCTGGCCGACCTCGCGCTGCTGCTGCGCCACCGCTACGTCCTCGCGCGCGGCGCGGCGGCGATCGCGGTGGCGGCGATCCTGTGGGCGTGGGGCGTGGCCCAGTACCCGCACATGCTCGTCCCCTCGACCACCGTCGCCGGCACCGCCTCGCACAACTCCGTCCTGGTCGCCAGCCTCATCTCCGTCGGCGTGGGTCTCGTCATCCTCACACCGTCGCTGTGGCTGCTGTACGCGATGTTCCAGCGCCATCCGGAGGGGACACGCCCCGCAGAAGGCGGCGGCGGCACCGGGCCCGGCCGGGCCGCCTGAAGAGCCCCCTGGGGACTCCTCCCGGCAGGGCAGCCGTCAGGCCGCGTTCCAGTGGTGTGCGTGGCCGCCCCGCCACTCCACCCACGCGGGGTTGTCCAGCAGCGGCCACGCGTCGTCGAGTCCTGCCCGCCGCAACAGCTCGACCAGGTCGAAGTCGTCGTGCGCGAGCCCGAGGACCGCGCCGTGCGCCGTCACCCGCCGGCCGCCCGCGTCGGACGGCCGGTGCACGACGATCGGCGCACCCGGCATGGGTCCAGGATGCGCCGATCGGGCCACTCCGGCATCCGCGGGGCGGCGGCCCGGCCGGCGCCGCCGCCCCGCGCCCCCTATCGGGCGCGGTGGACGGTCACGTCGGCCGCCTTCACGAAGGCGACGCGATCGCCGAACTGGATCTCGTAGTACTGCTCCTTGCCCTTGACCCACGCCTGGCCCGACGTGTCGAAGGCCGTCGAGTAGAAGTACTCGCCCGGGGTACGCCCGCCCACCACATAGCTCTGGCCCGCGGGCAGCGTGTACTGGAGCGGTGTCTGCGCCTGCACCGGCACGCCGTCCGGGTACGCAGACGCCTCCGGGTACGCGCGGCCGTACACCGGGACCGAGGCGAGCCCCGGCCGGGGCGTGACCACCATGGCGCGCGCGGGCAGAGCCGCCGGACGGTTGCGTGGGTCGTGGAACCACGCCTTCTGCCCGAGGTACCAGACCGCCGTCCAGTCGCCCTGGCGCCCGGCGACCGCGTACTGTTGGCCCGTCGAGGCGCGTGCCCCCGTGTCGTTCACATCCTCGGTGGTGTCACCGGTCGGATGCAGCCCCACGTCCTTGACCAGTGGGGCCGTGTCGCTCGGCGCCGTGCGCAGCTCCAGCGCGCTGGAGCCGTGCGGCGCGCAGGGCTGCCCCGCGGTGACGCACCCGGTCAGGGCGGGCCTGTTGTCACCGTAGGAGGGATCGATGGTCACCACGTCCGCGCCGCGCCCCGCGGTGGCGTGCAGCGGCGCTCCGATGAGCTGGAAGTAGTGTGCCCAGTCCCAGTAGGGGCCCGGATCGGTGTGCATCCCGGCCACCGTGGAGGGCGTGGTGCCCGGCACGTTGTCGTGGCCGATGATGTGCTGCCGGTCCACCGGGATGTGGTACCGGGCCGTCAGGTAGCGCACGAGGCGCGCCGACGACTCGTACATCGACTCGGTGAACCAGGCGTCCGGGTCGGCGAGGAACCCCTCGTTCTCGATGCCGATGGACTTCGAGTTGACGTACCAGTTGCCCGCGTGCCAGCCGACGTCCTTGGTCGCCATGTGCTGTGCGACCGCGCCGTCGGAGGAGCGCACGGTGTAGTGCCACCCCAGATACGTCGGGTCCTGGACCAGCTTCAAGGTGTCCTGCCAGGTCTCCTCCGTGTCGTGGATGACGATGTAGTCGACCGAGGAGTCCTTCGGCCGGTCGGCGAGGTCGTGGTTGCCGTAGTCGCCGGGATCGGGTCCGTACTGCTCGTAGGGCGCCGGCACCCACGAACACGCGATCGTCGGCGGGCACTCGGTCTTCGACCGCCCGGCCGCCGGGGCGCGCAGGGCGGCGACCTGCGCGGCGCGGGGGGTGAGCCCGGGCCGCGCGGCCAGTGTGACGCGCGCCCCGCTGTCCGTCGTGCGGCTCTGGCCGGTGCGCAGCGTACGGAACACGTCGTCGGCGAAGTGCGCGGCGGCGTCCGGTGTGCCGGAACCGGAGTACGCGGCCACGGCGCCGTACCAGTCCGCCGGGTCAGGACTGAGGGAACGGCCGAGCGACTTCTGGTCGGCGGCCAGCAGAGCCGCGCCGGCCGCGACGTTGGCCGCCGGGTCCGTGCGGACCCGGTCCTCGGACCGGCCGGTGAGCGCGGCGGCGCGCACCGCCGTACGCAGCGACGCCGGGAGTTGGGCCGTACGGGGCAGCGACGCGGCGGAGGGGGCGCCGCCGGTGGCCTTCATCGGGCGGGCGGTGTCCCCGCGCGGATCGCCGACGGCTTCCCGCGCCGTGTGCGACTGGGCGAGGGCCGTACGCGCGTCGGTCAGGTGCATGGGCCCGTAGCCCCCCGACACACTGGGCCGCCCGGCGTGCGTGTCCCACCGGGACTCCATGTACGACACCGCGAGCAGGACGCTCGACGGTACGTGGTACTGGCGTGCCGCCCCGGTGAAGGCTTGCTGGAGCGACGACGGCCCCTGCGGCGCCGCGGCGGTCGCCTGCTGGGTGACCGCGAGAACCGGCAGCAGCGCGGCGGCGGTACAGGCCGCGAGGGTGGTGCGGACGACGGGTGGCCTGTGCCGCGTTCTCGGGCGCGACGGGGTGTGGCCTCGCATGGGCAGCTCCTGGGGGAGTCGAGGGTCGCTTGCGGCGCGACGGCCTCAGGAGTACCCCGCGGACAACGGGTCGTCAACTACCCCGAGACGAGTGCGATTGCGCACGTCAGCGTGGTCGCGGCGAGCCTTCGGGGCGGCAGTGTCGTGGCCTGCGGGGCGTCAGTGGGCCATACCTGTGGCGCCACCCGGATGACTTTCGAAGGCCGCCCGGACGCGGACGCGCTCCATGGACGGTCCGGGGCGGTCAGGGACGGGACACCGCGCACGGGACGGGCGGCGGTTTCACGGGGCGGGCGGCTGACGGTGCAGCCGCCACATCGCCAGGGCGAGTTGCAGCCGCAGCCGGCCCTGGGGATCGCGGACGGACCGGCCGAGCAGCCGCTCCAGCTGGGCCACCCGCGCCTGGAGCGTGGAGTGGTGCACGTGCAGTGCGTCGGCCGCCGCCCGCAGGCTCGGGAACGTGGCCGCCGCGTGCACGGTGGCCGGAGCCCACGAGGCCGCGCCCAGGAGACGCTCCATCTCGCGCACGTCGGTGCCGCGCGGCGTCTGACGCCCGATCGCGTCCGCGAGCAGCGTCAGCCCGCTGCCCAGTTCCTCCGCGAGGACGGAACGCGGGCCCGGGTCCCGGTCCGTCCCCTCCGCCGTGAACCGCAGCGCCGTCCGCGCCGCGGCCCAGGACCCCGGCAGTTCCGCGAGCGGCACGGCAGGGCCGACGCCCTCCCTGCGCTCGCCGCGGCGAGGCGCTTCGCCCTCCGTGGCGGGCGCGGCCTCCACCTTCCCCGCGCCGCCCCACACCGCGATCGCGCGCGCCGGGACGCCGTCCCGCAACCCCAGCAGGGCGGCGGCCCGCAGCCGCTCGGGCTCGGGCGCCAAGGCGTCGAAGAGCACCTCGACGAGCGCGGCGCCGTCCCGCGCGGAGTCCGGCGTGCGCCCGCGCGTACGGTCGAGGACCAGGCCGATCGCGGCGGCGGCGCGCTCCAGCACCATGGAACGCACACCGTCCCGCACATCCTCGGCCTCCAGCCAGAGGACGGCCGCGCCGTCCGGCGCCACCGTTGCGTGGGCCCAGGCCGGCCGCGTCGGACCGCCGTCCCCGTCCGCCCGCCGGCCGTCGGTCCCGACCCTGATCCGGATGCCGCGCTCCGCGTCCACCAGCCGGGCGGGGCTGCCGGACAGCAGCGCGGCCCCGCGTACGAGCGACTCCAGGCCCGCGCGTTCCGCGACGAGCCGGTCGAAGAAGGCGATCACCCTCAGCGCGGCGCCCGCACTCGCGTCGATCCCCGCCACCATGGTGTAAAGCTCCTGCATGGGCCCATCCTGTGCCGCGCCGGGGCGGATGCCAACCGTCTTCCACAAGAGCGGGGCGGGACGCTCGGAGACCGGCCCGCCCGAGCGGGCGGACACCGCCGGACGGCGGCGAAACCCCGCCACCCGGCGGCTCCCGGCGGGTGGCGGGAGCGCGGCAGAGTGGGGGCGCGTGCCGGACGATCCGGCAGCACCCACGTATTGCGAGGCTGCCATGAGCGACACACCCGCGGGCCCGCCCGTCCCCTCCGAGAGCGACACACCCGTGGGCCCGCCGGTCCCCTTCGACCCGGAGCTCGCGGCCTTCCTCGAACTGCTGCCGCCCGAGGCGGTCGGCGGCGGCTTCACACGCGAGGACATTCCACGGCGGCGGGCCGGACTCGGCCTCGCGGAGGGCATGAACACGAGCGACGAGGAACTGCGTGCCGCCGGGTTCGACGTGACCCACCGGGCGGCCGCCGGCCCGGCCGGCGCGCCCGACGTACCGCTGCTGATCGTGCGCCCCGGCGGACTCGAAGGGCCGTTGCCCGTCGTCTATCTGATCCACGGCGGCGGCATGGTCCTTGGCGACTACCGGCAGGGCCTCGGGCGGTTCGCCGAGGAGTGGGGCAGGGGGCTGGGCTGCGCGATCGTCTCCGTCGACTACCGTCTCGCGCCGGAACACCCGCACCCCGCGCCCGTCGAGGACTGCTACGCGGGACTCGTGTGGACCGCCGAGCACGGCCGCGGACTCGGCCTCAACACCGACCGGATCGTGCTGTCCGGGGGCAGCGCGGGCGGTGGGCTCGCCGCCGCCGTCGCGCTCCTGTGCCGGGACCGCGAAGGCCCCCGCCTCATCGGCCAGATGCTGATCTGCCCGATGCTCGACGACCGCAACGACACTCCCTCCGCCCGGCAGATGAAGGGCCTCGGGATCTGGGACCAGGCCGCCAACCAGGTCGGCTGGACGGCCCTGCTCGGCGACCGCGCGGGCGGCCCCGACGTCTCCCCGTACGCCGCCCCCGCACGCGCCACCGACCTGTCCGGGCTGCCGCCGGCGTTCATCGACGTCGGCTCCGCCGAGACCTTCCGCGACGAGGACGTGGCGTACGCGAGCCGGATCTGGCAGGCCGGGGGAGTGGCCGAACTGCACGTGTGGCCCGGCGGCTTCCACGGATTCTCGGCCATGGCCCCGGCCGTCCTGTCGCAGGAGGCGGCCCAGGCGCCCACCCGCTGGCTGCGCCGCCTCCTCGCGCTGTGATCACGGGCCGTGCCCGGGACCGTGTCCGGGGTCCGAGGTCGTGTCCGGGCCCTGTGCCGCCGTACCCGTACGAGGCGGCCCGGGCTCAACCACGCGCGTCCCGGCCTACGTGGAGGGCCCAGGCGACCAGGGGAGCCTGGAGCGGGAGGCGGGCGTAGGCCGCGGCGCGCAGTGGCGCGGGCCGGTTGTCCCAGTCCCGCGCCATCTTGACGTTGGCGGGCAGGACGGCCGCGAAGAACCCGGCGGCCAGCAGGGCACCGGTCCGCCGGGTGCGCGGCGCGGCGATCGCGGCGGCCAGCCCGAGCTCCACCGCGCCGCTCACGTACGTCCAGGTGCGGGGGCTGCCGGGCAGGGCGCGCGGCACGATGGAGTCGAACGGCCGGGGCCTGGCGAAGTGGAGCACCGCCGAAGTGCCGAGCAGACCGGCGAGGAGACGGGGCGAGCGCGGTGCGAACCGCATGGCGGTACCTCCGGAGCGTGGGGGGTGTCCGGGCCCGCGGGCCGGTGCCCGCGGTCGTCGGGGCACGGCCCCGGCCCGCCACACGTTACCGGCGGGTACCCCGGTGCCACCAGCACGGTCCGGTCTCGGCGTCCGCGTACGCCCGATACGGACCGCGGCGGGCCTGACCGGCGGCGCACGGGGTACCCGCCGGTAAGTGGATCACCGGGAAGGACGGACGTACCCATGGCGGAGCGGCAGCACAAGATCGATCCCGCGGCGGTCGAGGGGGACTTCTACTACGTCAAGGACCTGCTGGACGACGACGAGCGGAAGAAGCTCGACCGGGTCCGCGCGTTCCTGGCCGACCGGGTCGCGCCCCGGGCCAACGAACTCTGGGAGGCCGGCGAGAGCCCCCTCGGCCTGCGGGACGAGATCCGGGACCTCGACATCACAGGCACCTACGCCGACGACCACAGCATCGCCCCGCGCAGCTATCTGCTGACCGGCCTCATCGGCATGGAGATGTCGCGGGTCGACCCGTCGTTCGCCACCTTCTACGGCGTGCACGCGGGGCTCGCCATGGGCGCGATCCGGGAGTGCGGGTCGAGGGAGCAGAAGGAGCGCTGGCTGCCGTCCATGGTCGGTTGGGAGAAGATCGGCGCCTTCGGCCTGACCGAGCCGCTCGTCGGCTCCGGCGCTGCCCTCGGCCTGCTCACCACCGCGCGCCGTGACGGCGACGAGTGGGTGCTCGACGGCGAGAAGAAGTGGATCGGCAACGCCACCTTCGCCGACCTCGTCGTCATCTGGGCGAGGGACGTCGAGGACGACCAGGTCAAGGCCTTCGTGGTGGAGAAGGGCACACCGGGCTTCACGGCGTGTGCGCTGGAGGGCAAGATCGCACTGCGCGGGGTGCAGAACGCCCACATCGTCCTCGACGGTGTCCGGGTCCCGGAGGCCGACCGGCTCCAGCACGCGAACTCGTTCCGCGACACCGCGCGCGTGCTCAAGGTGACGCGCGGCGGTGTGGCGTGGAGCGCGACGGGCTGCGCGATCGGAGCGTACGAGGCGGCGCGCGCCTACGCCGTCCAGCGCGAGCAGTTCGGCCGTCCCATCGCCGGATTCCAGCTGATCCAGGACCTGCTGGCGCGCATGCTCGCGAACATCACCGCCTGCCAGGGCATGGTCGTGCGGATGGCGGCGCTGCACGAGCAGGACCGCCTCGGCGACGCCCAGGCGGCCCTCGCGAAGATGTTCTGCACCACCCGCATGCGTGAGACGGTCGCGTGGGCCAGGGAAGTGCTCGGCGGCAACGGCATCCTGCTGGAACACGACGTGGCCCGCTACTTCGCGGACGCCGAGGCCCTCTACTCGTACGAGGGGACCCGGGACATGAACTCCCTCATCGTGGGCCGCGCGGTGACCGGCTACAGCGCCTTCGTGTGAGGGTACGCATTCCCTTCCGGGGCCGAGGTGGGCCGTCCCCGGCCCCGGGACGCCGCGGAGACCGCCCACCGCACGCGGGCGGAACCGTGCACAGGGCGAGCCGGTCGCCCGGGCCCGCGGAACCGGCACACCGGCCGCCCCCGGCCCGCGGGCCGCGTACTCTCCGGCCGTTCAGCCCCTGGGCACGGGCTGTTTCCCGGCGCGCTCGCCCGGCCCGTAGAGGTCCCTCTCGACCTCCTCCAGGCTCCTCCCCTTCGTCTCGGGCACCAGCACGGCCGTGAAGACGAGCGCGAGCAGCGAGATGCCGGAGAAGAGGAAGAAGGTGGAGGACGATCCGATGCCGGAGACCAGGACCGGGAAGAACTGCGAGACCAGGTAGTTGCCGCCCCAGAGGGCGAAGGTCGCGACGGAGGCGGCCACGCCCCTGATGTGCGTCGGGAAGATCTCGGAGATCACCACGTACGTGACGGTGCCGAATGAGACCGCGAAGAAGGCCACATAGCCCAGGATCAGCGCGAGCAGCAGCGGTCCGTCGGGATGCGGCGCGCGGAAGACGACTCCGGTGGCCGCCAGCAGGACGGTCATCGCGACGGCGCCGACGAGCAGCAGCGACCTGCGGCCCGCCTTGTCTATCAGCCACATGGACAGCAGCGTGGCCAGGACCAGGACCACACCGATCAGCACCGTGCTCGACATGGCGTCGTTGGAGCCGAGCCCCGCCGATTTGAACACCTCCGGGGCGTAGTAGAAGATCGCGTTGATGCCGGTGATCTGCTGGAAGAGCGCGACGCCGAAGCCGATCAGCAGGGTCTTGCGGAAGCGCGGCGCGAGCACGTCGCGCAGGCGCGCGGCGTGTGCGCCGGACGCCCCCTCGATGGCGGCGAGTTCGGCCCGCGCGTCGTCCTCCGTCGCGCTGATCCGGGTCAGGACGGTGAGCGCCTCGGCCCGCCGGCCGGCGCGTACCAGCCAGCGGGGGCTCTCGGGCACGAGGAAGAGCAGCAGGAAGAACGCCACGGCGGGCACGACACCGACACCGAAGGTGTACCGCCAGCCGGTACTGACGTTCCACGCGTCGCTGTTCATGCGGGAGATGAGCGCGCTGACGGTGAACACCACGAGATTGCCGACCGTGTTGAACAGCTGGTTGAAGGAGACCAGCCGGCCGCGCACGCGCGGCGGTGCCACCTCGGCGATGTACAGCGGCGCGATGGTGGTCTCCGTGCCGATCCCGACGCCGACGAGGATGCGCGCCGCCACCAGCAGCCCTGAGCTCGGGGCGAGTGCCTCGCCGATCGCGCCGACGACGAAGACGACCGATGTGCCGAGCATGATCTTCCTGCGCCCGATCGCGTCACTGAGCCGGCCCGCGATCACCACGCCGACGACACATCCCACGATGATGCTGGACGTCACCCAGCCGAGGCCGCCGGGACCGAGGCGGAAGCGGTCCTGGATGAAGCCGGCCGAGCCCGAGATCGCCCCGTTGTCGAAGCCGAAGAGGAACCCGCCGACGGCGGTGACGAAGGTGATGAGGATGACGCTCCTCATGTTCCCGGCGGGGGGCCGGACGTTCCCGGCAGGGGGCCGGGACCTGTCGCTGGAAGTAATGCTGTCCATCACAACCTCCGTGGTTCGGGGCCGGAACGGCGTTGTTCCGGGCCGGTGCCCGCCGCGCGGGCCGTTCCTGCGGGGTCCGGCCGCCCGGCCGGGGCCGCCATCAGTCCTGGCCCCCGCCGGTGCGGGACCACCAGGTGGGGGACGTGCGCACCGTGACCCGGTCCAGCAGCTCCCCGGGCGGGGCCTCGGCGGACAGGTCCGCCGTCTCGCTCGCCGCGTTGGACGCTCCGCAGGCGGTCGCCACCCGCAGGTGCCGGGCCCAACCGGCGTCCGGCGCGCTCAGCAGACTGTGGACGAGGCCGGCGCAGAAGGCGTCGCCCGAGCCGACCGCGCTGCGCAGCCGCACCCGCGGCACACTCACCTCGAACCCCGCGTCCCCGGTGTAGACCCGGGTGGGCGCCGCGCCGTCCGTGACGATGACGCACCGGGTGCCGGCCGCCAGCCAGCCGCGCGCCGCCAGGTCCGCCGCGTCGCCGCCCCGCGGAGTCGTCCCGCCGGCCGTGTCCGCGGCCTCGTCGCGGTTCACCTTGAGGATGTCCGGCGCGGCGGCCGCCCCCGCGGCGAGCGCGGGGCCGTGGGCGTCGAGCACGGTCGGCACACCGCGCAGGCGGGCCCGCGCGATCCACCCCGCGTACAGGTCCTCCGGCGCCCCCGGCGGAATGCTGCCGGTGCACACGAGGGCCTGCGCGCCCCCGAGCACCCGGGTGAACACCTCGTCCAGAAGGGCCAGTTCGGACGCGCTGACCCTGGGCCCCGCCGCGTTGTACACGGTGGCGCCCGCCGGGTCCGAGCGGTCGACGAGGACCTCGTTGACCCGGGTGGCACCGGCCGTGGGAGCGAGGTCGCAGTCGATGCCCTCGCCGCGCAGCAGTTCCTCGAAGAGCCGTCCGGTCGCGCCGCCGCGGAAGCCGAAGAGGCACGGTGCGGGCACGGGCGGACCCTCCGAGGGGCCGAACGTGTCGTCGGGCAGCCGCGCGAGGGCGTTCAGTACGCGCGCCACATTGACGCCCTTGCCGCCCGCCAGGGTCTCGCCGCGTGCGAGGCGGTGCACGGTGCCGGGGCGGTGCGCGTCCACGACGAGGAGGCGTTCCACGGCGCTGTTGGCCGAGGCGATGGCGATGGTCATGGCGTTCCGTCCTGTTCGGGTGCGGTGGCCGGCCGCGGCGGTACCGGTGCGCCGCCGGACACGGTGTCCCGGGCCAGCAGCGCGGCGGCCTGGGCGACGGGCTCGCCGAGCGGCACGACACGCAGGGGTACGTTCCACTGCCCGCGGCGGTGCTCGGCCATCTCCCGGCGGCGGAAGAGCGAGCCCATGAGCGTGGCGGAGGTGGGCCGCGTCCCGGCCAGGTCGCACATCTCCCAGGCCGCCTCCCGCGCCGTGGCGGCCAGGTGGTCCAGACAGTGCCGTACGACGTCCCCGGCGCGCGCCCCGGCCGGCACACCGGCCAGGGTGAGCAGACCCGCGCCGGGCCCGCCCGGCGCGTCGAGCGTGACCGAGAGCGAGGGGAGGGCGCCAGGAGCGCTCTTCGCCAGTGCGTCGAAGAGCGCGTCGAAGTCGCCGTCGTAGAAGAGTTCGGCGAGCAGTTGCACCACCTTCCCGGTGGGGACGGGGTGACCGAGGACGAAGCCGTCCCGCGTCCACGAGCGCTCCCAGTCCATGCCGCGCTCCCAGGCGCGGCGGTGCGGCCGGTAGGTGTCGGCGGTCACCATCAGGTACTCGGAGGTGCCGATGGAGTCGAGCACCGGTGCCGGGCTCGCCGCGTGCGCCTGCCGGGCCGCGACGACCTGGTCGTGGCCGCCCACGACGACCCGTGCGCCGGGCGCGACCCGGACGCCGGGCAGGGACGCGGGTCTGATCTCTCCCGCGTCGGACCCGGTAGCGAGCGCGGGGGCGAACATCTGCGGGCCCATCCCGAGCCGCTCCATGACCGCCTCGTCCGGTTCGAGGCGGGCCACGCCGAAACACTGGCTGTGCGTGATCTGCGACGTCGCGGCCACCCAGGCGCCCGTCATGCGCTGGGTGGCGAACGTGGAGAAGTCCACCCAGCGGGCGGTGTCACGCCACAGTCCGGGCTCCGCCTGCCTCAGGTGCGCGGTGCGTTCGGGCGTCTGGTCCGCCCGGTGCCGCATGCCGGAGACCCGGTAGTGCTCGAAGGAGTCCAGCAGCGCCGCCGTACCGGCGTCGAGGAACCGCTGGGGCCGGGTCTGCCACCAGGCGAGCGAGGGGTACAGCATGCGCCCCGCCCAATCGACGGGGACGGACTCCTCCTGCCCGAACGAGGCGACGGC
>NZ_JAIUKE010000117.1 GCF_020176795.1 Streptomyces sp. 8L
GCGGCCGCCCTCGCCGCCTCGCGCAGCAACTCCTCGACGCCCGCGGCGTCGAGCGGCGCCACCGGCAGCTGGTGCACCCACGCGGCGAGGTCGTCCGGCAGGTCCAGCGGGCCCCGCGCGGTCACCAGCACGAGGCTGTCGGAGCGCTCGGGGACGAGTGTGAGCACCTGCTCGGCGTCCCGGGCGTCGTCCAGTATCACCGTCACCGGCAGGCCCGTGAGGTGCCGGTGATAGAGCTCGGTGAGACGCCGCAGCTGCTGCTCCTGCGACGACGAGTCGCGGAACAGCAGCTGCTCGCGCGGTGCGCCGAGCCGGTTCAGCAGGTGCAGCAGCGCGTCCCGCGTCGACAGCGGGGCCAGTGCCGAGACCGCCGACGCCGCCGAAGCCGCCGACGGCACCGAGGGCTCGGGGTTCTCGCCGCCCCGCAGGTCCACCACGCACGCGCCGCGGAACTGGTCGCGCAGGTGGTGTGTCGCGCGTACCGCGAGCGTTGTGCGTCCGGAGCCCGGCTCACCGTGCAGCACCACGACCGTCGGCCGGGTCTCGGTCGACGCGCGCGCCGCGTGCACCCACTGCGCGATCTGCGCCACCTCGCGCCGGCGCCCCGCGAACGGCCCCTCGGGATCGGGCAGATGCCCGAAGGACTGCTCCAGCAGGCTCCGCCGCCGCGCCGCCGCGCTGCGGTCCTGGCCGCGCAGCGAGGTGGCCGCGGACGCACGGTTCCTGGCCTCCCGGTTCGTGGCCGACCTGACGACCCGCTGCTGGTCGAGGAACGGCCGGATGCCCCGTACTTCGAGCGCGCCGAGCCAGGCGAGCCGCAACTGCTCGACCCGCGCCGGGTCCGCGCCGGGGGCCGCGGGCCGGTGCACGGAGGTGGCCCGTACCACCGTGGTCGCCGCGCCCGCCACGGCGACGACCGCGCCCGTACCGACCGCCGTGTCCGCCGCCGTGCCGAACGCGGCGACCGCGCAGGCCGCGGCGACCGCGGCGACCGCCGTGACCAGGACCGGAGTCGCCACCCCGCCCTGGCCAAGCCGGCCGGCCAGCGGCCCCCTGCCCGCCTCCAGAGCGTCCAGGGCCGTCGTGTACGCCGTGTACTCCTCGGCGGCGGTGGCCGTCAGCTGCTCGAACTGGGACTGTGCCCGGGCGAGCAGCGCCGCGCTGTCCGTCCCGCCGCCGGCGCGCCGCGCCTCTTCCTCCACCGCCCGTACCAACAGCCGCTCGACCTCCGCCCGATGGCGCTCCCGCATGTGCAGTCCCCCTCCGCCTTCGCGTTGTGTGTCCCTGGTCCTGCCCGCCCGGCGCACCTGTGAAGCCGGTCACGGAACACGCGTACGAAACCGGGACGGAAACGGGACGTACGGGGCTCTCGCCCCCTCGTTCCGTTAGAGGGTCTCACCGTCGCATTTGCCTTTCACCACGCCAGCGAGTTATAACGTATAACGAACGCGATGACCTCAAGCGAGCGTCAACAGGGATGAAGGGGCGTCATGGAGAACGAGCGCATACTCAAGGTTGTCCTGCCGGGCGTCGTGGCCCCGGAGGGCCTGGAGCTCCAGGACGGAGCCGCGCCCCGGGCAGGCAGGGGACAGGTCGTGATCGCGATGGAGGCGACCGGCGTCTCGTTCGCCGAGCAGCAGATGCGCCGCGGGCGATACTTCGACCAGCCGCCCTTCCCCTTCGTGCCGGGCTACGACCTGGTCGGCCGGGTGCTGGCCGTGGGCGAGGGCGCCGACCCGGGCCTTGCGGGCCGCCGGGTGGCCGCACTGGTCAAGGTCGGAGGGTGGGCGAGCCGCGTCGTGGTCGACGCAGGCGACGTCGTCCCCGTCCCCGACGGCGTCACGGCGGCCGAGGCGGAGACCATGGTGGTCAACGGCATCACTGCCTGGCAGATGCTGCACCGCAAGGCGCGCGTACGCGCGGGACAGACCATTCTGGTGCACGGCGCGGGCGGCGGGGTCGGCACCGTCCTCGTACAACTGGCCCGCGCGGCCGGTGTGAAGGTGATCGGCACGGCCTCGCCCCGGCACCACGAGGCCCTGCGCGCGTTCGGTGTGACCCCGGTCGACTACCGGTCGGGCGACGTGCCGGCCCGGGTCCGCGAACTGGCGCCCGGCGGAGTGGACGCCGTCTTCGACCACCTCGGCGGGCGCAGTGTGACCGACTCCTGGCACCTGCTCGCCCGGGGCGGCACCGTCGTCGCCTACGGTGCCGCCTCCGCCCTCGACGACACCGGCTCCAAGCAGTGGCCCGTCCTGAAGATCATCGCCCGCTTCTCGCTCTGGAACGCCCTGCCCAACGGCCGGCGCGGCTACTTCTACAACATCTGGGCCGGACGCTCCTTCGGCAAGGACCGGTTCCGCGACCGCCTGCGCGCCGACCTCACCGAGGTGTTCGCGGCCCTGAGCCGAGGTGACGTGACCGCCCGCATCGCCGCCGAACTCCCGCTGGCCCGGGCCGCCGAGGCCCTGCGCCTCGCGGAGTCCGGCACCGTCTCGGGCAAGGTCGTCCTGACGGGGTGAGGTTCTGAGCCGGGGCCCTGACCCACCGGGGCGCCGGCGCGTCACGGGTCATGGTGCCTGTGTTGCCTGTGTTGCCTGTGTTGTTCACGGCGTTCGCGGTGCCTGTGGTGTCGCGGTGTTCGCGGCGTTCGCGGTGTTCGCGGTGCCTGTGGTGTCGCGGTGTTGGCGGCGTTCGCGGTGTTCAGGCGAGCAGCACGCCGATGAGCGTTCCCAGGGTGTTGTTGACCGCGTGGACGATGACGCCGGGCCACACCGACTTGGTGCGCACCAGCAGGATGCCGTTGATCGCGCCGACCACGAGCGCCGGGATCAGCGCCAGGTTGAGGCCGTGGGCCGCGGCGAACAGGACGGTGCTGCCGACAACGCTCACCCAGGCGCCGTACCTGCTCAGGGCGGTGGCGAGCACGCCCCGGAACGCGAACTCCTCGCCGAGGGGCGTGAGGACCGCGATGAACAGCAGTTGCAGGATCAGGGCGAGCGGGCCGGCGGAGGCGGCGGCGTGGTAGTCGCCCTGCGGATCGTCCGTGCTGCCGGTGAGCCCCACGAAGACGGCGGCGACCAGCCGGGTCACGACGAACGCGAGCAGCCCGAAACCGAGCGAGAAGAAGATCCAGCTGGTCCTGATGGGGCGGACACGGAACGCGGACCAGGAGCGGACCCGGAGGGCGAAAGCGCCGAAGAAGGCGAGCAGGCCCATGATCCCGGAGAGCGCCGCGAGAGACAGCCCGCTCGCGACCGGCTTGTCGTCGGTGAGCGCACTGACGATCGGAGGGCCGACGATGTAGCACAGGATGTAGACGGCCGCGGCGACGCATATCTCGGGCCACCCTGGCCGCTGTTCTTCCGTGCTGGTCACCTCTGTGGGAGTGGCGGCGTGGGTGATCACGGAGATTCCTCTCGTGCGGGTTGATTGTCCGGCGGATTTCTGTACGGGCATGGAGCATGTACGCGATGAGGCTGAGCGCGGCCGACCGGAACAGGCGGTCCGGGAGCCCCGGAATTCGGCCGGAGAGCGCAATCCCCGGGGTGTCGCGCCTGTTCTCGTAAAGGATTCTCGTAAAAGGATTTTCGTAGAAGAAAAGGACGGGGTTTCGGATATCCGCGGCGCCCGTTCAGCCGACCGCGGGCCGCCGCCCCGGGGCGGGTGCGTGACGTTCCGCGGGTGCCGGCGCCACGGGTGCTCTGCCTCCTCCGGGTTCGGTCGCGCTCTCCGGTACACCGTACCGCACAGTGTGCCGTACGGTGTACCGGAGGCTGTTCGGCGCGGCAGCGCGGCAGAGGAACGTCCGCTGTTCCGTCCACGATCCGGGCGATGGCGGACGGCAGCTGCGATCGGGCGCGGTGGGGCACCTCGGGCTTGAGAAGGGGCGACGGCCGAGCGGCGGCCGGCCCAGGGCCCGTCTCGGAACGGAGACGCCATCCGCCGTGCGCCGTCCGCCGGGCGAAGGTGCACCACACCGCCGGAGGGAACGCGCGACGCGTACCCGACTCGGGTCGAGTCGGGTATCAGGCGCGGCGATGCCTCAGGGCGATTCCGTGGCTGCGGCGTGCTCGCCGGGAGAGGTCAAGGATTGTTCCGCGAACCAGCGGAGCGTGTTCTCCGCGCGGTCGAGCCCCTTTTCGTCCCTGTCGAACAGAAGGCGCAGGTGCAGTCCGTCCACGAGGGCCAGGAACCGGTCGGCCAGCACTTCCGGCGTGCTGCTCAACGTGCATCCGTCCGCTGCCAGAAGGCTGAACCAGCGTGAGGTGATCAACGCCGACTCCTCGTGCCCGGAGCGCACCATTTCGAGGACTTCCGCGCTTGCATCGGGACCGAGAGCAAGAGTGAGGAGTTCGAACCACACCACAAGGGCGGACTGCGGGTCGGCCGCGCCGGGGAGGAACTGCCGCAGGCTCGCGTACAGCCGCTCCGCGGGAGCCAGGGAGGCCTCCTGTATCCGGTCGTTGCTGAGCGCGTAGGAGACCACTCGCTCCGCGACGGCCCGGTAGAGCAAAGCCTGTGAGGGGAAATACGCTCGCAAAGTCGTCGCACCCACACCGGCCGCGGCGGCGACGGACCGTACGCTCAGGCCGCGAAGACCATCCGTTCCGGCGAGGCGCGTCGCCACGTCCAAGATGTGTTGTCGCTTGTCGGCATTTCCCACCACTTGGCGATCGTATAGCGCGTCAAGCGGACCAGAGCGCCGGGGTGGCCACGCGCGAACTGGATTTCCGTTCGTCGCGAGCGGACCGCGACAGCGAAAACGGCCGACGCACCCGAATTAGCGCAAGCGCCGCGCGAGCCGGCGTACGCACCGGGCTGTCGCAGCCCGCTGAGCCTCGCCCCGTCCCGCGCACACCTCACGTGTCGCGTCACGGAGGGATCTTGGCGTTGTCGGCGGTGAGGACCGTCGCGGTGGCTGCCCTCATGGCAGGGAGTCAGTGGTCTCGACGGCGCTCCCAACACCGCCCAGCGGTCGGCACTGCCTGGTGGCACGACCCACTCGGCGGGTTGGCCGGTAAGGGAGGCGATCATGTCGAAGTCGCCGTCGTAGTGCAGGACGGTCAGCCGGTTCAGTTCCGCTGTGGCGGCGACGAGAAGGTCCGGGAGCGACAGTGGCCGGTCGAACAGGAAGCGATCCTGCATCAGGCGGCCCAACCGCCGTCGCGCTTCAGCGTCCCGTCGGCATTGCGAGGCCCCGTGCTCTCGATGATCTCGCTGAAGTCGAAGTCGTCGGCGTCCATGGCGTCGAAGCCCTCTTGCCGCAGGTGCCGCTTGACGGCGTCGTCCATGGCGAGCCGTACGGCCTGATGAGGGATGCCCAGCCCTGCGTCAGTGGCCGAGCGCACCCCGTACTCCGAGGGTGCAGGGACGCCTCAGAAACCGGCGCGCGGGTCGCTTCGTGGATCGCCGTGCACGACGCGTGCGTCGTAGAGACCTGCCCTGGCCGACCGCCGCCAGGGTCTGGCGTACTGCAGGGCCACCATGATTTGAGGGTCTGTCGATTCGCGTTCAAGATCGGCGACCGAGATGCCCGGGCGCCCGTCGGCGGCGCAGCGCGCCAGCCACGCGCCGCCTGGAGCGACGATCCCGGAGGCGGCCACCGTGCTGTTCTGCGCGGCCACCGAGAGGCCGACCCAGTAGCAGTACATCGCCCCGTACGCCTGGGCGATGGTGGCCGGTGAGGTGGCGACGCCGTCGGTCGAGATCAGCACGCAGTCGACCCCCAGCCGCTCGTACTCGTCGAACAGTTCCGGGAACTGCACCTCGATGCACAGCGCGGTGCCGAACCGGAAGCCGTCGACCTCGAAGGCCAGCGGTCTGCTGCCGGGGGTGAACATGTGGCTGATCTCGGTGTGAGACAGGAACCGCTTGTCGTACCGGTCCACGAGCTCGCCCTGATCGGAGACGACGTAGTAGCCGTTGAGCGGCCGGTTGGGTGCGGTCAGCCGGTGCGGCGCACCGAAGGCCGTCCAGATCCCGAGCCGTCCGGCGCACGCCGCGATCGCCTCGGACTGCTCACCGATGACATCCCACGCAGCCCGGCTCCAGTCCGCCTCACCGACGACATCCGGGCCACCGCTCGACATCACGTGCTTGTCGGGATACACGAGCGAGCCTTCAGGGAACTGCACCAGCCGCGCGCCGGCCGCCGCGGCCTCGGCCATCAGCCGCCTGATCTCGGCTCCGGCCGCGTGCAGACCGCGCGGATCGTAGGGGTCACCTGGAACGATGTTCTGTGCCACCGCGAGCCTGAGTGTGTTCACCACCCCACAAGGCTATTGGTCGCGGCGGCCCTGCGGCACGGAGAGCGAGTCCGGGTATCGCGTGTGCCAGGGGCATCAAGGTCGACGTCCCGCACCAGTGGGGCGCGGCCCGGACCGTTCACCTGCTGGGCGTGGCGCATCCACCGTGCGCTGTGTGCCGACCCGCTTCCGACTGGCCCGCCCGACCCTTCCGGACCGCGCCACCGGCCGGGTCATCCGCCGCTACGAGCGCGACCGGCCCGGCCAACTCACGCACCCGGACATCGAAAAGCTTGGCAACATTCCCGGCGGCGGCCACAAAGCGCCGGGCCGCCAAGCAGGCCGCAAGGATCGCTCCGGAGCCTGGCCACAGTGACGCAAGGCCTATGCCTCCGTGCACCATGCCTCCGGCTTTCGACCACAGGCGAGGCTATTCAAAGGTTCTCGGCACCCCGAGTTCAGCGAACAGCGCCCTCACGGCAGGATCGACGGAATAGAGCACCGTTCCGTGGATGGAACGAGACATCAGCACCCCGTACGCGTTGCGCAACGCTCGGGTGAGCTCGGCGTCGTCCTCGATGCGCGAAGCCTTGCTCTTCACGTACTCGCGGTGGGCGACCCAGGCACCGTTCTCCCACGTGAGGTCGGGTCCCATGATCACGCCGCCCCACTGGTACTCAAGGCCCTGAGCGGTGTGTACACAGCCGATCTGCTAGGCGATGGCTCACTGGGAGGCTGGCTTACCGTCCCTACTTACTGGCGGGCTCCCGCGCACCAGGGCGTTGGATGAAGTCCCTATCGGCCCGCGCCTGAGAGTGAGAAGACCTGTTCCACGCCACCGTCGCAGTCGTTCCAACCGCGGAACTTCTCGACGAGCCAGGCGGCCGGCCCGGTGGCGAGTCGGTCAGAGCGTAGGCGGGCGTCTGTGGCCTGGTCGGGTGGAGGTGTTGGTATCCGCCTTCTGCAGCGAACCAGTTGGCGGAGGAGTTGACGAATGCCTTCTCCTCCTCGGTCAACGGTGGTTCTCCTTCGCCCAGGGGTGGGCGGAAGGCGCCGGGGATGAAGTTGAGGTGCAGCCATGGGTGAGCACGAGCGGGTAAGGGTTGGAGCCGGTTCCGCGCTGGTGGATGAAGTGGATGTCGGTTTCGTCGACGTCAGCGGTGAACTGCGGCAGGGTGTTCAGTTGGGCCTCTCGGGTTCGCCGATCGAGGCGGTTCTGCCGGTAGTCCGTCAGCCGTTGGAGGAAGGCCAGGTCCGTTCCGTCTTCCCAGTCCAGGGTGTGTCAACTTGACGGCTCCGCGTCCGGTGGGAACGCGGAGCCGCTATTCACGAAGCCCTACTCAGACTGGCGGTCACTGTGTGAGCCGTCCCAAGCGGTGCCAGGAGCCGGCTGGCGCGGTCATGCGCCTGGGGCAGGTGCGGAAAGGTGGGCGTTCTCCTGGTGTGTGGCGGTGAGCTTGACGCTGCTGAGGCGCCAGCCGTGGGGCGTCCGGACGGCCTCGTTGTCGTAAAAGCCGACGACCAGCCATCGGTCTGGCCCCCCGTCTGCGCGCTCCTTCGGCACCCAGTGTTCGGCGCGGACGTGCGCATGGAGGGTCGCGCGGTCGCCGTCGATCTCGACGACGTGACCCGTGATGGCGTGGTGGGTGGCGGAGAAGGGGGCGAAGGATCGGCTCAGCACCTGAACATACTCGTTGAGCGGCACGGTCATGGGTGGCAGACCCATGACCGAGGAGAAGTCGAGGGTCACCGAGTCTGTGTAGACGAGGGAGGGGAGACGGGTGAAGTCCTTGAGGTCGGCGATGTCGGCGTAACGGCCCATCAGCTCGATCAGCTCGATGCGGTCGGTGGGTGTGGGCATAAGGAACTCCCTGCGGACTCGGGCGTAGGTGCGGGTTTCGGATGCTGGGACCAATGGCTCATCGCGAGGACGCGGTTCATCAACCGGGCCGGCAATAACGTGTGAGGAGGATGGCGAAAGTGGCGTCCGTGCCGAGGCTGTACCGGGCGTGCGGGCGGGGCGTGGTCGCCACCCTGACGATCTCGGGCCCCGCCTTCGCCGCCGGTACGGCGCGTTCCAGAAAGTCAGTGTTCGACGGCGCGGCCGCGTTGATGAGGCCGCCGTTGAGACCTGGTGCTCGCTGTTAGTCCCGGGGACGACTACGGGGGAGATGCCACCGCTGTGGACGGCCCTTTCACGAGGCGGGGGTCGTGGGCGCATCGAGGGGGAAGCGCGTGCCGGTCAGCTCCTCCGACACCTCCCACAGCCGTCGTGCCGCCGCTGGGTCACGTGCCCTCGCGGCCCGTCGGACCAGCGTCGGCGCACCGCGCATGCCCCACAGCCGGTCGGGGCCGACGTAGCTGTCGCCGGGAAGGTCCGCGGTGGCGGCGTACAGCGTGGGCAGGGCGCCGGCCTCGGCGCTGTGGGCGACGAGCCCGATGAAGCGTTTCTCGACGCGGAAGCCGAGGGACGGTTTCTCCTCCGGTCGCATCAGGTTCGTCGACGCGATGCCGGGATGCGCGGCTGTCGAGATGACGCGTGATCCCGCGCGGGTGAGTCTGCGCTGCAGTTCGGCGGCGAACAGGAGGTTGGCCAGCTTGGACTGCGTATAGGCGGCATTCGGCCGGTACGGTCTGCGCTCCCACCGAAGGTCGGAGAGGTCCAGGGAACCGATCCGGTGCCCGAGCGAGGCTACCGTCACGACCCGCTCCCTGATGCGCGGAAGAAGCAGGTTCGTCAGGGCGAAGTGGCCCAGGTGGTTGGTCCCGAACTGCAACTCGAAACCGTCCGCGGTCCAGGAGAGCGGCCCCAGGGAGAGACCGGCGTTGTTGATCAGTAGATCGATGGGGCCCGACAGGTCGTGGGCGAACGACCGGACGGAGGAGAGGTCGGCGAGATCGAGGGCACGAACCTGGACCGTGCCCGTCATGGTCGCCGCCGCCGCTTCCCCCTTCTCCGGGTTGCGTACCGCCAGGACCACCTGCGCACCGCGCTCGGCGAGAACGCGGGCGGTGACGAGCCCGATACCGCTGTTCGCGCCGGTGACGACGGCGGTACGGCCGGTCAGGTCGGGAAGGTTGGCAGGGGAGAACCTGGACATACCGCGAGAGTAGACAGTGGAAACATTGTTGTCAATGACAACATCGAGCGGGGTAGGCTGACCTCATGCCTGACACCATCGAGCAGCGGCCCTACCACCACGGGAAACTCCGCACGGAGCTGCTCGAAGCGGCGGAGCGCAGCCTGAGGGTGCACGGGGTCGAACAGCTGTCCCTGCGGGACCTGGCACGGGACATCGGCGTGAGTCACGCGGCGCCCCGCCGGCACTTCGCTGACCGCCGCGCGCTGCTCGACGCCCTCGCCGAGTCGGGCTTCGTCCGCCTGGGCGCAGAGCTGCGGGCCGCGGTGGAAGAGATCGACGGCGAGGGCGATCTGTCCGCTCGCCTGCACGCGTTCGCGTGGGCCTATGCGCGGTTCGCCACCGAGAACGCTGCGCTGACCGGGCTGATGAACTCCAGCAAGCACCACCCGGGGGCGACCGCGGTCGCCGAGGCGGCCGCAGGCGCGTTCGGGCAGATCAGCGACCTGATCGAAGACGGCCAGGCACGCGGCGAGTTGGAGGGGGGCGCCCCGGAGGACGTCGGGCTCATCATCTACGCCACCCTCTTGGGGATCACGTCCATGGTCAACAGCGGCATGGTCGAGCCGGGGCGGCTTGAAGGACTCGTGGACACCGCGGTGTCGCAGTTCCTGCGAGGCGCCCGCCCGGCGGGGCCGCGCTGATCTGGCCGCGCGATTGTGTCGCGCCCCCGCTCCCGGTGTATCGCCTTGTGAGGTTGGGGACGCGGCCGGCGGGAGCAGCGCGATGTTGATCGTCGGTGTGCGGCCAGACGAGGAGGGCCTCGCGGCGCCCCTGCTCACTGCGGTAGGTGTGGGCGAGGCTGTCAACGCCGCCGCCAAACACGGCGTCATCGGCTTTCCCCGCTCCGCCGCCTTCGACCACGCCGCCGGCCACATCCGCATCAACTGAATCCGCCCCAGCGCCATCGGCACTGAGACGTTCCGCCGCCTCGGCGACGCCGTCCCGGCGGGTTGCGCGCTCATGGCTTACGAGCCCATCGGTCGCCTCCGCCGTCCTCAGGCTGCGCTTCGAGGGTGGTGCCTTCACCGCGCTCGTGGTCGACGACGGCCAAACCGCCTAGTGAGGCCAAGTTTCCGTGGTGCGAGTTTCGGCTGCGGCTGCGCTGCTCGGCATGGTGCGAACCTTGCTCCCCGTCCTCGCGCGGGAAGGCGATCCCGACTTCACCGGTCCGCCCTCACCATCGTGCGCCTCGGTCTGCTCGTTCGCCGGCGCGTCGTCTCACTTCGTCTCGTTTGGATGACTCGTGTGCACCTGCCCGAGGAAGACCGTGCGCTCGTCGACGTAGAACCAGATGCGCGCAGTGCCCTTCGCCGTCGGCTTGTGCTGCCGGCGCTCGTAGGACGTTTCTCCGCGCTGGACAGCGCCGAGCTCGCCCTTGAGCCGATAGTTCGTCGGCGTCGCGGACAGGGGCGTTCGCGTGAGGAAGTCCCAGGTATCCGTCATGGGATTACGGATCGTCGCAATGAGGTCCCGCCACCTCTTGCGTGCGTCGGTGGTGGCGAAGCGGATCTCGTACGGCCCGGTCCCGGCAACTGCCCGTCCGGAGCCATGTCTGGACCCGAGCGGGGCGGTGCTGATCCATGGGCGTTGCTGAGCATCGCGTGCGCGCAGGTCAACATCACCCTGAGGCAGAGACCCTGGCGGGAAGTGCGAGGCGACCTGGGCCGGGGGGTCCGGGTCCTGCGACGATGCCGGTATGAACCGGCTGGCTGGTGCGACCTCGCCTTATCTGCTTCAGCACGCGGACAACCCGATCGACTGGTGGCCGTGGGGACCGGAGGCGTTCGAGGAGGCGGAGCGGCGTGATGTGCCCGTTCTTCTCTCGGTCGGCTACTCGGCGTGTCACTGGTGTCTGTGCACTTGCTGAACTCATAAATGCCTACCAGGCGTGACTTCATACAGTGATTTCATGAGCGCCGGAAGTGATGACCTTGACGCCCAGATCGACGCCTGGACACAGGAGCAGTTAGCCGCCTCGCCTGATGGGTCCGTGGGGAAGTGGACGAGCGTCATGGCGATCCTAGAGCCGGACGACCGAGGCAACCCCACCTCGCGACAGGCCTGCTTGAGATGACCTGCCCACCCGTCAACCTCGTTTCTTTCTGAGCGCGGAATGGTGGGCATGGAACCGTGATCGCAGGTTCACCGAGATTAGACGCACAAGCCTCCTTGTGCCGGGGGTGGGCTCGCCTGGACGCGCTGTCCATACCTAGGAGCGCTAGTGCGTTGCTGCTTGTTCTAGCCTGGCCCCCGCAGGGCAAGGAGTGGGAGCAGGATGCCGAAGGTGCCTGAGAGTCGGCGCGTTGGGCGCATGGCCGTGAATGCTGGTTTGGGAACGCCAAGGGGTGGGCTGCTGGGCTGACATGGCGAACGGAACGAGTACGGCGAACCCATGGCCTTCTGGCAGCAGACAGCGCGGAAGCGCACTGGCTCACGGGGTGCTCCAGCTCAACAGAGTGGTGCCGCCGACCGGTCGAGTGAACCGATTTTCCTGACGGTGAGGTTCCTTGGCGCAGCTACATCTGACGTCGCGCCTGTCACTTCAACGTCTCATCAATGTGGGTGAGCGGAAGGGGAGCGGAGCGGTGATCACGTCGAACGGCGTGTGGGGTGGCTTCCCACGTCGGCAACTGCTCGGGCGAAGGTACAGAAGGTCAAGACCCGCTCGGGCGCACCAAGGCCGCGTAGCGCGCACAAGAAACCGACCAGAAGGGTCAGGGGGTAGATGGCGCGCTGGAGGGTGAGTGCACCAGCGCAGATCACGGTAGACAGCAGTGCCACGGTCACGATGAGAATCCTTTCGGAGTGACGGCGCACCGCCCGGTGCGCTGACCTCATACAAGGCTGCGCGGTGCCTGAACTCCGAGGCGCGTTGCGTGCCAAGGTGCTCAAAGTTCCTGGTCGAGCCGACAATGTCCGGATTTCCGGTCCGGATCGTCTACCAGGAGTTGCCGTCACGCCTCGCGCCCACATCTGGGTCGAAGGGAGAGTGGCGGCTGCTCGTAGGAACCGGCTCCCTGGTCGAAGCGAGGCAGACGGCCGCTTTTGCCGCCGCGCCGGAGCCGGGTGCGGATCTGGTCAGCCCGCTCGGGAGCGTGTGCGGGATGCCTCGGTGTCGCAGCCGGGCCCGGATGGCTCCGGAGGGTGCAGCCTTTGGCGCTCCAGTCGCCTCCAAGGGCCCTCTCTCGCCTCCATCACCGCGGGTGAACCCCATGCAGTCGTTGGTGTTCCGGCCCGCGACACCGAGGAGGGCCAACGGGCCAGCGCACCGCAAGCCAGGTACATCCTGGCGGTCGATTCTCCGGAAATCGGCCGAGCGCCAGGCCGTGGAGACCTTCTCTCGATGCCTGACGGCATGCTGGTGAGCTTCTACAAGGGTGGAGTTCACCGGATCCCAGTCAGTCGATGTAGCGGGACCGGATCCACCCTGGAGTAGCTGCTCGGAGGCGCGGTCCTTGGCCTTCTGGCGGAAACGAGTGTGCAGACGGCTTGGGTGCGTTCCACCCGAGCCGTACTGGTGGGAACTTTCAGGCGATTCCATTCGGCGCGTTCCGGTCGTCAAACCGTTGCCGACGTCGTAGGTTCCGGAAGGCAGTTGCTGGGAGAATGCCCACTTGATATCGAACGATTCATCTAGCTCATGATGACGTAATGCTCGATCATGATCCATCACTAAAGATCGGCACGTTGTGCGCGATTTGGCGGGATCGCGTTAATGTGTGAATCCTCGGGAAGGATCGCGAGGTGACACGTTCCCGAACTCCTCGAACCATCCTTCTGGCCGCAGATCCCCAATGCTCATACGTTGATTGAGCGGGTTTTCAGGGTGCTCTAGTCCTTGCATCATCGGGTCGTAGAGAAAAAGCACATCGTGGTCCTGGAAGAGCAGGTCCGAACAAACATCCCAGTCGTAGTCGCCCTGCTGTTCGGGGAGCCCTTGTGTGAACTTGGCCACCAGATCCGGTTCATCGCATGTCATAGCCGAAGCGCTCTCTAGAGCAAAGTGGAGCGCCAGCTCCTCCTCTGCGCAGCGTGGTTCGGGAGGGTGGCCGAGAGTGATGTCCTCGTTGAGATCATCCAGGGCTCTTAGTACCCTGCGCCGCCAGCGTCGTGGCTGGTTCCATGTGGAGGCCGGCAAGCGTGCGAAGAAGATCCCAAAGCTGTTTGGAGAGATCGGCTGATCACCCAGTTCGTCCAACTCTTCGTGAGCCATATCGGCGAGTATCTCCAGGTTACAGCTGAGGATGCGTGATGTGCGGGCCGTCATTTGCCACGGCTCTTCATCCTCCTCATCCCATTCGACGTTCGGGTTCCAGGTTTTCGAACCCAGCTCGTGTCCCATTTCAGGCCGGTAGATTCTCGGTTCATTGAAGAATGTGATTGCAACCGAATCCCCGCCTTCTGTAGCGTGGACGTACCACTCATGAGCTTCGTCGTTTTGCCCGCGCCGCTGGGCGATCACACCCCGGAGTCGCATGGCAAGAGCATCTCCTTGGTCGGCGGCCCTCTCGTAGCAGGCCGCTGCTTCGTCCCATCGCCCTTCAATTTCGTGGAGGGCGCCAAGGGCACGGGCCTGCAACGGAGTTCCTGTCTCAGATACGGTCTGGTACCACGAAGACCAGGTGTGTTCCGGCCGTCTTTCGCGCTGTACGAACCCAAGGTCGTGCATTGCGCCGTGGCTACCGCGGACCGCCAGCGGAGAGAAGCAGCGCTCGGCGAGCACCCGACGACCGAAGCGGAAGGCAGATCGTCCGACCGGTAGCAGCTCGCTACCGCCATTCGCGTGCGTGACCGCAGCTTCCCACACCTCGTCGGGGATGGCCGTAGCTTCGACGGCACTGGCAACGGCGTCCACGAGGTAGTCGAATGGTCGCCAAGCCTCGATGGTATCCGTGGCAACCAGCATTCCTGCCACACCGAACTGGATCTCGGTTGCCCACACTAGCGCCTGCTCGGGGCTCTCAGCCTGGAGGCGTGAGACATCCCCGGCACTGAGATAGCACGTGGACAATTCCAGCAGCGTCTCGGTGGGTAGAGGGGTGGAGATGCCTGCCCGCGCAAGATCAATCGCTGCCTGAACCAGGGCAGCGCCACGGGGATGGCCTTTCGGCTGGCGTCGTGTCGTCAGGAATTCCTCAAGCAGCTTCGGTCCGGCTGCGAGGTATTCCGCGATGCCGTGAACGCCGTGGCGGTGGGCTGCGTCAGCCAGACGGCTGTCGGAGTTTGGGTTCGCCAGGTGTGCGCGGAGCCTACCCATTTCCGTCTCGGACCACTGCCGGTCCAGTACGAGGGGCTCGATGAGGTTCAGGACCCGGGATCCAAGGCGGCGCACGGATGCCACGTCGGCGTCCATGCCTCGCAACGCGCGCTCACTGTAATTGCCGTACACCTCAGAACGCATGGTGGCCATGACCACAACCCGTTGCTCTAGAAGCGCGGACAACATGCCTTGATCGAGGCCGCCGGCGAGGAGGAAGCGATCGAGGTCGTCCAGCCAGAGCACCCACCTCCGGTGGCCGGGCCTCGGTAGGGATACATGTGCCAGCACGGGGCTCAGGTCGCTGGCCGCAGGTGGGGCAACGATCCAGTGATCGGACAGTTCGCGCCGTACAGCTTCGAAAGCGCACCGAGATTTTCCGGCTGTGGACTCGCCGACCAACAAGACGAGGCCTCCGGTCTCCCTGGCTTCTGCCAGCTGAGCCGAGACTGTACTGTCTACGTCCCGTGGGACATAGGTCGGTAGTGGGGGAGCGCCCTCAAGGCGACTTGTTCGGTGTACGCCCAGTTCCAGAGGATCGGACTCAGTCACAGGGCGGATCGGGATCCGGGCTGCGCCTACCGTGATCTGGCGCGATTCTTCCTGCGCCGGAGTGGGAGTCTTTGCTCGCGCCGCGCGCAGTAGGCGATCCCAAACTGCCGGGTCGGCGAGTGCGGCAGGGAGAGCGATGTTTCGCTGCCGAGCCAAGCTGTCGACCGCCCTGAGAAACTCTCGGAAGAGCTTATTTGTCGGTGCGTGCTTCCCGCTTCGCCAATCGCTGATGCGCTGCACGGACAGGGAACTTCGCCCGAGGCGGTCCCTGCTCGCAGAGCAGATGACGGCTGGCTTCGGGGAGCCAGCGGCAGCCAAAAGAGCCTCCAGGTGCTCCCGGAATTTGCGCTTTCCCTTGTGCTCAGTCATGACGGATTTCCCAGCGCTGTCAGACGGCTCCCAGATCGACAGTGACGGAGAAGGGTGCGGCAGTCTTGATCGTGCCGGTGAACATCTCGCCGTCCCTGTAAGCCTTGGTGGCGGGGTCGAGGACGTAGGTGTACACGATCGGAACGCCGGTGGCCGCCTGCTCGATGCGCCAGTAGAAGGGGATGCCCGCCTTGGCGTACTGGTCGACCTTCACGATCCGGTCTGTGGTTTCTGACCCTGGGGACACGACCTCGACGACCAGGAGTACGTGCTCGGGGCGGGTGGGTGTGAGGTCGATGGTCTCCGCGCGGTACACGGTGGCGTCTGGACGGCGGTTGGTGAGGGGGACGTCCTGCAGGCGGACGTCGAAGTCCGTGTCTGCGTTCCAGACCGGGCCCGCGGCGGCGTCCAGGGCGTTGGCCAGGATGCGGGCCAGCCGGTTGCGCCGTTTGGAGGCGCTCGGGATCACGACGACCATCCCGTCCACGATCTCGATGCCGGCGCACTGCTCCTCGGACCAGGAGTCGTACTGTTCCGCGCTGATCTGCGTATGCATTCAGGCGGGTGCCACCATCTCGGCGGTCATGGTGTACCTCCTTCGAGAGGCTTCGGCAGGTCCGGCGCTGCTGCGCCCAGCCTACTGTTCCGGGGTGTCGAGTCGCCCGGAATCGGGCCAGACGCTGTGAGAGGCTGGGGCGTATGAACCGGCTGGCTGGTGCGACCTCGCCTTATCTGCTTCAGCACGCGGACAACCCGGTCGACTGGTGGCCGTGGGGTCCGGAGGCGTTCGAGGAGGCGGAGCGGCGTGATGTGCCCGTTCTTCTCTCGGTCGGCTACTCGGCGTGCCACTGGTGCCATGTCATGGCGCGCGAGAGCTTTGAGGATGCCGATACCGCCGGCTACATGAACGAGCACTTCGTCAGCGTCAAGGTGGACCGCGAGGAGCGGCCCGACGTGGATGCCGTGTACATGGAGGCTGTGCAGGCCGCCACCGGGCAGGGTGGGTGGCCGATGACGGTGTTCCTGGACGCCGAGGCGCGGCCGTTCTACTTCGGTACGTACTTCCCGCCCGCGCCCCGCTCCGGCATGCCGTCCTTCCCGCAGGTGCTCGAGGGCGTGGTCAGTGCCTGGCGGGAGCGCAGGGACGAGGTGGCGCAGGTGGCGGGGCGCATCGTCACCGAGCTCGCCGGGCGCTCTCTCGCGCAGGGTGCCGACACGCCGCCCGGCGAAGCCGAGTTGGCGCAGGCGCTGCTGGGGCTGACCCGGGAGTACGACGAGCGGCACGGCGGGTTCGGCGCGGCGCCGAAGTTCCCGCCGTCGATGGTGCTGGAGTTCCTGCTGCGCCATCACGCCCGTACGGGGGCGGAGGGCGCGCTCCAGATGGCCGCCGACACGTGTGAGGCCATGGCGCGCGGCGGGATCTACGACCAGCTCGGCGGCGGCTTCGCGCGCTACTCCGTTGACCGGGAGTGGGTCGTGCCCCACTTCGAGAAGATGCTGTACGACAACGCTCTGCTCTGCCAGGTGTATGCGCGGCTGTGGCGGGCCACGGGATCGGACCTCGCGCGGCGCGTCGCGATCGAGACCGCCGACTTCATGGTCCGCGAACTGCGCACCGCCGAGGGCGGGTTCGCCTCCGCGCTGGACGCCGACAGCGACGACGGTACCGGCGCGCACGTCGAGGGCGCCTACTACGTCTGGTCGCCCGCGCAGCTCGCGGAGGTGCTCGGTGAGGACGACGCGGAGTTCGCCGCCCGGTACTTCGGTGTCACCCCGGAGGGCACCTTCGAGCACGGCGCCTCCGTCCTCCAGCTCCCCCAGGAGACAGGGCCGGTGGACGCGGCGCGGGCCGCCTCCGTACGGGAGCGGCTGCTCGCGGCACGCGGCCGGCGGGCGCGGCCCGGCCGGGACGACAAGGTCGTCGCCGCCTGGAACGGCCTCGCGATCGCGGCGCTCGCCGAGACCGGCGCGTACTTCGACAGGCCGGACCTGGTCGAGCGCGCCACCGGGGCCGCCGACCTGCTCGTACGGCTGCACCTGGACGACTCGGCGCGCCTGGCCCGTACGTCGAAGGACGGCAGGGCGGGGGCCCACGCCGGCGTGCTTGAGGACTACGGCGATGTCGCCGAGGGCTTCCTCGCGCTCGCGTCGGTGACCGGCGAGGGCGTGTGGCTGGAGTTCGCGGGCTTCCTGCTGGACATCGTCCTGGACCGGTTCGCCGGCGAGAGCGGCGCGCTCTACGACACCGCCGACGACGCCGAGCAGCTGATCCGCCGCCCGCAGGACCCCACCGACAACGCCACCCCGTCCGGCTGGTCGGCCGCGGCGGGCGCGCTCCTGACGTATGCGGCGCACACCGCTTCGGAACCCCACCGCACCGCCGCGGAACGGGCGTTGGGCGTGGTGCGCGCGCTCGGCCCGCGCGTGCCGCGGTTCATCGGCTGGGGCCTCGCGGTCGCGGAGGCCGCGCTCGACGGGCCCCGCGAGATCGCCGTCGTGGGAGACGGCGCGGCGGCCGAGGAGCTGCGGCGTACCGCGCTGCTCGGCACGGCGCCCGGCGCGGTACTCGCGGCGGGGGAGGCCGGAGGCGACGAGTTCCCGCTGCTCGTGGACCGGCCGCTGGTGGACGGCGCACCGGCCGCGTACGTCTGCCGCCACTTCGTCTGCAAGGCCCCCACGACGGACCCCGCGGAACTGGCCGCCGAGCTCGGCACCGTGCAGTAGGAAGCCGTGGCGGGTACGGCGGCCCGCACGCGGGCGTTCCCGCGGGGCGCCAAGCGCCAAGCGCCAGGTGTCAGGTGTCAGGTGTCAGGCGTCGGGGTCCAGGTCTCCCAGTACCGCCATGCCGCGGTCCACGAGGTCGAACACGTCGTCCTGGAAGCCCCGTTCACCCCAGTACACCGTCACTTCCCTCAGCGCGGTGAGTACCGTGGTGACGAACAGGCGCAGCTCAAGCTCGGCCGGGTCGCGGTCCGTGCGCTCCGCCAGGACCCGGGTCAGGAGCCGGGCCGTCGCCGACAGCGACTCTGTCGTACGGGCGCGTACCGACGGTACGTCGACCATCAGGCGCGTGCGCGCGTAGACCTCCTCCGGCTGGTCGCGCAGCATGCTCCGCAGACCCTCCACGATCACGAAGCGGAGTGACGCGAGGGCCGGCTCGTCCGCGGGGCGGGCCCGCAGGACGTCCGCCATCACCTGGTCGTACTCGTCGGTGAGGACGATGTCCTCCTTGACGGGGAAGTAGCGGGACACGGTCGAGGGCGAGACCTCCGCCGCCTCCGCGATCTGCTCCACGGTCGTCGCCTCGTACCCGGCCCGCGCGATCAGCCGGTACGTGGCCCGGCGGATCGCGACCCTCGTCCTGAGCTTCTTGCGCTCGCGCAGGCTGAGGCCGGCGTGATGCTCCCCGAGGCGGGTGTGCGGCGTGGCGTCCATGGGGTCATTGTCGGGCACCCCCGTGCGGCGGGACCTCATCCGGAACGCCGCGCTCCGGAGCGCCGCGAGGCGGGGCGCGAGGGTGCGTGGGTTCCGGGGCGCCGCGAGGCGGGGCGCGAGGGCGCGCGGTACGTCGGCGCCCGGCAGGCGGACGGGGTCGCGCGACACGCCCGTGGGTGTGGTGTGCGGCGGTCCGGAATCCTTAGGCCTTTCTTTACGTCCTTTACCTGCCCTGGTGGCAGGGGTGCGCCCCCGTTCCCGCCGGTCGTCGCACGGTTGCCGTACTGGCGGCGCTGACCTGCGCGTTTCTCGATTCCCCCGGACGAGGTCCGGTCCTTGACCCGTGGCGATGCTCACGTGTGCGACCCCCTGGACAGATGGGCGCGCGCACCGGATGATCAAATGAGTGCGGTCGGCACCGGATGAGCATGCTGCGAAGCGTCCGGGTCGCAGCCCCCAAGGGGCCGGAAATCACACCCTCATCAAGGAGCACTCGTGGCAAGCGATATGGCAGCTCCCCTCGTCGCGCCCGCCGACACCCCCCTCGGCTTCACCCCCGCGCCCACCCGGCACAGGGAACTCGTCGCCTGGGTCGAGGAGATCGCCGAGATCACCCAGCCCGACCGCGTCGTGTGGTGCGACGGGTCGCTGTCCGAGTACGAGCGCCTGTGCGAGGAGCTCGTGGCCAAGGGCACGTTCGTCAAACTCGACCCGGCCAAACGCCCCAACTCGTACTACGCCGCCTCCGACCCGTCGGACGTGGCACGCGTCGAGGACCGTACGTTCATCTGCTCCGCCAAGGAGGCGGACGCCGGTCCCACCAACCACTGGATGGACCCCGCCCGGATGCGGGACGTCTTCACCGGCGAAACGGGCGTCTTCCGCGGTGCGATGCGCGGCAGGACCATGTACGTCGTCCCGTTCTGCATGGGGCCGCTCGGCTCCCCGCTCTCCGCCATCGGCGTCGAGATCACCGACTCCGCGTACGTCGCGGCCTCCATGCGCACCATGACGCGGATGGGCCAGGCCGTCCTCGACGAACTCGGCCCCGACGGCTTCTTCGTGAAAGCCGTCCACACCGTGGGCGCACCGCTCGCGCCGGGCGAGGCCGACGTGCCGTGGCCCTGCAACACCACCAAGTACATCTCCCACTTCCCCGAGGACCGCGAGATCTGGTCGTACGGCTCCGGCTACGGCGGCAACGCGCTCCTCGGCAAGAAGTGCTACGCGTTGCGCATCGCGTCCGTCATGGCGCGCGACGAGGGCTGGCTCGCCGAGCACATGCTCATCCTGAAGCTCACCCCGCCGAACGCCGGGAAGGACGGCGCCGGGGCGAAGTACGTCGCCGCCGCCTTCCCCTCCGCCTGCGGCAAGACCAACCTCGCCATGCTGGAACCCACCATTCCCGGCTGGAAGGTCGAGACCATCGGCGACGACATCGCCTGGATGCGGTTCGGTGAGGACGGCCGCCTCTACGCGATCAACCCCGAGGCCGGCTTCTTCGGCGTCGCGCCCGGCACCGGCGAACACACCAACGCCAACGCCATGAAGACCATGTGGGGCAACTCCGTCTTCACCAACGTCGCCCTCACCGACGACGGCGACGTGTGGTGGGAGGGCATGACCGAGGAGCCGCCCGCGCACCTCACCGACTGGCGGGGCAACGACTGGACGCCCGCTTCGGGCACCCCCGCCGCGCACCCCAACGCCCGCTTCACCGTCCCCGCCGGGCAGTGCCCGATCATCGCGCCCGAGTGGGAGGACCCCAGGGGCGTGCCGATCTCCGCGATCCTCTTCGGCGGGCGGCGCGCCTCGGCCGTACCGCTGGTGACGGAGTCGTTCGACTGGCAGCACGGTGTGTTCCTCGGCGCGAACGTCGCCTCGGAGAAGACCGCCGCCGCCGAGGGCAAGGTCGGCGAGCTGCGCCGCGACCCGTTCGCCATGCTGCCGTTCTGCGGCTACAACATGGGCGACTACATGGGCCACTGGCTGGAGGTCGGCGCCGACCGCGACCCCGCGAAACTCCCGAAGATCTACTACGTCAACTGGTTCCGCAAGGACGAGAAGGGCTCCTTCGTGTGGCCCGGCTTCGGTGAGAACAGCCGGGTCCTGAAGTGGATCGTCGAACGCCTCGACGGAACGGCCGACGGCGTCGCGACCCCGATCGGCACTCTGCCGACCAGGGACGCGATCGACACCGAGGGCCTCGGCCTCTCGGAGGACGACCTCGATCTGCTGCTCACGGTCGACAAGGAGATCTGGCGTGAGGAGGCCGGGCTGATCCCGGCCCACCTCGCCACCTTCGGCGACCACGCGCCCGCGGCGCTGTGGGACGAGTACCGCGCGCTGGTGCAGCGCCTCGGGTGACGTCGAACCCCCGGAGCCGTCGCCACGGTTCCGGGGGGCCTGTTTGTTCCGGGCCACGGTTGGGTTGTCGAGGGCCCCTGTTGTCGAGGGGCCGCGTTCGTTTCCAGGGCCCGTTGTCCAGGGGCCGCGTTCGCCGGGCCGCGCCCCTCCGGCCCGGGAGCCCCGTCCGTTTCCGTGGCCCCGTCCGTTTCCGGGCGACGCCCCCGCCGGCAGGGCCGCGCCCGTGCCGTCCAACGCCCAGGGCTGTCAGGCCCCTTCGGTCGCGTTCCGCTCCAGGCGGCGCAGCTCCCGCAGGCCGTCGGCGAGGGTCTGGTCACCGAGTGAACCGAGTGCCGCCTGCTCCGCCTGCTCGGTGAGCCGGCTGAAGTAGGCACTCGTGTACGTGGTCACCAGGCACGCGTGCCCGCTCTCCGTACGGCACGCCCACAACGGCTTGTCGCCGACCGCGCAGCGGTAGACCTCGGCGAGGGTGATGCCCTCGGCCGGCCGGGCCAGCCTCGTACCGCCGCCGCGGCCCTTCACCGACTCCACGAGCCCTTCCCTGACGAGCGGCACCAGAGTCTTGCGTACGAGGCTCGGGTTGACGTCCAGGCTCTCGGCGAGCTGTGCGGAACTCAGCACTGAGGAACCCCCCTCGGCCGCGAGGAGGAGCAACACCTTCAGGGCGCTGTAGAACCTGACGTCCAGCACCGAACACACCACCCTCCACCCGTCGGGCACAGCCTACCGAACAGCCGGGGCGGCGCCCTTTCCCCACGTATCGGACAGCACCGTCCCCCTTCACGCAATAGCAACAGTCACTGTTGCAGTAAAGTCGAGTGAATTGTACTTTTGACCAGAGCACATTTGCTCCTACGTACGTATGGCTTCTCGCCCCAGGAGGACGGCCCCATGCCCACTCGCGCGTCTCAGTCCCTGGCCAGGCCTTTCACGCTCGGCTCTGCGGAACTGCGGAACCGGATCGTGATGGCTCCGATGACCCGCGCCAAGTCGCCCGGCGGCATTCCCGGTGAGGACGTCGCCGCCTACTACGCCCGCAGGGCCGCGGCGGGGACCGGGCTGATCATCACCGAGGGCACTTACGTCAACCATCCGAGCGCCGGCGACGTCGAGAGCGTGCCGCGCTTCCACGGGGAGGAGTCGCTCGCCGGCTGGCGCCGCGTCGTCGAGGCCGTGCACGCCGAGGGCGGCAGGATCATGCCCCAGCTGTGGCACGTCGGCATCCAGCGCAAGGCCGGGAACCCGCCCTTCCCGCAGGCGCCGTCGGTCGGCCCGTCCGGCATCGCGCTCGACGGCACCGCCGGCGCGGGCGAGTCGCTCTCCCCGGCCGGCGTCGACGACATCATCCAGGCGTTCGCCGACGCCGCGCAGGAGGCCGAGCGCCTCGGGTTCGACGGCATCGAGCTGCACGGCGCGCACGGCTACCTGATCGACCAGTTCCTCTGGGGACGGACCAACCGGCGCACCGACGCCTACGGCGGCGACGCCGTCTCCCGTACGAAGTTCGCCGCCGACATCGTCGCCGCCGTCCGCGAACGGGTCTCGCCCGACTTCCCCCTGGTGCTGCGCTTCTCGCAGTGGAAGGCCGACAACTACGACGCCAGGCTCGCCGCCGACCCGGACGAGTTCCAGGCACTCCTCGAGCCGCTGGCCGAGGCGGGGGTCGACGCCTTCCACGCCTCGGGCCGCCGCTACTGGGAACCCGAGTTCCCCGAAACCGGCCTGGACCTGAACGTGGCGAGCTGGGCCAAGAAGTTCACCGGCAAGCCCGTCATCACCGTCGGCTCGGTGGGCCTCGACACCGTCTTCACCCCCAGCGCCTTCGCCCCCGGGGCACATGCCGGGGTGGCGAGCGTCGAGCGGCTCCTTGAGCACCTCGAACGCGACGAGTTCGACCTCGTCGCCGTCGGGCGCGCGCTGCTCGCGGACCCGGAATGGGCGGCCAAGGTCCTCGAAGGCAGAGAGTCCGAGCTGACGCCGTACAGCCACGACTCGGTCCGCAACCTGTACTGACTCCCCGCCGGGCCCCGCCTCGCGCGGGACGGGGCCCGTGTGGCGCGGGGACGGAAGCGGAGCGTTACGGGCTCAGCGCGAGGCCGGCCGGGACAGGTAGCGGCCCCGCGCCTCGCCCGTCACCCTGCCGTCACCCCCGACGAGCACCCGCGGGACTGGCCGTGATCGGCGCGGGCTCTCTGCTGCTCCTGCCGAAACGAGAACGCGGACACCGGCCGCCCGTCTCGGACAAGCCGGCCGGCCTGATCGCGGACACCCGCTGAGGCCGGCGGTACGGACGAGGGCGCGGCCCACGCATGACGGCCGGCACCGGCAGATGTCCGGGCCCGCCCCCGTGGCTCACCCGCCCACCGGACCACCGGGACCGCCCGGGCCTTCGGGCGTGGTCGTGCCCGGTTCGTGGTGGCGGCTTTCCAGGTAGTGCGTGTGGGTCTGCTGGCGGCGCGACTCGCTCTCGCGCAGCGCGGACGCCAGGGAGCCCGCCTCCTCGCGCAGCAGGGCGAGTTGCCGCTCCAGATGGCGCTCCGGTGGTTCCGTTCCCGGTTGCAGGCGGGTCCACCAGCGGGTCCTGACGTACGAGTCGACGGACTCGGGAACGTCCTGCCGGATCGCGCGGGACAGGACGTGCACCGCCTCCGGGTCCGCTCCGAGCGCGTCCCCGACCCAGCCCGGTTCGAGGAGCATGCCGAGCACCTCGGTCAGCTCGTCCGCCGCCGCGCGGGCCGGGGCCGGCAGTTCCACCCCCGCCAGGTACGCGCGCAGCGCCGCGAAGTCCTCCCGTATGCCGTCGAGTTCGCCGGTGGCGCCGAGGGTGAACTCCGGGGCCTGCGGGCGCTTCGGCGGGAAGAGCAGCGCGCCCGCCGCGTACAGGCCGACCACGGCGGCCGGCCAGAAGACGCCTGCGAGTCCGGCCGCGCCGAGGCCGAGCCCCACAAGACCCGCCGCGCAGCCGGTGATGTTCTTGCCGGACTCCAGGTAGCCGAGGACCCGTCCGGTTCCCGCGGCGCCCCGGTCACTGGTAGCCACGTATCTCCTCGAAGGCGCCGTCGAGTGCCGCGTCGCCGCTCGTCGCGTCGAACAGCCGGCCGCCCGTCAGCGCGGCGATGTGCTGGAGTTCCGCCCGGTCCGCGTCGCCGAAGACGACGGGGAAGACCGGTGTGGTGCGCGCGGACGACGGGAGGCCCGCGTAGAAGCCGTCGAACGCCCCTGCCTTCGAGCCGGCGTTGGACTCGCCGTCCGTCATCAGCACGATCGAGGTGAAGGTGTTGCCGCCGCCCTTGCCGAGCTGGGCGTAGGCCGCCTCCAGACTGTCGTAGACGGCCGTGTCGCCCGACGCGGTCAGCCGGCCGATGTCGGAGTGGAGCGCCGCCAGCGACGTCCGCGGGTCGGCCGGGTCGACCGTACGGGTCGTCACCTGCTTCACCCGGGTGCCGAACGGCATCAGTGTGACCTGTTCGCGGTCCCGGAACACACCGCCGGAAGCGCTGCCAGAACCGCCGCCCGGCGGCCCGGAGCCGGTGAGCGCGCCCAGCGCCCGCTTCAGGCTCGCCAGCCGGGTGCCTGCCATGGAGCCCGATGTGTCCAGTACGTAGACCGTGCGCGACGGGCGGCGAAGCTTGTTCTCGTACGCGTCGAGCAGGCCGTTCGCCACCGACAGCGTGCCGGGGAAGGGGAGTTCGCGCCGCTTGTCGGTGCCGAGCCCGGCCGCGGGCGTGACGGCGGGCACGACGGGGCGCCGGAAGGTCTCCCGGCTGATCCGCTCCTGGACGGCCGTGGTGCGCAGGTACGAGGTGAGGGCGTCGGCCGAGGCACGGGCCTCCCGCGGTGCGGAGGTCAGCAGTGTGAAGGGGTAGTTGGCGGTGACCACACCGTCCTTCGGCCGGATCACGGTCAGCCCCGCGTGGTCGGTGTGGTTCAGTTCCGTCAGCACCGACTCGTAGTTGATCATCGCGGTGACCGAGCTGTCGCGCCGGTACGCCGTCGCCAGCCAACCGGAGGAGCCCGAGGTCAGTTTCTGGCCGGAGAAGAAGGACGTGAGCCTGTCCGACGTCCGGTCCACATCGGCCTGGGTGAGCGCGGACTGCGCGTCGGAGAGCGCCGAGGTGACCGAGATCAGCGCCGCGTAGCCGGAGTTGGAGCGCGCCGGGTCGGTCATTCCGTACGTCAGGCCCCGGTGGGCGACCGCGTCGTAGACGTCCGACCAGGTGACGTCTGCCGCGGGGCGGCCGAGCAGCCCCGCCTTCGGCGTCCGGACGCCGATCGCGACCGGCGACGACATCACGGGTGTCTCGTCGGTGATCCTCGCTCCGGCGCCCGGCAGCAGCCGCAGGTAGTCGTTGGACGACAGCCAGACGGCGTCGTACCGCTCGGCCGCGCCGCCGTCCGCGACGAGCTTCGCCGCGTCGAGCGTGCCGGAGTACGTCATCCTCACGTCGACCCCGGTCGTTTTTCTGGCGTCCGCGAGGATCTTCGACATGTCGGAGAGTTCACTGGAGGCGAGCACCCGCAGGGTGCCCTTGTGGTAGGCGGTCGCCGCGCCCGGGCTCGCGGTCGCACCGCCGCCTCCGCCGCCACTGCCGCTTCCGGAGGTGCAGGCGGTCGCCGCGAGCAGCGTCACCACGAGCGCCGCCACGGCCCGCGACACCCGCGACACCCGCGGTCCAAAAAACACCCGGTGTCTGGAGAACGCGCGCGTTCCGGGGAGCGCCCGCATCAGCTCGTACCGCCTTCCAGGGCCCCCGCCGAGCGGCTGCGTTCCAGGAACGTGCGTGCCGTGCGCAGTTCGCCGCTCAGCGACTCGACCGTGGCCGCCATCGCCTCCGTGGCCTGCACCTTGTACGAGTCGATCGCGTCCAGCGTCCGGTAGATCTGCTGGAACGCCGCCCGCAGCGTCTCCACCCCGACCGCCGGGTCGGCCGCGATCCGCTGGATCTCGCCGCTCTGCGTGGCCAGCATCTCCGCGTTGCCCCGGATCAGGTCCTCGGTCGTCGCGCGCAACACGGTGACCTGCTCGGTGACCTTGCGCTGGCTCTCCAGCGCCTGCGCCAGCATCACGGCGATGCGCAGCGCGGAGACCGTGGTGGTGGCGGCCCGTTCGACGCCCTTGATCAGCTCGTCGTTGTTGCGCCGTACGACATCCATCGCGAGGTAGCCCTGCGCGCACACGGCGAGCTGCGTCAGCAGGTCCTGGTGCTTCTGGCGCACCGGGAAGAGGACGTCCGCGCGCAGCGCGTCGGCCTGCACCGCGTCGGTCGACGCCACGGCGGAGACCCGCCGCTCCACCGCGGCGTCGAGCGCCTCGGTGAGCACCGCGTACTCCTGGAGCTTGCCCATGGTCTCCCACAGGCGGCTCCGCTCGGTGTGCAGTGCCGCGTTGTCACGCCGCAGTTCGTCCTGGCCGCCGCGGAGCGCGCCCACGATCCTGTTCAGAGTGGCCCCCGCCGAGGCGTACTTGGCGACATGGTCGCGCAGCTTGTTGCCGCCGGGCAGCCTGGACAGGAGGCGCCGGCCCTTGCCCGCGCCGGCCCTCGGGTCCAAGTCTTCGACCGTACGGCGCAGTTCGACCAGCGAACCGCCCACGCGGGACTGCGCGTCCTCGCCGCCGCTGCCCAGGGAGCGCACGGTGCGCTCCAGCATCCGGTTGGTCTGCTGGGCCGCGCCGCGCATGTCGCCCGCCCCGAGGCCCGCGATCTCGCCGACCCTGGCGGTGAATTCGGGCGAGCGGGCGTCGAGTGTGGACAGCGACGAGACGTACTCGGAGGCCCTGCGCTCCATCTCCTCGCGCACGGACGCGTCGAGCGGCACCAGCCCTGACGCCTGCTCGGTACGGACCGGCGGCACCGGTTCCGGCGGGGTCAGGACGAACTCGCCGGGATCGTTCGGCACGCTGCTGACCTCCGTACTGTTCTGTGTGGACACGGGTTCCCCCTGGTCGTCAGGACCTGGCCGCCTGGGCCATCCGCCGGATGATGTCGCTGGTCGGCACGGGTGCGAGCACCACGCCGGTCAGCGGCCTGTCGAGATACGCGGAGTCGCCCGCCGTGGCCGTGTCGAACACGGTGCGCGCGGCGCGCGGCCTGAAGCCGTGCTGTACCTCCAGGCGTTGGAGCGCGGGGTCGTCGGTGAGCAGTGCGCTGAACCTCCACCCCGCGGGCGTCAGCGGGACGATCGTGTGGTCGCTGCTCACCGTCGTGTCGGGGTAGAGCGTCACCAGGTCGCCCGGGTCCTGGTGGGCCAGCAGCAGCGCCGCCACCTGCGACTCGTAGGCGAGGACGAGCGGTGTGCCGACCCCGCTGATGAAGTCCGTGAACGGCTCCTCGGAGCTGGACTTCTGCGACCCCTGCGCCGACACCAGCTTTTTGAGCAGGGGGCCCGTACGGTCGAGGCCTGCCTGATCGGTGACGACGCTGTCGCCGTTTTCGACGTACGAGGCGTCGGCGAGCAGCAGGGCGCCCGAGTTGGAGGTCTCGGGGTCGGTGGAGGTGATCGTGACGGTGCCGCGCAGTTCGGCGTGGGCCGAAGCGCCGCGGAGATCCTGCCACTTGGCGTCGTGGCCCGCCGCCTTCAGATAGGCGCCCATCTTCAGGGTGCCCCGGTGCGCGGCGTCCAGGGTGGCGAGGCCGTTGTCCGCGAGAACGGTCGCGGCAGCCTTGGTGGCGACGACGACCAGCGGGGAGTAGAACGGCCGCGGCAGTTCACGTGTGACATGGAGCGTTCGCGCCAGCGCGTCGGCCGGCGCCTGCGACGAGGGGAAGGCGAAGTCGTCGCCCTTCAGCGGCTGGTCCTGCATGGCCCACGAGCCCGACGTCACCGTCCTGACCGTGAAACCCCTGGCAGCCAGCGCCTTCCGCACGGCGGGATCGGCGAAGAAGTCCGCCTTCTCCGACCCGATCACACCTTGCACCTGGACCGCGGTCTTCGTTGCCGGGTCCCTCGCGTCCGTGTGGAGGTGGGTGACGACGACACCCGCGACGCCACCGATCAGCACCACCGCAAGGACGATTCCCAGGATGCGTGTCTTCACATGGGAAGACTGCACCCGGAGTCCCACATTCCGGACATGGCCGGGTGGACGGCAGGTGAAGGGCCCATCCCGGTAACGAACCGGAGACTCCAATTCCGTTCTGCGGGAGGGGCGTTCACCGGGTCCGGCCGGGCGCCGGGCTACGCGCACGCCTCGTCCAGCGATCCGTACGGCGCTCCACGCGGCGCCCGACCCGCGCGGGGCCCGGCGCCCCGCGTCGCGGCCGGGTCAGTGCGCTCCGGTGAGCTGCTGCCCTTCGGCGAGTGCCGCCTCGTGCGCCCCCAGGCGCTCGGCCAGCAGCTCCGCGGCCCCCGCGTCCGCGCGGGACTCGGCGACGACGAGGGCGCGGGCCGCAGCGGCGGCGGCGCGCCGGTGCAGCTCGGTGCGGTGGCCGGGGCCGTCGGCGGTGGCGGCCCGTACGGGCGCGGCGCCGCGCAACCGGACGATCTCCCGCAGTACGCGCTCCGCGGCCTCGTCGAGGCCGAGTTCGTCGGTCACCGTCAGGAGGGCCGTCAGATAGCCGGCGAGCTGGCTGTCCAGCTCCTCCTCGCGGCTGCGGTGCGGGGTGTCGGTGCGCGGGCCGGCCATCGAGTGGACCGACTTGGTGCGGATCGGCTCGTACATGGCAGGGCCTCCTGGCATCGTCAGAAGACCATCCTATATTAGAATCAGTCTAAAGTTGAGGGGCGTCGAGAATCAGAGGGTACGCGTACGTACGGTGGAACCCTCAGTGCTGAGCGTAGCCGTCGAGGAACGTCCCGATCCGTGTCACCGCGTCCGCGAGGTCCGAGGCCGTCGGCAGCGTCACGATCCGGAAGTGGTCCGGCTCCGGCCAGTTGAACCCCGTACCGTGCACCACCATGATCTTCTCAGCCCGCAGCAGGTCGAGCACCATCTCGCGGTCGTCCTTGATCTTGTAGACCGCCGGGTCGAGCCGCGGGAACAGGTACAGCGCGCCCTTCGGCTTCACGCACGTCACGCCCGGGATTCGCGTCAGCAGCTCGTACGCCGTGTCGCGCTGCTCCAGAATCCGGCCGCCCGGCAGGACCAGGTCGTCGATGGTCTGCCGGCCGCCGAGCGCCGCGGCCACCGCGTACTGCGACGGCATGTTCGCGCACAGCCGCATGTTCGCCAGGATCGTCAGCCCCTCGATGTAGGAGGAGGCGTGGCTCTTCGGGCCGCAGACCGCGACCCAGCCGGACCGGAACCCGGCCACCCGGTAGTTCTTGGACAGCCCGTTGAAGGTGAGCGTCAGCAGGTCGGGCGCGAGGGCGGCGGTCGGCGTGTGGGTGGCGCCGTCGTAGAGGATTCGGTCGTAGATCTCGTCCGAGCAGACCACCAGGCCGTGCCTGCGTGCCACGTCGGTCAGCGCCGTCAGCATCTCGGAGCCGTACACCGCGCCCGTCGGGTTGTTCGGGTTGATGATCACGATCGCCTTGGTGCGGTCGGTGATCTTGCGTTCGATGTCGGCGAGGTCGGGCTGCCAGTCCGCCTGCTCGTCGCACCGGTAGTGGACCGCGGTGCCGCCCGCGAGCGACACGGACGCCGTCCACAGCGGATAGTCCGGGGCGGGTACCAGCACCTCGTCGCCGTCGTCCAGCAGTGCCTGCATCGCCATCTGGATCAGCTCGGACACCCCGTTGCCGAGGTAGATGTCCTCGACGTCGAGGTCGATGCCCTTCGTCTGGTAGTGCTGCATCACCGCGCGCCGCGCCGACAGCAGCCCCTTCGCGTCGCCGTAGCCGTGCGCCGTCGCGAGGTTGCGCAGCATGTCCTCAAGGATCTCGGGCGGGCACTCGAACCCGAACGCCGCCGGGTTGCCCGTGTTGAGCTTGAGGATGCGGTGGCCGGCCGCCTCCAGGCGCATCGCCTCGTCGAGTACCGGGCCCCGGATCTCGTAACAGACGTTGGCGAGCTTGGTCGACTGGATCACCTGCATGTCCGCCACTGTACGGGCGCGCGCCGGGGGGCGCTCCGTGGTTTTCCCCACGTTCGGCCGCCCGGGGCAGCGCGTCCGCCCGGTGGCTCAGCGCACCGGGAAGCTGCACGTGTAGCCGTGCCCGTGCAGCCACGGCAGCAGCCGCCTCAGCGCCTCCACGGTCTGGCCGCGGTCGCCGCCGCCGTCGTGGAAGAGGATGGTCGGGCCGTTCGACAGCTCGCCCTTCACCGTGCCGAGGATGGTGCCGACGCCCGGCCGCTCCCAGTCCTTCGCGTCCACGTTCCAGCCCAGCGGACGCAGTCCCGCGGCTGCCGCGATCTGCCTGCTGTACGGGGTGAAGGCGCCGCCGGGCGCGCGGTAGTACTGCGGCTTCACGCCGCCCGACGCGGTCTCGATCTGGTGCGCCGCGTCGAGGATCTCGTGCTTCTGGTACGCGAAACCCTTGTGGTCCATCGACTCGTCGTGGTCCACGGTGTGGTCGCACAGCCGGTGCCCGGCCGCGACGACCGCCTTCACCACATCGGGGTGCGCGGCGGCCTGCGGCCCGATCATGCAGAACGTCGCCTTGACCCCGTTGTCCTTGAGGACGGCGAGCACCTTCGGCGTCCACCGGGGGTCGGGCCCGTCGTCGATGGTGATGTTGACGGCCTTGCCGCCGGAGAGCGCCGCGTGCGCGATGTCCATCGACACGACGGGCGGGGGCAGCGACGGGTCGGGCGTCGAGGTCTCGGAGGGCGGCGGCCGGGGGGGGGGCCGCCGGGGCGCCCCCCCCCCCCGGCCCGGGGGGGGGGGGGGGTGGGCCCCCCCCCG
>NZ_JAIUKE010000118.1 GCF_020176795.1 Streptomyces sp. 8L
CCCGGGCGGGGCCCCCCCCGGGGGCCGCCGGCCCCCGCCCCCCCCCCGGCCCCCCCCGCGGCCCCCCCCCCGCCCCCCCCCCCCCCCCCCCCCCCCCCCCCCCCTGCATTTCACCACGCGCCGGCCTGTGGTGCGGGCGGCGCCGTTGACATGCCGATGACGGAGGCGCCGGGGCATGAACTGGGCGCGGACCGCCCCCCCCGGGGCCCCCGGCGGGGGGGCGCGGGGGGGCCCGGGGGGGGGGGGCGCCGGGGTTGGCCGGGGGGGGCGGCCGTATG
>NZ_JAIUKE010000119.1 GCF_020176795.1 Streptomyces sp. 8L
GGGGGGCCCGGGCGGGGCGGGGGGGGGGGGGGGGGCGCGGGGGGGCGCCCCCCCCGGGGGGGCCCCCCGGGGGGGGGCCCCCGCGCGGGGCCCATGGCGTAGCGCACGAGGGGTATCGCATGGTTGTCCGCCATAGTGATCGGTATGGATGATCCTTCCGCTTCCGCCGGTTTCCCGGCTCGGCCGACTCTGCCGAAGGGGCCGGAGGGCGGGGTGCTGCGAACCGCGCGCCTTGAGCTGCGTCCCGCGCGCGCGGACGACGTGGACGTGTACACGCGCTTATGGACCGATCCCGATGTGCGGCGCTTCCTCGGCGGGCCCGTCGGCAGCCACCGGCTCCGTCTGCGGCAGGAGAGGTTCGACTCGCGCCCGCACGTGTTCAGCGTGACCACGGGCGAGCGGGACGAAGTGATCGGTACGGTCTCGGTCGATGTCTCCGAACGGCGGGCGGGGAGCTGGGAAGTGGCCTACTCGTTCCTGCCGGAGCACTGGGGACACGGCTACGGGCGCGAGGCCGTGGGCGCGCTCGTCCGCTGGGTCCTTGAGGCCGCCCCGGAGCGCGACGCGTCGCTGATCGCTGTCACACAGGAGGCGAACGCACGCTCGCGGCAGATGCTGGAGGCCGTCGGGATGCGGCTCCAGGACCGCTTCGTGGAGTTCGGCGCACCGCAGGTGCTGTACGTGATCGAACACGGCGACCGGCCGCCGCCGGCCTGGTCGGGCGAGGGATGACGGGCGTTCGCCCGGTGCGTGGTGCGGCGCCGGTAAATGAGTTCGCCCGGCGGGCGGCGGAAGGGTAGGTGTGGGGCATGACGTCATCTCTTGAGGCCGATCCCCCGGTGGACGACCTGCTTCCCACCACCCGGCGCGCGTTGCTGCACCGGGTCGCCGTCGGCCAGTCGCAGGGGCGCGCGCCCTCCCTTGTCGGGGCGGTGGCACGGGACGGGCGACTGGTGTGGCAGGGGTCGCGCAGTTGCGTGGACGGGCACGCGCCCGACGCGGACACCCAGTTCAGGATCGGCTCCATCACCAAGACGTTCACGGCCGTGCTGGTGCTGCGGCTGCGGGACGAGGGCCTTCTCGATCTCGACGATCCGCTGGAGAAGCACGTGCCGGATACGGGCGTGGGGGAGGTGACGATCGCTCAGCTGCTGGGCCACGGTGCGGGATTGCGGGCAGAACCGCCGGGGGACTGGTGGGAGCGCACGCCCGGCGAGCTGCGTGCCGCGACCTCGGACGTTCTCGGAGATTCGGCGCTGCTGCACCCGGCAGGGCGGCGGCACCACTACTCCAACCCCGGCTACGCGCTGCTCGGCGCCGTCGTGGAGCGGCTGCGCGGGGAGCCCTGGGAGGACGCGCTGCGGCGGGAGATCCTCGTACCGCTGTCGCTCGACCGTACGACGGCCGGTCCCGTCGCCCCGCACGCGGGCGGCTGGGCGGTCCACCCGTGGGCCGACGCCATGCTCCCCGAGCCGCCGCAGGACCTCGGAGTCATGGCGCCGGCCGGTCAGTTGTGGTCGACGGCCCGGGATCTCTGCGCGTTCGGCACGTTCCTCCTGCGGGGCGACGAGCGGGTGCTGAGCGCCGCGTCCGTGGCGGAGATGAGGACGGCGTCCGTGCCGCCCGAGCCCGACGACTGGGCGGGTGGATACGGCCTGGGTGTCCAGCTCGCCCGGCGGGGCGGGCGGACGCTGGTGGGTCACACGGGCTCGTTGCCGGGCTTCGTCGCCTGCCTCTGGGGGAACGCCGAGGAGGGCCTTGTCGCGGTCGCGCTCTCCAACGCCACCTCGGGTCCTGCGATCGGTGGGATCACCGCCGACCTGGTGACCCTCGTGGCGGACGCCGAACCGCGTCTGCCGGAGCCGTGGCGGCCCATGGGAACCTTCGACAAGGAGTTGCTGGAGCTCACCGGGCAGTGGTACTGGGGCACCAACGCGTTCGGGCTGAAGCTCGTCGCGGACAACGGGCTGGAGCTGTACCCGCTGCGGGGCGCCGGGCGCGGTTCACGTTTCGTCGCCACGGCGGGCGGTCATGACGCCGATGGCGGGCGAGGTGATGGCGGCTCCAGCGGCGGCAACGCGGTCGCTGAGCGGAGTTGGCGCGGCCTGGACGGCTACTACGCGGGGGAGACGCTGCGCGTCGTGCGGCGGCCGGACGGCAGCGTGAGCCACCTCGACCTCGGTACGTTCGTCTTCACGCGGCAGCCCTATGCGCCGGCCGATGCCGTCCCGGGTGGGGTGGACCCGGACGGCTGGCGCTGATCCGACCCGTCGCGCGTGACCGGTCCGGAGTCCGAGAGGGCGGGGCTTGTGCCGGGTGCGATGTTTCACGTGAAACACCGCCCCCGTACGAGCCCGGCCGGGGGCCCTAGGGTCCTCGTCGGAGTACGACGAGCCCGGCCCGGCCCCGAAGCCCTCGTCAGAGCGTCATCTTGAAGCCGAGGTGCGAGGCCGTGAAGCCCAGGCGCTCGTAGAAGCGGTGGGCGTCGACGCGGGTCGCGTCCGAGGTCAGCTGGACGAGCTGGCATCCCTGTCGCCGGGACTCCTCGACGGCCCAGGTGATGAAGCGGGTGCCCAGGCCGCTTCCCCGCTCGTCCGCGTGGACCCGGACACCCTCGATGATCGAGCGGGAGGCGCCCTGCCGGGAGAGGCCCGGCACGATCGAGAGTTGCAGCGTGCCGACCACCCGGTCCGCGCGTACGGCGACCATCAGGTGCTGGTGAGGGTCCGCGGCCAGACGCTCGAACGCCTCGGCGTAGGGAGCGAGATTGCTGGGGTCCTCGCGCTGTGCGCCGAGTGTGTCGTCCGCGAGCATCGCCACAATGGCCGTGAGATCGTCCGGAGCGGCGGGTCGTATCGCCAGGTCATCAGTCATGACCGCCACCTTAGGGTCTCCCGATTGGATCACGCCGGTCTCGCATGCCCCGACCCCGTCCCGCGGAGCTCCCTCCGGGCCCCTCGCCCCGTCGTGCCTCAGCACGTGGCCATGGACAGTGGTGCGAACCGCCGCGCCGGGTCACCGGGGAGCCCTGGGCTGTCCCGGATCATGACGGGGCTGGTCAGTACCGTGTCCAGGCCCTGTTCCTTCAGCCATGTGAGCAGGTCCTCGTGGCGTGCGTCGATGTCCGTGCGCAGTGGACGTCGGGCAGCGCTGCCCAGCGAGGCGAGCAGTGCCTTCGCCGTCGCCGTGTCGCGGCCGATCAGCGGGCCGACGATGTCGTGGGAGTCGCTGGGCCAGGTGGCCCCATAGCCGATCACCTCTGACCCATCCAGGGCGACCCGCAGTTGATCGGCGAAGACCGGGAGCCGAGTGATCATCAGGGTGCGGTCGACGCCGAACACCTCCGCGTCCAGCCGGGCGATCGCCGGCAGGTCATCGGCGGTGACGGTGCGGACCGCGATGCCCTCGGGGGACGGTTCCGACAGCGGGGCCGAGGCACCCAGCCGCCCCACCAGCCGGACGTTCTGGGCCGTCGTGGTGAATCCCAGCCGCTCATAGAGGGGCTGTCCGAACCGGGTCGCGTAGAGCGCGAGCGGCGCGCCGTCGGCCTCGCGGAGCACGTGGTCCATCAGCTGCCTGCCGAGGCCCTGCCGCTCGTGGTGGGAGGCGACGAGCAGCATGCCGATCACGGCCAGCTCACGGCTGTGCCCGGCCTCCGGCGTCCCGTACCGCATGAGAACGCACGCGCCCGCCAACCCCTGGCCGCTCGGGTCGTCGATTCCGTATCCGTTTCCGGCCGTGAGCAGCAGCCGCCACTTGCGCTCCTCGGGTGGCCAGCCCCTGCCCTCCGCGAGCGCGACGCAGAACGACAAGTCGCGCATGGTCAAAGGCCGGATCGGGAGCTCGGCGAGCGGTGTCGGCATGGGCCCAGGCTGACGGAGCCAGTGATCGTTCGTCCAGCGCTTTAGGTAAAGTGGCCACAAATCCGAGGTCCGGTTTCACGTGAAACACGACACAGTCCCCGGGGTCGGCCATGCGTACTACTGTCCCCTTCATGGCCACCCCACGCAGACTGCACCTCTTCGATGTCGACGGCACGCTGATCAGGGGTTCTGCCGCAGCTGTGGAGATATCCCGCCAGCTCGGGCTGGCCGCTGAGATCGCTGAACTGGAGCGGGAATTCGTCACGCTCGGTCTGTCGGCCGCCGACTTCGCGGTGCGGGCCAGGGAGCTGTGGGCGCAGCTGACGTGGGAGCAGGTGACGGCCGCCTTTGAGCAGGCTCCCTGGATGGACGGCATCCCCGAGGTCTGGGCTGACATCCGTGCGCGGGGGGACTACTGCGCGGTGATCTCGCTCGGTCCGAGCTTCTTCGTGGAGCGACTGCTCGACTGGGGAGCACACGCGACCCACGCCTCGGTCTGGCCGGCCCCGCCGTTCACCGAACCGATCGTGCGCTCCGGCATCCTCAGCCCCCTGGCCAAGGTCCACACGGCGGAGCGGCTCTGCGCGGAGCTGGGGCTGGACCTGAACCAGTGCGTCGCGTACGGGGATTCGATGTCGGACGCCGAGCTGTTCCGGGTGGTGGGGAACGCGGTGGCGGTCAATGGCGACCACCATGTCGCGAACATCGCGACGCACGTCTACAACGGCGGTGATCTGCGGGGCGCCTACGCGCTGATCCGCGACTGACCGGGAGCGCGGCATCTGGGCCGACCCTGGACGCGTCGGCCGCCGGTTGTGACGTCGTCGGCCGTCACCGCGTCGGTTCTCACCGGCTCGGTCGTCACCCCAGGTCGGGTGCGTGCATCGCCCGTACGCCCTCGATGTTTCCGTCGAGGTAGTGCCGCAGCGACAGCGGTACGAGATGGACCGCCGCGATCCCGACGCGGCTGAACGGCACCCGGACGATCTCGTACTCGCCCCGCGGCTCCTCCACCTCGGGGCCGTGCCGCTGCGAGGGGTCCATGGAGGCCAGACGGCAGACGAAGAAGTGCTGGACCTTGACGCCGGAGACGTCCGAGGCGTCCTCGGCGATGTGCTCGACGGTATCCACGAAGCACGGCACCACATCGGTGATCTTGGCGCCGAGTTCCTCATCGACCTCGCGGTGCAGCGCTTCGACCACGGTGGGGTCGGTGTCCTCCACGCCCCCGCCGGGGGTGACCCAGTAGGGCTCCACGCCTGGTCTGGTGCGTTTGATCAGTATCAGGTCGTCGCCGTCGAGCAGGATGGCGCGTGCGGTGCGCTTGACCACGGGCCGTTCGGTCATGGGAAGAGATTGGCCCGTGGGGCGGCTCCCGAAACGCCTGCCGTCCCGGCTCTCACCAGTCCCCGGCAGCACGCAGCAGCCACTCGTGCGCCCGCGCGATCGGCGGCAGCGTCAGTGTGCCGGCGCGCGCGACGAGGAAATACGTGCGCAGAGATGGCACCGGCGGTTCGAGCAGGGCCACGACCTCGCCGCGGTCGAGCGCCCCCTGGCACAGGTAGCGGGGCAGGACGGCGAGCCCGGCGCCCGCGGTGACGCAGCCGAGCACGGCCCGCAGGTCGGGGACGATGACGGTGCCGGCGGCGGTGGGCGTGGAGTCGAAGACGGCGGCCCAGTAGCGGGAGACGAACGGCAGTGACTCGTGCACCTCGACCACTGGCAGCTGGGAGAGCACGGCGTGGCCCTCCCGCAGGACGCCGGTGCCGAGCCGCGCGGCCCGCTCGGGTCCTGCGACCAGGACGTGTTCCTCGTCGCACAGGGGGACGGCGGTGAGGAGTTCGCCGCGCGGCCGTGCCGTGGCGACGGCCAGATCGTGGTGGCCGGCGGCGAGGGACTCCAGGGTTTCGCCGGCGTTCGCGAAGAGCGCGGTCCGCAGCACGAGGCCCTCGGCGACGAGCGGCACGAGCGCGGGAAGCACCCGCAGGGAGATGAGTTCCGGAGGGCCGGCGAGATGGAGCGTCCGGACACTGGAGCTGTCCCCGAGGCCCGTCTCGGCGATCTCGACGAGCGCGTCGAGGTGGGGTGCCGCCCGGTGGGCGAGTTCGTCCCCGACCGTCGTCGGGATGACGCCCCGGGCCTGACGCAGGAAGAGCGGCCTGCCGAGCTGCCGTTCCAGCGCCCGTATCTGGCCGGTCACGGCGGGCTGGGAGAGACCGAGGAGGGCGGCTGCGCGGGTGAAGGAGCCCGCGCGGTGCACGGCCACGAAGGTGCGCAGCAACGCGAGGTCCATGTGCCGTCCTCCTCCGCGAACGTGGCCTTGCCGCCGGAGCATGGCCTTCGGGCGCTCAACTATAAATTTGTCGATAGGCCAGTGCGTCTTCCGTGATTGGACTCTGACGCTGAGTCAACTAGCCTGGTGCGTGTGGTTCTTCCCGCGGGGAACCCGGGGACGGTCCGAGCCACGAGGGGGGAGGCTCGGACCGTTCCTCTCCGCGGGGGCAACCGGGCGGTCGGACGGCTGGACTGCCGGTCAGTGGGTAGCGCTGTTTCCCGTGAAACCAAGGTTGTCCAGCGCGTGCAGGACGTCCGCCACCAGGTCCTCGGGGTCCTCGGCGCCCACCGAGAACCTGATGAACCCCTCCGGCACGGCGTCGCCGCCCCAGCGTCCCCGCCGCTCCGCGGTGGACCGTACGCCTCCGAAGCTGGTCGCGTCATCCACCAGGAGCAGCCCGTCCAGAAAGCGCTCCGCCTGCTCGCGGTCGGGCAGCGTGAAGGACAGCACGGAACCGTAGCGGCGCATCTGGAGCGACGCCACGGCGTGGGACGGGTCGTCGGGCAGTCCCGGGTAGCGCAGCCCGCTCACTTCGGGGCGCTCGCGCAGCGCGTGTGCCAGCGTCAGGGCGGTGGCGCACTGCCGGTCGTTGCGCAGCTGGAGCGTGGCGAGGGAGCGGTGCGCGAGCCATGCCTCCATCGGCCCCGGGATTGCCCCCACGATCTTGCGCCAGCGGCGCACGGACGCGGCGAGCGAGGCGTCCGAGGTGGTGACGTGGCCGAGAAGCAGGTCCCCGTGGCCGGTCATGCCCTTGGTGTCACTGGCGACCGAGAAGTCCGCGCCGAGTTCGAGCGGGCGCTGGCCGAGCGGGGTGGCGAGGGTGTTGTCCACGGCGACGAGCGCCCCGCCGCTGTGGGCCTCGCGCACCAGCGCGCGGATGTCGCACACGTCGAGTCCGGGATTGGACGGCGTCTCGATCCACAGGAGCTTCGCGCCGCCGAGTGCCTTCCGCTGGGCGTTCCCGCCGGTCGGCGCGGTCCGGACGTCCACGCCGTACGCGGTGAGCTGCTCGTGCAGCAGGGGTAGCGCCTGGTAGCCGTCGTCAGGGAAGACAGCGATGTCGCCGGGGCGCAGCTGGGACAGGGCGACGGCGGAGATCGCGGCCATGCCGGAGGCGAAGACGACGGTCTCGACGGGGCGCCCCGGGGACTCCAGCTCGCCGATGGCCCGCTCCAGGTGTGTCCAGGTCGGGTTCTCGTCGCGGCCGTACGTGTACGGGCCGGTCGGCTCGCCGGGCAGGTGGTAGTGGGCGGCGAAAACGGGCCCCGGCAGGGTGGGCTCGTACTTCAGCGGCTCCGGCAGGCCGGCCCGTACGGCGCGCGTGCCCTCCCCCGTGCCGCGCGCCATGGGCCGGCCGCGGTGCCCGCTCTCGTCGCCCCCGGCCGTGGCCTGGTTCTGCGGCGCGTCGTCGTGGCTGGTCACGGCTTCGCCTCACCGTCGGCGATCGTCTTGACTGCGGGAATCTTCATGGTCTGATCGTGGCATGAAGGCATTCCGACTGGACGAGCTGGAGGCGGAACGTGCCGCCAACGACGGCGCCTACCTCCAGTTCATGCGCGCAAAGAGCATGTCGCTCGGGCTCTACGCGCTGGACGCGGGCGAGATGGACCGGCAGCAGCCCCATCAGCAGGACGAGGTGTATCTCGTGGTGAGCGGCCGTGCGTCGATCACCGTGGGAATGGAGACGACCCAGGTGGCGAGAGGCAGTGTGGTCTTCGTGCCGCGCGGTACCGCGCACAAGTTCCACCACATCACGGAGGATCTCCGGGTCATGGTCGTGTTCTCTCCCCCGGAAAGCTGAGCGGCGGCCCCCCGTACCCCTGAGCGGGACTCAGGGTCGGATCAGGGGAGAGCAGGGGATGCGGGACCCCCGTTTCGCCCGCCGGCCTTCTAGCATCGAGAGAGTCAAACGGACGCGCCCGCGGAAGTCGGATGCGCCGGACATGAGCCGGAGAGGTCCGGAGGAGTGAGGTAGAGGCGATGGCAAGGCGGGAGATTTTCGCGGGGCTGCCCTGGTGGGTGAAGTGGGTCGCCATACCCCTGATCGTCCTCGTCGTGTTCGGGGGACTGATCACCACGATCGTGGGGTTCGTGATCGGACTGCTGTTCAAGGCCCTGATCCTGGTCGCCCTGGTTGGTGGACTCATCTTCCTCGTACGCAAGTTCACGTCGTCATCCTCGAAGGGCGGATGGTAGCGAACGCCACTGGTGAGCCGGTTAGCCCGCGCGGGGGAAAGCCGTACGGGAAACCACCCTTGGCCGTGGTGTGCCTTTAGAGTGACTGGTCTCTGCCGCGTCCCTGGCGGTTCCCGCGGGGGGGGGGGGGGCCCGGGGGGGGGGCCCCCGCGGGCGGGGGGGGGGCCCGGCGGCACCCCTGGGGGTGACCCATGGCCACAGCGCCACCTTCCGCCTTGAAAGCGGCACACATCCCGGACGCCGTCCAGCATCTGGCGCGGGCGGCCCGGGCGGCCCCGCGCGCCGGGGCGCCCACGCTGATCGGCTCCGTGCAGCGCGCCCTGCGCCTGCTGGAGTCGGTGGCGTCCCACCGGGACGGAGCCCCGGCGAAACAGCTGGCCCGCGAGGCCGGGCTCCCCCTCGCCACCACGTACCACCTGCTGCGCACCCTGACCCATGAGGGATACCTCCGCCGGGAGGGCGGTGTATTCCTGCTCGGATCAGCCGTACCCAGGTTGGCCAGGGACGAAGCGCTGCAGAATCGTCGCAGCAAGATCGTCGAGATGCTCCGGTCGCTGTGCGATCAGCTGGGCGCGCCCGTCTACTTCGCGGTCTACCGCGACGGTGAGATCGAAGTCGTCTCCACGGCCGACAGGCCCGAGACGCCCGCCGTCGAGGAGTGGGCCGACTTCCGTGCGACCGGCCACGCGCACGCGATCGGCCAGTGTCTGCTGAGTCAGCTCGACGGCGCCGCGCGCCGCGACCACCTGGACCGATACCCCGTCTCGGCGCTCACACCCCACTCCGTACGCAGCACCGGAGCCCTGCTCACCCGCCTCGCCGCGCTCGACCGTACGGCGCGCGACCCGCTGCGCCCGGTGGTCGAGCGGCAGGAGTACGCACTCGGCACCGCCTGCGCGGCACTGCCCCTGGCGGTCGGGCCCGCGCCCGCGGCGATGGCCATTTCTGTGCCACTCGACAGGGACGAACAGCTGCTTCCCATCGTGGAACGGTTACGCAGAGAGATCAGCACGCTGCTGACCTCGGGAACCTTCTCTATCAGTATCTGAAAAATTACTCCTTGTGATCTGATAGCGCTTCGAGGACGATTGCGTCAAGGGGGGCAAGGGGATCATTCCTAGCCGTATCTACTCCGGAGTGGTGCATGATGCGCGAATCGGTGCAGGCCGAGGTCCAGATGAGCTTCCTCGTCTCCGAGGAGCTTGCCTTCCGGATTCCGGTTGAGCTCCATTACGAAACCGAAGACCCCTACGCGGTGCGCATGACGTTCCACCTGCCCGGTGACGCGCCCGTCACCTGGACATTCGGCCGCGAGCTGCTGCTCGACGGGATCAACGTCCCGAGCGGGGACGGCGATGTGCACATCGCCCCGACCACGCCCGAGGATCTCTCGGACGTCCATATCCGACTTCAGGTCGGCGAGGACCACGCGTTGTTCCGGGTGAGCGCCGCGCCCCTCGTGGCGTTCCTCGACCGCACGGACAGACTCGTTCCGCTCGGCCAGGAGCAGGCGGCCGGGGACTTCGAGGGGTCGCTGGAGAAGGAGCTCGGCCGCATCCTGGCCGAGGAGAACGCGGGCTGAGGCGAGGCCCGGGACAGACGCCGAGCCATGCCGGTCGGGCCGCGGGTTGAGACAGGTGGATCGCGTGCGTACGGGGAGAGGAGACAGGCGCCTGGACCATGTGTGCGGCGGCAGATGAGTGGAGAAGCGCGGTCGCGGAGGCGGCCGACGACGCGGACCGGCCGTGTGCCGTGTCGCGGCCGGGACGACGGGCGGCCCCCGAGCCCTACCCGTCAGCAGGCCGCGGCCACGGCCACGGACCCGGGAAAGGCCGGGACACGGTTCAGCGGGTGCGACGGTGTCCCCGGGCCCCTGGGCCGCGCGCGGGCCCGGGCCCCGCGGCGCCCTGGCCGGGCACGGACCGGGGCGGCACGCCCCTCATCGGGGGTGGCGCCGAGCGGTCCGCCGAGACCACCAGGGCGGCCAGCGCCGTGGTCACGGGGACGGATGCCACGAGGCCGATCGAGCCCACCAGCGTCCTGACGATCTCCTCCGCGACCAGCTCGCTGTTGGCGACCGTTCCCACGCCCGAGTCAGCGATCGTGAACAGCAGCAGGAGCGGCAGCGCCGCGCCCGCGTATGCCAGGACCAGCGTGTTGACGACCGAGGCGATATGGTCCCGGCCGATCCGGATGCCCGCCCGGTACAGCCCGCGTGGCCCCATCGAGGGGTCGGCCTGGTGGAGTTCCCAGACGGCGGAGGTCTGGGTGACCGTCACATCGTCGAGGACGCCCAGCGATCCGATGATCACCCCCGCCAGGAGCAGGCCGCTCATGTCGAGCCCCGGGTAGAGGCCGTGGATCAGTCCGGTGTTCTCGTCGGTGTTCCCGGTCAGGCTCGTCCAGTGGATGAACACCAGCCCCAGCGCACCCGTCAGCAACAGCGAGACCAGCGTGCCCAGGACCGCGACCGAGGTGCGGGCCGTCAGGCCATGGCACAGGTAGAGCGCGATCAGCATGATCGCGCCGGCTCCGATCACGGCAACGAGCAGCGGGTTCGAACCCTGGAGAACCGCGGGGAGAATGAACAGGGTCAGGACGCCGAACGACACGGCGAGCGCGACGAGCGCCATGACGCCCCGCATCCGTCCGACGACGACCACCGCCAGCGCGAAGATGCCCGCCAGAAGATACAGCGGGAACTTCCGGTCGACATCGGTGACGGAGTACTGGAGGTCGTGCGGCGCCTGCGGCGCGTACGCGAGGACGACGCCTTGTTTCACGTGAAACTGCCGCGGCGCGTCCGGTTGGACGACCTCGTCGAATCGCCGGCCCTTGTCCTTGCCAGTCATCACCTCGATGGTGGCCTTCTTGCAGCCCCCGCCGTCGGCCGGGGTCTCGGGCGGTGACGATGCCGAGCCGCCGGCCGCCGTACCCCCGGAACCGGATGAATCCCCCGGGTCGGACGAACCTCCGGCGTCGGACGCCGGGTTGCCCGATGCGGGCAGCTGCGCCGCATGAGCGTCGTCGCAGGACATCGGCACGATCCGGGTCACCCGGCCCTGTTCGGTCGCCTGGTCGAAGCCCACGCCGGACCGGTGGTGGGCGGGTGCCGCGCCCGGCCACAGCACGACCAGTCCCACGACCACCGCCGCGGCGAAGGGGATCAGCACCGCCGCGATGACCGTACGGAGGTGCCGGGAGACCGGGGCGGCCGGCCCGTGATGATGCGTATGGCCACCGGGACGGACGGTCCCCGACGGCTCGGGCGGCAACGCGGAAGGGTGGCCGGGTGGCAGCGGGAAAGGCTGGCCGGGCGGCCACGGGGAAGGCGGCCCGGGCGGCAGCCCGGAAGGCAGCCCGGAAGGCGGGCCGGGTGGCTGTTCGGCGCCTGGACCGGGCGGCGGCTGTCCGGGTCTCCGCTCCGGCGGCCGGCCGGAGGGCTGCTGAGGTCGGGTCACAGGCCAGATCATGCCAAGGGCGCGGGGAGGCCCTCTGGTCTTCGAGAAGTCCATGGCGTTAGCGTGGACGGGCATTTGCACACGCGGGAGCTCGGAGCACCGGGCTGAGAGGGCGCTGACGTGTGGTGACGTGGGTTCTGACCCCGCACCCCCACGCTGCGCCGACCGCCGAACCTGTTACCGGGTAATGCCGGCGTAGGGAGTTTGGTCTCATGACCGTTCAGGACACACAGACGTCTGCCGTCGGATGGCACAAGGGGTACGTGCAGGGCTCGCGCCCCGATCTCCGCGTGCCCGTACGGCGGGTGCACCTCACCAACGGCGACGACGTGACGCTGTACGACACGTCGGGCCCGTACACCGATCCCGGCGTCGAGACGGACGTACGGCGCGGACTCGCGCCCCTCCGGGAGAACTGGATCACCGCGCGAGGCGACACCGAGGAGTACGCGGGGCGGCCCCCGCGCCCCGAGGACGACGGCCTCAAGCACACCACGCCGCGCGGCGGACTGCGCAACCTCGACGCGGTCTTCCCGGGGCGCCCCCGGCAGCCGCGCCGCGGCAGGGACGGTGCCGCTGTCACCCAGCTCGCGTACGCGCGGCGCGGCGACATCACGCCCGAGATGGAGTACGCCGCCATCAGGGAGAACGTCCCGCCCGAGACGGTGCGCGAGGAGATCGCGGCCGGGCGGGCCGTGCTGCCCGCCAACGTCAACCACCCGGAGATCGAGCCGATGATCATCGGCAAGAAGTTCCTGGTGAAGGTGAACGCCAACATCGGCAACTCCGCGGTCACCTCCTCCATCGAGGAGGAGGTCGACAAGATGACCTGGGCGACCCGGTGGGGCGCGGACACGGTCATGGACCTCTCGACGGGCCGGAACATCCACACCACGCGGGAGTGGGTCCTGCGCAACTCCCCCGTGCCGATCGGCACCGTGCCGCTCTACCAGGCGCTGGAGAAGGTCGACGGCAAGGCCGAGGAGCTGACCTGGGAGATCTACCGGGACACGGTCGTCGAACAGGCCGAGCAGGGCGTCGACTACATGACCGTCCACGCGGGCGTCCTGCTGCGGTACGTACCGCTGACCGCGCGCCGCAAGACGGGCATCGTCTCGCGCGGCGGCTCGATCATGGCGGCCTGGTGCCTGGCGCACCACCAGGAGTCGTTCCTGTACGAGAACTTCGAGGAGCTGTGCTCGATCCTCGCCTCGTACGACGTGACGTACTCCCTCGGTGACGGGCTGCGGCCCGGCTCCGTCGCGGACGCGAACGACGAGGCGCAGTTCGCCGAGTTGCGCACGCTCGGCGAGCTGAACACGATCGCCAAGCGGCACGGCGTGCAGACGATGATCGAGGGCCCCGGCCATGTGCCGATGCACAAGATCAAGGAGAACATCGACCTCCAGCAGGACGTGTGCGAGGAGGCGCCGTTCTACACGCTCGGCCCGCTGACGACGGACGTCGCCCCGGCGTACGACCACATCACCTCCGGCATCGGCGCGGCGATGATCGCGTGGTGGGGCACCGCGATGCTCTGCTACGTCACGCCGAAGGAGCATCTGGGTCTGCCCGACCGCGACGACGTGAAGACCGGCGTCATCACGTACAAGATCGCGGCGCACGCGGCGGACCTGGCCAAGGGCCATCCCGGGGCACAGGAGTGGGACGACGCGCTGTCGGACGCCCGCTTCGAGTTCCGCTGGGAGGACCAGTTCAACCTGGCCCTCGACCCGGACACGGCCCGCGCGTTCCACGACGAGACGCTGCCCGCCGAGCCGGCGAAGACGGCGCACTTCTGCTCGATGTGCGGGCCGAAGTTCTGCTCGATGAAGATCTCCCAGGACATCAGGCGCAAGCACGGCGGCGACCTGGGCGCGGTGGAGATCGAAGAGGGCATGGCGGAGAAGTCCCGCGAGTTCGCCGCGTCGGGCAACCGCGTGTATCTGCCGCTGGCGGACTGAGCCAGGACACCGCACGGCCGCCTTGCGCCCTCGGGCGCGGGCGGCCGTGCGGGTCGGGCGGATCTCGTAGGGTGCGGGGGTGAGTGTCGTGGTGGAGGTCGTGGAGCGGGTGACCGCCGAGTTGGTCGAGGCGTTCGGGCGGCTGCTGCCGCAACTGTCCTCCGGCGCGAAGCCGTTGGACGAGGAGGCCCTCGTCCGGATCGTCGGCTGTGAGACCAACCGGGTCCTGGTCGCGCGCGGCGACGGCGGGCGGATCGTGGGGACGCTGACGCTCGTCGTGTTCCCGGTGCCGTCCGGTGTACGGGCGCGGGTCGAGGACGTCGTCGTCGACGCCGAGGCGCGCGGGCAGGGTGTTGCCGGGGAGCTGAGCCGGTACGCGCTCGGGCTCGCGGGCGAGGCCGGGGCGCGGAGCGTGGATCTGACGTCGCGGCCGGAGCGGGCCGCCGCCAACCGGCTCTACGAACGGCTCGGGTTCGAGCGGCGCGAGTCAATTGTCTACCGGTTCACGATCAGTGCGGCGGGCGCGGCCGGGTAGGGGCGCTCCCGCGGAAGGAGGTCCGCCGCCCGTGCCGTGTCGCCCTCGCGCACCAGGGCGTGGATCGTGCGCGCCAGGGGCGTGACGTCCCTGATCGAGTGCACCCAGTCGTCCGCGTACCGTCGTGTCATCGGCCCTGAAAGGCCGAGTTGGAGCGAGCGGTGGGGCAGTGGGCGCAGGTGGAGGTCGCGTTCCGGGTCCCACTGGACGCGGGCGGGGGAGCTCTTCAGGGTCCGCCGCCATGCGTCGTGATCCCCGTGCAGGCGTGGCACGTAGTGGGAGAGGCAGGCGCTCTCCAGCGCCAGGTCGAAGCCCTCGCGGGTGATCTCCACCGCGAGGACCGTCTCCTGGCCCTCCTTGGCGCCCCAGCCGCAGCGGTACATCATCCACAGGAACGACGGCTTGATCCACGTCATCCGGTCGCGCTTCCAGGCGAGGGGGAAGCGGCCGTCACGCGCCGCCGGCGCCCCGATCCCCGGGGCGTACGCCTGGTAGACGGTGATCGTCGTGTCCGTGTAGTCCGCTCTGATCTCGTACGCGGGGGTATGGCGCGCGAGGGCGGGCGCGGTGCTGGGCATGGTTCCCGAGTATCGGGTGGCGGAGCGTCACACGGCCAGGAGTTTTTCCGAGACCTCCCACAGCCGCTCGGCCGCCGTCGGGTCGAGGGCGTACGCCGCGACGCCTGGGGTGTCCGCCCACTCGGGTTCGGCGTCCGGGTCGTGCGGCAGCGACTGGTCGCAGTTCTCGAAGTAGCGCCCGCCGACGCCCTCGACCAGCGGGGACGCGGCCAGCAGCGTCGAGGTGGCCGCGCCCTGCTCGGGGGTCCGCCACGGGTAGTCGGCTTCGACGGAGCGGAACTCCTCGCTCTTGTCGTCGCCCGCCTGGTGCCGCTGGAGATTGGTGCGGATGCCGCCCGGCATGAGGGCGTTGGCCGTGATCCCGTCCGCCGCCCACCGCCTGCTCGCCTCGACCGCGAACAGCACGTTCGCCGTCTTCGACTGCCCGTACGCCGACCACGCGTCGTACGGGCGGCGCTCGAAGTGGAGGTCCTCGAAGACGACCGGCGAGAACAGGTGCCCGCTGGAGCTGACGGAGACGATACGGGCGCCGCCGCCGCGGCCCGCCTCGGCGAGCGCGCCGTGCAGCGCCCTGGCCAGGCCGAAGTGGCCGAGGTGGTTGGTGGCGAACTGGAGCTCCCAGCCCTCGGGGGTGCGGTGCGGGTCGGGCAGCGCCATCACTCCGGCGTTGTTGACGAGCATGTGCAGCGAGCCCCGCCAGCGGCCGGCGAACGCGGCGACGGACGACCGGTCGGTCAGTTCGAGCGGCTCGACCGCGACGGTGTCCCTGCCGGTGGTCGAGGCGATGTCCGCCGCGACGCGCCTGCCGGCCTCCGGGTTCCGTACGGCGAGGGTCACGGCGGCGCCGGCGGCTGTCAGCGCGCGGGCCGTCTCGACGCCGATACCGGAGGCGCCACCGGTGACGACGGCCCGCCGGCCGGACAGGTCCACGCCCGCGAGGACGTCGGCGGCGGTCGATGCGCGGGTGAAGGGCGTGGTGATGCGGTCCTGAGGGGTCATCGCTCTCGTTCCTCGGTCGTGTCCGGGCGGCGTGCCGGGTGTCCGGGTCGTCGCGCCGTGCTGCTGGGCTGCCGGGTGGTTGAGCCGTGGCGTCGGCTGTCCGGCCGGGTGCGTCATGGCGCCTGTCGGGCCGGGTGTGCCGGGTGGTTGCGCCGTCGTGTCCGGTCTCGTGTCCGGTGTCGCGTCCGGCCTGTTTCCACCGTCGCGCGGGGGAAGGACGCGTGCCATGTCCCCCGTTGTCCTGGTAGTCGCAGGGCCCCCGCTGAGGAGGTGGCGGGCGGGTCGGGCCGCTCTACCGTGGAGGGATGAGCGACAGCAGCGACCTGGGGGTCTACCTGCGGGCCCGGCGCGACCTGGTGTCACCTGGGGCGGTGGGTATCGACGCCGCGGGAGCGGTGGGGACCGGCGGTCGCCGGCGGGTGCCGGGGCTGCGACGTGAGGAGGTCGCCCTGCTGGCCGGCATCTCCTCCGAGTACTACCTGCGCCTGGAGCGCGGCCGTGACCTGCACCCCTCGCCGCAGGTCGTGGACGCTCTCGCGCGCGCCCTGCTGCTGGACGAGGACGCCACCGCGTACCTGCACGGCCTCGCGGGGCAGCGGCCCCGCCGGCGGCCGGTCCGGCGCCGTGCGGAGCGCGTCGGGGCAGGCCTTGAGCAGTTCGTGCTGGCCAGGACCGATGTCGCCGCCTTCGTCCAGGGCCGCTACCAGGACGTCCTGGTGGCCAACGTGCTGGCGACCGCGCTGAGCCCCTGGCAGGCCAAGGGCGTCAACCTGTTGCAGGCCACCTTCCTCGACCCCGGTGTCCGCGCCATGTACGGCGACCAGTGGCCGCGCATCGCGGAGGGCGTGGTCGCGTCCGTCCGCGCGCTCGCCGGGCCGGAGAACCGGGACGCGTATCTGGAGAGGCTGGTGGGGGAACTGTCCGTACGCAGTGAGGAGTTCCGCGCGCTGTGGGCGCGGCACGACGTACGGCCGCGCACCAGCGGATCGGCCGTACTGCGCCACCCCCAGGTCGGTGAGCTGTCCTTGCGGTACGAGAAGCTCGCGGTGCCCGGGGCGGACGGGCAGCGGCTCGTACTGTTCCACGCGGTGCCGGGCAGCCCGGCGGCGGACGCGCTCGCCCTGCTGTCGCACCTTGCGTACGAGGGGACGGCGCGGCGCGCTCCGGACACCCCGGACGGGAACGGCCCCGGCGGCGAGGGCGCGGACACCGGCAGGGACGTCGGCGGGAGCGTCGATACGGGTCCCGGCCCCGCCACCGGTACGGCTCCCGGTCCCGACTCCGGTATGGGCGACGGCGCCGCTACGTGAGCCGGCCGATCGCCTTCGTTCGCGGGCCCGTGCCCGTCACTCCGGCTGGTGGTCGGGGCCGCCGTAGTCCGGGCTGCTGAAGTCCGGACTGGCGTAGCGGGGGCGGCTGCCGCTGGACGCGCCCTCGCCCGGGCTGGAGAAGTCCGGCCGGCTGTAGCCCATCTTGGGTAGCTGGTGCCCCTGGCCCTGGCGCCGGTCCCGGTCGTGTTCCGGGCCGCGTCCCTGGCGGCTTTGCTCCCCGCCGCGATCGGCGCCGGAGGCCGCGCGCGGTTCGGAGGACGCCCGCGGTTCGGTGGCGGCCGAAGGCGCGGACAGCGCCGAGGGTCCGGGGGAGGCCGGTGCCACCGACTCCTCGGCCTCCCGCAACGTCCGCCGCAGGTACGGCACGATGCCCCGTTCCAGCAGGGCGGTCCGCCACTCCTCACGCGCCTCGGCGAGTTCGCCGGCCTCCTCCGTCCCGCCCGTCCCGAGGGAACGGATCTGGGTCGAGCCGTTGCGCAGCGCGGTGATCACCAGGCCGACGCCCCCGGCCAGAATGCCCAGCGCCATGACCGAGGCGAAGAACCAGCCGAAGGAGATCAGCGCGTCGTCGAGCGGATGGGCGGGGCCGAGCGCTTTCAGCAGATATCCGGCCAGTAGAAAGATCACCGCGGCAATCGCGGCGAGTACCGGCACCAGGACCGCGACCACGGCGATTATTCCCGCGCCCGTCGCCGCGGGATCTCCGAGCACGGAAGTGCGGGGCATGCGCGGGGCCGAAGCGGAAGACATCGAGGAAGCCGTGGAGGCGGCGGACGATGACAGGGACGAGTCCGTCGAAACGAAGGACCGGGGGCCGGAAGGCGACGGCTTTTCGCGTACGGGCAGCGGCCGGGACCCACGTGTTTCCTCGCGTACCTCCCGGTAGTGCTCGTACTCGGGGGCGGCGGACTGCGCGATCAGTGACTGCGCGTCAAGTGCCATGCCGCGCAACTGGTTCGCCGTCAGATGACGCCCGATGGCGGCCAGTTCAGGGCGTTCGTGTGCGTTGCGCAGCGCCTCGTCGAGGGCCCGCTCGAATTCCGCGCGGTCCTCGACCAGCAGGTGCGGAGCGCTTTTCATGGTGCATCCCCCGATGCTCCGTAAGGCCTGTACGCCCGTTGGGGCAACGGGCGGTGGACAGAAACGGAGGAGAGTCTGCTACGGATACGCCGATGGTAGAGCGATTCCGGCCCACCGTGACAGGGACTTTCGCGAAATCCCCTTTCTGACGGGTATTCAGTTGTGCAGGGGAAGCTGGACGACCAACAGTTTTCCGGCCATGGTCACACCGCCGTCCATCGCGATGGCCAGCCCGTCCGCGTAGACGTGCGGCCCCTCCACCACGGGGTCGGAACGGCCGCTCTCGTCGTCGGGGTCGTCCGTGCCGGCCTCGCCGAGCAGGTACGGGATGGGGCTGTGGCCGTGGACGACGCGGGCGCCGCCGTAGGAGGCGAGGAGTTCGCGGACGGCGTCGGGGCCGTCGTCGCGGAACGCGAAGCGCTTGGTCAGCTTCCGGAACAGGTCCCAGCACTCGTCGGCGTCGTTGCGGGTGAGGATCTGGTGGACGGTGTCGTTGACGTCGTCGATCGTCGTCCCGTAGTCCAGATACGCCGTGGTGTCGGAGTGCATCAGCAGATGCCCGTCCTCCTCCGCCACCGCGTCGAGCCGCGACATCCACTGGAGGTGGACGTCCTGGAGGCGCTCCATGTCGTGCTGCTGGCCGCCGTTGAGGAGCCAGGCGGCGTGGAACGTCGCGGTGCCGGCGCCCGAGCTGACCGGGGTGGGGCCGAACCGCTTCGCGCCGAGGAGCAGCAGCTCGTGGTTGCCCATGAGCGCCTTGCAGTAGCCGCCGGCCGCCGCGGCCTCGGCGGAGAGCCGCATGACGAGGTCGATCACTCCGACGCCGTCGGGGCCCCGGTCCGTGAAGTCGCCGAGGAACCAGAGGCGTGCGGTGCCCGCCGACCAGCTGCCTTCGGCGTCGACGAGGCCCTGCTCCGCGAGGGCCGCGAGCAGCTCGTCGAGGTATCCGTGCACGTCGCCGACGACGTACAGCGGGCCGAGGCCCGGCTGCGCGTCCTGATCCTCCAGGGTCTCCATCCGGAGGGTGGGCGCGGGTGCGGGCACGGAGCCGATCACCGGCAGGTCCCGCTCGGTGGGGGTGTAGCCCTCGGGCAGGTCGGTGTCGGGCACGGCGTTGCCGGGGTGCACCGGCGCGACGGGCTGCCCTGCCTCCGGACGCTGCTCCCCGAGCGGCGGCACCTGGGGCGCCTCGGGCAGCGGCGGAGCGCCGGGGACGTCAGCCGCCTGGTGCGCCTGGGACGCCGGAGATACGTGCGGTACGTGCGGTGTGGGCGTCACCGGTTGCCCGGGCGGCTCCGGCTGTGTGCCCGGTGCCTCGCCGGTCCCTACGGGAACCTGCGCGTAGGGCGGCACGCGGAAGTCGCGCAACGTCGCCGTACGCACCACGGGTTCCTCGTCGGCCCCCTGTGTCATCGACCCCTCCACCACCGTCGCGCCGCCGCCGTGCACCGTCCGGGCCCGGCCTGTCGGGTGGGGATCTGCCCACCCGAGTACAGGAGAGGCCTGCGGTGTCGTGCGCCCATCATAGGAATGCAGCTCCTCCTGTGTGACGCACCAGGGGTGGTGAATCCGAACGGGATACCTGTCGACCGGCTCTTTTCGCGCTGATCGCCCCAAAAGGAGAGGTCTGGGGCCGAGCCCGCGTCCCGGGAGGCGGGGCCGGAAGGCGCGACGTACGGCACCGCCCGCGCCGAGGACGCGAGATCGCCCTGAACGCGTGTCGGGACCGGGACGCCCGGACGTGGGGTTCGCGGCGGCCCGGACGCACGGAGTCGAGTGCGGGTGTACGGGTGCGGGTGTACGGGTGCGCGGGGCCCGGACGCACAGGGCCCGGTGCGGGCGTACGGGTGCACGCGGCCCTGACGTACCTGACGCCCCTGACGTACCGGCGCGCCGCCCTCCGGCCGGACGTACGACGACGGGCCGGCCGGAGGGTCAGGGGCGGTCGCTCGACGGGGAGCGGGGCGCGCTCACCGTCGTACGCGGTGGACGGCGCTGCGAGGACGTCCGCACGATCAGCTCTGTCGGTATCACCCGCTCCAGGGGGCCGTCCGTCTCGATCCCCTCGATCGCGTCGATCAGCAGCTGGACCACGGCGGTGCCGATACGGCGCGGCTTGAGGGAGAGCGTCGTGATGGGCGGTTCCGTCGCCGCGTAGACCATCGACTCGCTGCAGCAGACCAGCAGCAGATCGTCGGGGACCCGCAGGCCGTACCTGCGGGCGGCGGCGAGCAGGTCGGTGCCATTGGGGTCGAAGAGACCGTAGACGGCGTCGGGCCGGTCGGGCCGGGCCAGCAGCCGGTCGGCGGCGACCGCGCCCGCGCAGGGGTCGTGCGCGGGGTACGACTCGTAGACGGGGTCCTGGCCGACGCGTTCGCACCAGCGCAGGTACGCCGTCGTGGACAGCCGGGTGTAGGTGTCCGTGGTGGTGCCGGTCAGCAGTCCGATCCGGCGCGCGCCCGCCTCGGCCATGTGGTCGAGCAGGTCGAGCACGGCCGCCTCGTGGTCGTTGTCGACCCAGGCGGTGACCGGCAGCGTGCCCGCTGGCCGGCCGTCCGAGACGACCGGCAGCCCCTGGCGCACGAGCTCCGTGACGACGGGGTCGTGGTCGGACGGGTCGATGACGACGGTTCCGTCGAGTGCGACGTTGGACCAGACGTCGTGCTGCGAGGTGGCCGGCAGGATCACGAGGGCATAGCCGCGGGCGAGCGCCGCCGAGGTCGCGGCCCGCGCCATCTCGGCGAAGTAGGCGAACTCGGTGAAGGTGAAAGGTTCATCCCCGTACGTGGTGACGGTCAGACCGATCAGCCCCGACTTGCCGGTTCGGAGCGTCCGCGCGGCGGCGGACGGCCGGTAGCCGAGGCGCTCCGCGACCTCGCGGACATGGCGGCGGGTGGCATCGGGTAACCGTCCCTTGCCGTTGAGCGCGTCCGAGACGGTCGTGATGGAGACACCGGCCGCGGCGGCTACGTCACGGATACCGGCTCTGCCGCCCTGCCGGCCGCCCCTGCGCGTCGTGTCCGTCCGGCTCACCTGGTGTTTCCCTGCTGCTGTCATGGCGAGCCGATAGTAGGGCGCGGGCAGGTGGTTGGGCGTGTCGCAAATGCACCACTTGGCAGTCACGTTTCTGCATGATCATTTACGACTGAAACCTAGAGAAGCAAAGGGAGTTGCCGCTCGCGCAGTGATCTTGCATGCGTGGAGCGCTCTATGCCTGGGGCGGGGGTCATGTCTCGAAGAGGTCTCAACTCACCACTACGAGGGACGCGCGCCACGGCGCGAGCCACCGGCGCGCGCTGTGAGGAAGTGCGCCCCCTGGGGATCGGCCCCGGCGCGAGGCGCTCCGGGCGCCGGTCGTGCGGGGCGCGGGCGCCGGATACGAGGGGCGCGGGCGCCTGTCGCGGGGCGCGCCGGGGGCCATGCTCGGAGGGGGCGCGAGGCTTCGTGCGGGCCGAGTGGGGCTCCGTGCGGAAGCGGGCGGAGGCCGCGACGGATGTCGCGCGGATGTGGCGGTCGTCAGGCGGACGTGGCGGTCATCACGTGGGCCGGGGCTTCCCGGCCGTTCGCAGGGGTGCCATCTCCTCGTAGGCTGAGGCCGTGGGGCCGGCGGAGCTGCCGGTCCGGTCGGGTGGACGGCGAGGAGGAACAGCGGTGAGCGAGACGGGCCCCAGGCTGCGTACGCAGTTGGACGGCATCCCCACCTACAAGCCGGGCAGGCCGGCTCCGGCGGGCGGGGCCACCACGTACAAGCTGTCGTCCAACGAGAACCCGTATCCGCCGCTGCCTGGGGTGATGGAACAGGTCGCCGTCGCGGCCCGGAACCTGCACCGCTACCCGGACCTGGCCTGCACCGCCCTGACCGGCGAACTGGCCGAGCGCTTCGGCGTGCCCGCGTCGCACGTGGCCACCGGCACGGGATCGGTGGGCGTCGCCCAGCAGCTGCTCCAGGCGACCTCGGGCCCCGGTGACGAGGTCGTCTACGCGTGGCGCTCCTTCGAGGCCTACCCGATCATCGTGCAGATCTCCGGAGCGACCTCGGTACAGGTGCCGCTCACTCCTGACCAGGGCCACGACCTGGACGCGATGGCTGCGGCGATCACCGACCGGACGCGGATGATCTTCGTCTGCAACCCCAACAACCCCACCGGCACCGTAGTGCGCCGGGCCGAACTGGAGCGGTTCCTCGACCGCGTCCCGGCCGATGTGCTGGTCGTACTGGACGAGGCGTACCGCGAGTTCAACCACGACACCGCGGTGCCGGACGGCGTCGAGATCTACCGGGACCGGCCCAACGTGGCCGTGCTGCGCACCTTCTCGAAGGCGTACGGGCTCGCCGGGCTGCGGGTCGGCTTCGCGATCGCCCACGAGCCGGTCGCCGCCGCGCTGCGCAAGACGGCCGTTCCGTTCGGCGTGAGCCAGATCGCGCAGGACGCGGCCGTCGCGTCCCTGCGCGCGGAGGAGCAACTGCTCGTACGGGTCGACGCGTTGGTCAAGGAGCGCGATCGAGTGCTCGGCGCGCTGCGGGCCCAGGGCTGGACGGTGCCCGAGACGCACGCCAACTTCGTCTGGCTACGGCTCGGCGACCGCTCGCTCGACTTCGCGGCGGCATGCGAGAAGGCCGGCGTGGTCGTCCGGCCGTTCCCGGGGGACGGCGTCCGGGTGACGATCGGCGAGGCCGAGGCCAACGACCTGTTCCTGAGCGCGGCGGAGGCATTCCGCAAGGAGCTGTAGCGGCCGCGGGCGTCGGGGGCGCGGCGGGCGCCGCGGGCGTCGCAGTTGTCGCGGGCGCCGCACCCGTCGCGGGCGCCGCACCCGTCGCACCCGTCGCAGTCGCCGCGACCGTCGCAGTCGCCCCAGTCGCCCCAGTCGCCGCGATCGTCGCAGCTGCCGCGAGCACCGCAACCGCCTCCACCGCGGATGCCGACCAAGACGGCCAGGGCCGCCCCGGACGGGATGTCCGGGGGCGGCCTTCGCCGTTCCGCCCCTTCCCGCGCGCCGAGCACACGTCGCCACTGAGTGCCGCGCGGACGTGTGGCGTACGCCGGCTACTGCTCCTGTCTGCCGCTCTGTCCGCCTCCCGTCCTCTCCGCATCCTCCGCTCCCTCGGTGCCGTGTGTCCGTGTCCCGCCTCATCGGGCCCCGAGAAGCCTGAAGTTGTGTGCTTTGCCCCTCTTTGAGGTATTTCCCAATGGAACATTACGGGCATTAGTGGCCCGGTCCGTGTGACACGGATCAGATGTGATTTAGGTGACGTACCCCCGCCTGATGATCCGATGAAGGGGTGCGCAATACTGGTCTTGTGAATGTGAACGCATTCACAAGCTCGCCTGGTTCATGGGGGTATGACCCGCCATGGGCCACCGCGGGTCACGTGTTCCACGGCGATGTAAGGAGAGACGACGTGGACCTCGCCCTGGCGCCGGACACCCTGGCGCGCTGGCAGTTCGGCATCACCACCGTCTATCACTTCCTCTTCGTGCCGCTCACGATCTCCCTCGCCGCGATCACGGCGGGTCTGGAGACCGCGTGGGTCCGTACCGAGAACCCGAAGTACCTCACGGCCACGAAGTTCTGGGGAAAGCTCTTCCTGATCAATATCGCGATGGGCGTCGTCACGGGCATCGTGCAGGAGTTCCAGTTCGGCATGAACTGGTCGGACTACTCGCGGTTCGTCGGCGACGTCTTCGGGGCCCCGCTCGCCTTCGAGGCGCTGATCGCGTTCTTCTTCGAGTCCACCTTCGTGGGCCTGTGGATATTCGGCTGGGACAAGCTGCCGAAGAAGATCCATCTGGCCTGCATATGGATGGTCTCGCTCGGCACGGTCCTCTCCGCGTACTTCATCCTCGCGGCGAACTCCTGGATGCAGCACCCCACGGGGTACCGCATCGACAAGAAGACCCACCGTGCCCAACTCACGGACTTCTGGCCAGTGTTGACGCAGAACACGGCGATCACCCAGTTCGCGCACACGCTCACCGCGTCCTTCCTGGTCGGCGGCGCCTTCATGGTCGGCATCGCCGCCTACCACCTGGCGCGCAAGAGGCACATCCCGGTGATGCGCACGTCGCTGCGGCTCGGCCTGGTCACCGTCGTGATCGCGGGTCTGCTCACGGCGCTCAGCGGCGACCAGCTCGGCAAGGTCATGTTCAAGCAGCAGCCCATGAAGATGGCGTCGGCCGAGGCGCTGTGGAACGGCGAGTCGCCCGCGCCCTTCTCGATCTTCGCGTACGGCGATGTGGCCAAGGGCCACAACAGCGTCGAGCTGGAGATACCCGGGCTGCTCTCGTTCCTCGCCGACGACAACTTCTCGTCGCACGTCCCCGGCATCAACGACGTCAACAAGGCCGAGCAGCAGCAGTTCGGGCCCGGCGACTACCGGCCCAACATCCCCGTCGCCTACTGGGGCTTCCGCTGGATGATCGGCTTCGGCATGGCGTCCTTCGCCCTCGGGATGGTCGGCCTCTGGCTGACCCGGAAGAAGTTCATGCTCCCCGCGCGGCTGCGGACCGGCCCCGACGAGGTGCCGCATCTGGTCCTCTTCAGGAACAAGGTGCTCCACCCGAAGCTCGCCCGCTGGTACTGGATCGCCGCCCTGTGGACGATGACCTTCCCGATGATCGCCATGTCCTGGGGCTGGATCTTCACGGAGAACGGACGCCAGCCCTGGGTCGTGTACGGGGTGCTGCGCACGTCCGACGCGGTCTCCCCCGGTGTCTCGACCGCCGAGGTCCTCACGTCCCTGATCGTCTTCACGCTGCTGTACGCGATCCTCGCGGTCGTCGAGTGCAAGCTGATGGTGAAGTACGTCAAGGCGGGGCCGCCCGAGCTCAGTGACTCCGATCTCCACCCGCCCACCCGGATCGGGGGCGACCGCGAAGAGGCGGACGCCGACCGGCCGATGGCCTTCTCGTACTGAGGAGCCGGCAGCCATGCAACTCCATGACATCTGGTTCGTGATCATCGCCGTCCTGTGGACCGGCTACTTCTTCCTCGAAGGGTTCGACTTCGGCATCGGGGTCCTGACGAAGGTGCTGGCGCGTGACCGCACCGAGCGGCGCGTCCTCATCAACACGATCGGGCCGGTCTGGGACGGCAACGAGGTCTGGCTGATCAGCGCGGCGGGCGCGACGTTCGCGGCCTTCCCCGACTGGTACGCCAGCCTGTTCTCCGGCTTCTATCTGCCGCTGCTGCTGATCCTGGTCTGCCTGATCGTGCGCGGGGTGGCCTTCGAGTACCGGTCCAAGCGCGCCGAGGAGCGCTGGCAGCGCAACTGGGAGCACGCGATCTTCTGGTCGTCGCTGCTGCCGGCCGTCGTGTGGGGCATCGTCTTCGCCAACCTCGTGCACGGCATGCGGATCGACGCGCACGGCGACTACGCCGGGAACCTGGGCGACCTCTTCAACCAGTACGCCCTGCTCGGCGGCGCGGTGACACTCCTTCTGTTCACCTTCCACGGCGCGGTGTTCGCGGCGCTCAAGACGGTGGGGGACATCCGGGCACGGGCCCGGAGGCTGGCCACGGGGCTCGGAAGTGTCACGGCCGTCCTGGTGGTGGGCTTCCTCGCCTGGACGCAGATCGACAGCGGCGACGCAGAGTCGCTGTTCGCCGCGACGGGGGCCGTGGCCGCGCTGGTCCTCGCGGTGGCCGCCAACGCCCGGGGCCGGGAAGGCTGGTCGTTCGCACTGTCGGGGCTGACGATCGTGGGCGTCGTCACGATGTTCTTCCTGACGCTGTTCCCCGACGTCATGCCGTCGTCGCTGGACCCCCGGTGGAGCCTGACGGTCTCCAACGCGTCGTCCGCCCCTTACACGCTGACGATCATGACCTGGTGCGCCGGGTTCGCGACACCGCTGGTCATGCTCTACCAGGGCTGGACGTACTGGGTGTTCCGCAAGCGGATCGGGACCCAGCACATCCCGGGCGGCTCCGGTTCTGGCGGCTCCGGTTCCGCTGTCCACGCTGCCGACGCGCACTGACCCGGGAGCGGGTGTTTCACGTGAAACCAATCGATCCCCGGCTGCTGCGCTACGCCCGTGCGACGCGGTTCTTCCTCGCTGCCACGGTGATGCTGGGCGCGATCGGCGCGGGCCTGGTCATCGCACAGGCGATGCTGATCGCGGACGTCGTGGTGGGCGCGTTCCACCACGACCGGGGGCTCGCGTCCCTGGTCACCCCTCTGGTGGCGCTGGGAGCGGTCGCGCTCGGGCGGGCGCTGGTGGCCTGGCTCACCGAGCTGGCTGCCCACCGCGCCGGCGCGGCGGTCAAGTCCGAACTGCGCGGGCGGCTGCTCGCACGGGCCGCCGAGCTGGGGCCCGGCCGGCTGAGCGGGCAGCGCACCGGTTCGCTGGTCACGCTCGCCACGCGTGGAGTGGACGCGCTGGACGACTACTTCGCGCGCTACCTGCCGCAGCTCGGTCTCGCGGTCGTCGTGCCGGTGGCCGTGCTCGCCCGCATCGTCACCGAGGACTGGATCTCGGCGGCGATCATCGTGGTGACCCTGCCGCTGATCCCGCTGTTCATGGCGCTCATCGGCTGGGTCACCCAGTCGCGGACCGACCGCCAGTGGCGGCTGCTGTCCCGGCTGTCCGGGCACTTCCTCGATGTGGTGGCCGGGCTGCCGACCCTCAAGGTCTTCGGCCGGGCCAAGGCGCAGGCCCAGTCGATCCGCACGATCACCTCGGAGTACCGGCAGGCGACGCTGCGGACCCTGCGTATCGCGTTTCTCTCGTCCTTCGCGCTGGAACTGCTCTCGACGCTGTCGGTGGCGCTCGTCGCGGTCGGGGTCGGACTGCGGCTCGTCCACGGCGGCATGGACCTGTACACGGGGCTGGTCATCCTGGTCCTCGCGCCCGAGGCGTATCTGCCGATCCGGCAGGTGGGCACGCAGTACCACGCGGCTGCCGAGGGCCTGGCGGCCGCCGAGGAGATCTTCGCGGTCCTGGAGAGCGAGGCGCCGCGCGGTGGGGGCGGACTCGCGCCCGCGTCCGTCCGCCTCGAACTGCGGGATGTGACCGTACGCCACGAGGGCCGGGCGGCGCCGTCGCTCGACGCGGTGACGCTGACGGTCGAGCCGGGGGAGACCGTGGCGCTGACCGGGCCGAGCGGCATCGGCAAGTCCACGCTGCTGGACGTGGTGCTCGGTTTCACGAGGCCGGCCTCGGGCGGGGTGCGCCTCGGCGGGGTCGACCTTGCGGAGATCGACATGGCGCTCTGGCGGGAGCGGATCGCGTGGGTCCCGCAGTACCCGTACTTGTTCGCGGGCAGCATCGCCGAGAACGTACGGCTCGCCCGTCCCGACGCGGACGACGCGGAGGTGTGGGCGGCACTGCGGGAGGCGGGGGCGTACGACTTCGTCGCGGCGCTCCCCCACGGCGCTCGGACCGCGCTCGGCGAGGACGGCGCGGGCCTGTCCGCGGGACAGCGGCAACGGCTCGCGCTCGCCCGCGCGTTCCTCGCCGACCGGCCGCTGCTGCTGCTCGATGAGCCGACCGCCGCGCTGGACGGTGCGACGGAGGCCGCCGTCGTCGACGCCGTACGCCGTCTCTCGGCCGGCCGTACGGTCCTGCTGGTGGCGCACCGGCCCGCCCTGCTGGCAGCCGCCGACCGCGTGGTGGCGCTGGCGGCGACCGGCCGGGAGGCACGGCTTGCGCCGGCCGCGCCACTGCCGCGAACGCCGAACGCTCCGGCCCGGGTCTCCGGCGGCGCGGCGGTCCGGGCCGAGCTGCCCGTACGGCCGGTGCGGCGGGGGCCGTCCGCGATCGCGGCGGCGGGTCGCCCCGGCGCCGGGCGTCAGGGGCGTGCGGACTCCGAAGGGCGGGCCGTCGTGGACGCGGCGCGTGTTCTGGCCGGGCTCCGCGCGGAGCAGGGCCGCGGAGAGCAGCGTGGCGGAGAGCAGGGCCGCACGGACGTCGCGGCTGCGGCAGGCGGCGGCGCGAACGCGGCCACGTCCGGGCTCGTGGCCCGGTCGGAGGGCCGGACCGAGGCCGCGCCCGAGCCCGCGGCCATGAAGGAGGCCTTGCCGGAGTCTCGGGCCGGGTCTCTGTCCGCACCGGCCGCCGGCCCGGAGGGCGGTGCGGTGCTCGCGCGGGTGCGGGCCGCGGCCGGGCCGCTGCGGGGCAGGTTCCTGCTCGCGCTGCTGCTCGGGGCGCTGGCACTGGGCTCGGCCATCGGCCTGCTCGCTGTGTCCGGCTGGCTCATCTCCCGCGCCTCCCAGCACCCGCCCGTCCTCTACCTCATGGTCGCGGTCACCGCCACGCGCACGTTCGGCATCGGCCGTGCCGTCTTCCGGTACGCGGAGCGCCTGGTGTCCCACGACGCCGTGCTGCGGCTGCTCGCCGGCCTGCGCGTCGGCGTCTACCGCCGGCTCGAACGGATCGCGCCCGCCGGGCTGCGCACCACCCGCAGCGCGGACCTGCTGACCCGGCTCGTCGCCGACGTGGACCAGCTCCAGGACTACTGGCTGCGCTGGCTGCTGCCCGCCGGGACCTCGATGCTGGTGTCCGCCGCGACCGTCGCGTTCACCGCCTGGCTGCTGCCGGAGGCGGGCGCCGTGCTCGCCGCCGGGCTGCTCCTGGCGGGCATCGCCGTACCCGCGCTCAGCGGCGCCGTCGCCCGCCGCGCGGAGCGGCGGCTCGCGCCCGCACGCGGCGCGCTCGCCGTGCGGGTCGCGGAACTCCTGCGCGGCCTGGGCGAGATCACCGTAGCGGGCGTACTGCCGCACCGGCTGCGCCAGGCCCGCAGGGCCGACGCCGAACTGACCTCGCTGGTGTCACGCGGCGCCGCCGCCACCGCCCTCGGCGCCGGGCTCTCGGCGCTCGTGTGCGGTCTGACGGTGGCCGCCGCCGCGGTCGTCGGGGTGGGGGCCGTCCGCGACGGCCGCCTTCCCGGTGTCGATCTCGCGGTGGTCGTGCTGACACCGCTGGCCGCCTTCGAAGCGGTCACAGGGTTGCCGCTCGCCGTGCAGTTCCGCCAGCGTGCGCGGCGCAGCGCCGAGCGCGTGTACGAAGTGCTCGACGCGCCTGTCCCGGTGTCGGAACCCGAGCGGCCTGCCGCGCCTCCCGCCTCGCCGTTCCCGCTGCGCCTGGACGGCGTGAGCGCCCGCTACCCGGATGCCGCGCGGGACGCGCTCAGCGGGTTCGACCTGACGCTGACCGCAGGGCGCCGCGTCGCCGTCGTCGGTCCCTCGGGATCGGGCAAGACGACGCTCGCGCAGGTGCTGCTGCGTTTCCTCGACATCCGCGAGGGCGCCTGGGGGCTCGGCGGCACCCCGGCGGACGCGCTCGACGGCGACGCCGTGCGGCGCTTCGTCGGGCTGTGCGCGCAGGACGCGCACTTCTTCGACAGTTCCGTACGGGAGAACCTGCGCCTGGCCCGTACCGACGCGACCGAGGAGGAACTGCGGGGAGCGCTCCGGGAGGCCCGGCTCCTCGACTGGGTGGACGGGCTGCCGCACGGCCTCGACACCCTCGTCGGCGAGCACGGCGCCCAGCTCTCCGGAGGCCAGCGGCAGCGGCTCGCACTGGCCCGCGCGCTGCTCGCGGACTTCCCCGTCCTCGTGCTCGACGAGCCGGCCGAGCATCTGGACCTGGCGACGGGCGACGCGCTGACGGCCGATCTGCTGGCCGCGACCGAGGGCAGGACGACGCTGCTGATCACCCACCGGCTGCATGGACTCGACGCCGTGGACGAGGTGATCGTGCTGGACGGGGGCAGGACCGTGCAGCGGGGTCCGTACGCGGAGCTCGCCGCCGTCGACGGGCCGCTGCGGCGCATGATCGAACGCGAGAGGACCGTGGAGAGAACGGGGGACCTGCTGGCCGTGGGCCAGGGCTGAGCGACGCCCCACCTTCGTCCGGCGTGAGGCGCGTGGCGGGCGCCTCGGTGGGACGCGCGTGGCGGGATACGCGCGGGCGCCGGCCGGCGGGAAGCGCGTGGCGAGCCGCGCGCGGCCGGCGGGAGGCGCGTGCTGCGGGCGAGGCCGGGAGGCTCCGGGAGGGGGGCGCGG
>NZ_JAIUKE010000120.1 GCF_020176795.1 Streptomyces sp. 8L
GGTCCGGCCAGGGGCGAAACCGCGCTCCCGGCCGGACCCGCGCCCCGCGGAACCCGGCTGACGAAGGCCGACGGGCGAGGACCCGACGAGCGAAGGCCCTGCGGGCGAACGACCCGGCTGCGCCCGCGGCTCAGCCCAGCAGGACGTCGTCGTCGCCGAGGCGCTTGAGCTCGCGGTACAGGATCGCGAGGCCGGTGACGATGGTCACCGCGGTGACCGCGGCGTCGACCAGGCGGAGCGTGTCGTTCTCGGCACGGGCGCGCTTGATCTGCTTGGCCACGCTGACCGCGCCGAACGCGGTCGTGGCCATCGACAGGTACGTCCCCTGCTTGGACTTCTTGAAGCCCTTGGCCTTGCTGATTGCGTTGCTCATAGCGACGGTGCCTCCTCGATCAAGTGATGACCCCACTTTTCCACGAAGGCCGCCTCGACAGCGGCACCGACCTGGTACAGCCGGTCGTCCTTCATGGCGGGGGCGATGATCTGCAGGCCGACCGGCAGGCCGTCCTCGGACGCGAGACCGCAGGGCAGCGACATCGCCGCGTTGCCCGCCAGGTTGGCGGGGATGGTGCACAGGTCCGCCAGGTACATCGCCATCGGGTCGTCGGCGCGCTCGCCGATCGGGAAGGCGGTGGTCGGGGTGGTCGGCGAGACCAGCACGTCGACCTGGCCGAACGCCGCCTCGAAGTCCCGCGTGATCAGCGTCCGCACCTTCTGCGCCGAACCGTAGTACGCGTCGTAGTAGCCGGAGCTGAGCGCGTACGTGCCGAGCATGATGCGGCGCTTGACCTCGTCGCCGAAGCCGGCCTCCCGGCTGAGCGCCGTGACGTCCTCGGCGGAGTGCGTGCCGTCGTCTCCGACGCGCAGGCCGTAGCGCATGGCGTCGAAGCGGGCGAGGTTGGAGGAGCACTCCGACGGCGCGATCAGGTAGTACGCCGACAGCGCGAGGTCGAAGGACGGGCAGTCCACCTCGACGACCTCGGCGCCGAGGCCCTTGAGCACCTCGACGGCCTCGTCGAAGCGCTGGAGCACGCCCGCCTGGTAGCCCTCGCCGCGGAACTGCTTGACGACGCCGACGCGCATCCCGGCCACCGAGCCGCGCCGTGCCGCCTCGACCACGGGCGGGACAGGCGCGGCCACGGACGTCGAGTCGAGCGGGTCGTGCCCGGCCATGGCCTCATGCAGCAGCGCCGCGTCGAGGACCGTACGGGCGCACGGGCCGCCCTGGTCGAGCGAGGAGGAGAAGGCGACCATGCCGTAGCGGGAGACTCCGCCGTACGTCGGCTTGACGCCGACGGTGCCGGTGACGGCGGCGGGCTGGCGGATCGAGCCGCCGGTGTCGGTGCCGATGGCGAGGGGGGCCTGGAAGGAGGCGATCGCCGCGGACGAGCCGCCGCCGGAGCCGCCGGGGATGCGGGTCAGGTCCCACGGGTTGCCGGTCGGGCCGTACGCGCTGTTCTCGGTGGAGGACCCCATGGCGAACTCGTCCATGTTGGTCTTGCCGAGGATCACGACGCCCGCGGCCTTCAGGCGCTTGGTGACGGTCGCGTCGTACGGCGGCAGCCAGCCTTCGAGGATCTTCGAGCCGACCGTGGTCGGCACGCCCTCGGTGGTGAAGATGTCCTTCATCGCGAGGGGCACGCCGGCGAGCGGGCCGAGCTTCTCGCCGGCCGCGCGCTTCGCGTCGACGGCTCGGGCCTGCGCGAGGGCGCCCTCGCGGTCGACGTGCAGGAAGGCGTGGACCTTCTCGTCCACGGCCTCGATGCGCGCGAGGTGCGCCTCGGTGACCTCGACGGCCGTCAGCTCGCCCGAGGCGATCTTCTCGGCCGTCTCGGCCGCGGTCAGCCTGATGACGGAGGTGGTGTCGGTCATGATTCCTCCCCGAGGATCTGCGGCACCTTGAAACGCTGCTGCTCCTGGGCCGGAGCGCCGGAGAGGGCCTGCTCGGGGGTGAGCGAGGGGCGGACCTCGTCCGCCCGCATGACATTGGTCAGCGGCAGCGGGTGCGACGTCGGCGGTACGTCCTGGTCGGCGATCTCCGAGACGCGGGCGACCGCGCCGATGATGTCGTCGAGCTGTCCGGCGAAGTGGTCGAGCTCTTCGCCCTTCAGCTCCAGGCGCGCCAGCCGGGCGAGGTGGGCGACCTCCTCGCGCGTGATGCCAGGCATGCAACGATCCTCAGGGTGAGTGGTGGGCTTGCGTACGGGTGAAGACCCGGCCAATCCTATGGCGCGGGCACGGGTGCCCGCGAAGCCGTACTTGCCTTCGGCCCTCCACTCCGCTTCCGCCCGGCCTTTCGCTCAGCTTCCGCCTGCCCTCCCGCTTCGCTTCCGCCCGCCCTCGAACTCGATTCTGCCCGCCCTCGCACTCGCTCCCGTCGGGCCTTTCACGCGCTCCCCCGCAGCCGCGGGCGGGCCGCCGAAAGGACGGCGGGCGGCTGCGCCGGGGCCGCCCGGCGCGTCGACCGGTGGCAGTCTGACCCGTATGAGGATCTCCTTCGCTGTGGTGGACGTGTTCGCGACGAAGCCCCTGACGGGCAATCCGCTGGCGCTCGTCCCGGACGCGGACGGCCTGCCGGACGACGTGATGCGGGCGGTCGCCCGGGAGTTCAACCAGTCCGAGACGACGTTCCTGCTGCGGCCCACGCTGCCCGGGGCGGACCGCAGGCTGCGGTCGTTCACCCCGACGGGCGAGGAGGTGGGCGGCGCCGGGCACAACGCGCTGGGCGCGTGGCTGTGGCTGGCGGAGAGCGAGGCGGCGGGACCGGGCGACTACACCCAGGAGATCGGCGGCCGGGCCCTTCCCGTACGGGTGGACCTGGCGCCCGACGGGGCGCCGCTGGTGTCCATGGCGCAGGCGGCGCCCCGCTTCGGCCGCACTGCGGGTGACCGGGAGGCGCTCGCGGCGGCCCTCGGCCTGGTGGAGGCGGACCTGGAGGGCGGACCCGCGCAGGTCGTCGACACGGGCGCGGGGCATCTGATGGTGCCGGTGCGGGACCGGGCGGCGGTGGACCGGGCGCGGCCCGACGCGGGACGGCTGATCGCCGCGCTGCGCACGGTGGAGGGCGAGGGCGCGTACGTCTTCAGTGTGGAGGAGGCGGGGGACGGCGCGACGGCGTACGCCCGCTTCTTCAACCCCTCCATGGGGATCTGGGAGGACCCGGCGACCGGCACGGCCGCGGGGCCGCTGGCGGCGCTGCTGGTGGAGCGCGAACTCTCGCCCGCAGGCACGCTGCACATCGAGCAGGGCCACGCCCTGCGCCGGCCGAGCCGCCTCGCGGTGACGGTCACCGGCGCGGAGGTCACGCTGACCGGGACCGGCCTGACGGTCGCGGAGGGCACACTGCGCGTCTGAGTACCGGGCCTCGCCCCAGGGTGGACGGCCTCGCCCGGGGAGGGCGTGCCTCGCCCGGGGTCGGCGTGCGCGCCCGGGGTGGTCGGACTCGCCCGGGGCCCGGGACGCGCCCTCGCCGCAGAACGGTTACTTCACCGCGTGACCTGGCTCATCCTCGCTGACCGGGGCCGCCAGTTCGGCCGGGCGCCGCCAGCCGCGCTCGCCGCGTGCCCGCAGCCACGCCGTGGTCTCGTGCGGCGGCATCGCGGCCGCCACCAGCCATCCCTGGACCGCGTCGCAGCCCAGGTCGCGCAGGCGCTCCCAGGTCTCGTCGTCCTCGACGCCCTCCGCGACGACCACCAGGCCGAGCGAGTGCGCCAGGTCGACGGTGCAGCGGACGATCTCGGCGTCCTCCGCGTCGACCGCCAGCCTCGCGACGAACGAGCGGTCGATCTTCAGCTCGCTCACCGGCAGCCGGCGCAGGTGCACGAGGGACGAGTAGCCGGTGCCGAAGTCGTCGAGGGACATCTTCACCCCGTGCCCGGTGAGCCCGGCCAGCGTGTCCGCGGCCCGCTGCGGGTCTTCGAGCAGCACGTGCTCCGTGATCTCCAGCTGGAGCGCGCCCGGCGGGACGCCGTGCCGCGCGAGGCGCGCGGCGACCGCTCCCGCGAAGCCCGGCGTGTGCACGTCGCGCGGCGAAACATTGACCGCGACGGGCACCATGAGCCCCTGCGACCGCCATCTCGCGACCTGGGCGAGCGCTGTCTCCAGCACGTACTCCGTCAGATGGGGCATCAGCCCGGACGACTCGGCGATCGCGATGAACTCGTCCGGCGGGACCTGCCCGCGCTCGGGATGCGACCAGCGCACCAGCGCCTCAAGTCCGACCACGCGTCCGTCGAAACGCACCTTCGGCTGGTAGTGCAGTTCGACGTCGCCCGCGTCGAGCGCGCGTCTCAGGTCGCCCAGCAGGCCGAGCCGGTCCGGGGTGTTCGAGTCGCGCTTGGACTCGTAGACCTCGACGCCCGTACGGTCCCGCTTCGCCTGGTACATCGCCACATCGGCCCGGCGCAGGAGCCCTTCGGCGTCGAGGGAGTGCTCGGGGAAGACGGCGACGCCCGCGCTGGCCTCCAGGACGAGCGTCAGGCCGTCGAGGTTGAGCGGGGAGGAGAGTTCGGCCACCAGGTGGCGCGCGACGCGCTGTGCGCTCGTCGTGGAGTCGCAGGCCGGCATGAGCACCGCGAACTCGTCCCCGCCGAGCCGGGCCGCCTCGGCGCCGCGCGGCAGCGCCACCCGGAGCCGGTCGGCGATCTGGAGCAGCAGGCGGTCCCCCGCGAGGTGCCCGAGGGTGTCGTTGACGGACCGGAACCTGTCGAGGTCGATAAGGACGAGCGCCGAGCGCGCGTGCGCCGAACCCGCCTGCTCCAGCGCCGTCCACGTCCGGTCCAGGAGCCACTGCCGGTTCGGCAGCCCGGTCAGCGGGTCCTGCAACTGCTCCTCGGCGCGTGCGCTCGCGATCCACAGCGAGGAGTCGAGGGCGATCAGCGGGATGCAGAACAGCGGCAGCAGCAGCGGAAGCGACGCGGCGACCACGCAGATCAGCGGCGCGATGCCGAGCAGCGCGACGGCGACGAGGCCCTGGCGCACCAGGGCCGTACGGTCCAGGGCGGGCAGCTGGCTGCCGCGCGGCGCGAACACGGCCCACAGCAGCACCCGCGCGACCGCGAGGTACACGGCCGCCGCGAGGACGATCGACGGGACGCTCTCCAGGTTCCAGCCGAGCGGCTGCCAGGGCCGCTCGACGGTCGGTACGACGCCGAAGGCCGCGAGGACGAGCGCGGCGGCGCCGATGCCGAGGACGTCGGACGCGCCGTGCAGCACGCTGTTGCGCCAGCGGTGCCTGCGGGCCAGGCCGACGACCACGACGACGGCGACGCTGACGAGGCCCGCGACCACCCACCCGTACAGCAGCAGGGCGGCGAGGGTGAGCGCGGCGCCCGAGCCCGTGCCGCCGAACCAGCGGTCCCTGCCGAGCGCGACGAGATGGCCGACGATCACGCCCGTGAGCGCGGCGAGCGCCCAGCCCGCCGTCCCGTCGGGGAAGAGCGCGTGACCGCCCCGCAGGGCGGCGAGCACGCCGGCCAGCAGCACGAGCGCCGCGGCGCCGACCACCAGTCCCGGCACCCTGGCCACCATGTTGACCACGCCCGCGAACCCCGCGATCCCGCGCGGGGACGAAACCAGGGCGGCGCTCTCGGTCGGTTTCATTCCCGTCCCTCTCACAGCCGGCTGAGCCGATGCCACGCGATGGCACGTTGTCATGCCATCACGGCCTGCTTGACGTGACGCAGCCGTGCACGACAGGCGCACCCCCCAACAGTAGGCCGCTGAACGCCCCAACGCGCAGCGCTCGGAGGCTGTTGCCCGAATGCGACCCCGCAGTCCGTATCACGGCGGTATGCGCCGAACGGGTGAGCTTTGCCCGGCCCTTGGACACCTCGGACACCTCCCGGGTGAAGCCGGGGTGACGCGCGGCCGGCATCCGGGTGAAGTCCCCGGGCCAACCGGCCCGGCGCTGCCCGCTCTCCGACCGCCCCTTACCCGTACTCGTGTGCCGACGCGGTGCGCCCCCCTCCCTGCCTCAGCCCTTCTCCGCGGCCCCGTCCTGTGCCGGTTCGCCACTGTCCTTGTTGTCGTCGTTGCCGTCGTTGCTGTCGTCGCCCTCGTTGCCGTCGTTGCCGTCGTTGCCGTCGTTGCCGTCCTTGCCGTCAGACGGTTCGTCAGCCGGGAGCGCCGCCTCGCGGGCCGCGTCGGGGCCCTCGTCGAGCAGGGTCGTCAGGCCCGGCTCGTCCAGGACCGGGACCTTCAGCTGGACGGCCTTGTCGTACTTGGAACCCGGGTTCTCCCCGACGACCACGAACGCCGTCTTCTTGGACACGGAACCCGTCACCTTCGCGCCCTGGGTCTGGAGCGCCTCCTTCGCCGCGTCGCGCGTGTAGTGCTCCAGCGTGCCCGTCACGACGACCGTGAGCCCTTCGAGCGGCCGGGGGCCCTGGTCCTCGCCGGTGGACTCCTCCTCCATCCGGACGCCCGCCGCGCGCCACTTGCGCAGGATCTCGCGGTGCCAGTCCTCCTCGAACCAGAGCTTGAGCGACGCGGCGATCGTCGGCCCGACCCCCTCGACGGCCGCAAGCTCCTCCTCGCTCGCCTGCTCGATCCGCTCCACGGAGCGGAACTCGCGGGCCAGCGCCTCGGCCGCCACGGGTCCGACATGGCGGATCGAAAGACCGGCGAGAATCCGCGCGAGCGGGCGTTCCTTGGCCGCCGCGATGTGCTCCAGCATGGCCACCGCGTTCTTGCGCGGCTTGCCCTCCTGGTTGGCGAAGACCGTGGCGACCTTCTCCTCGCCCGTCTCCGGGTCGCGCTTGGGCAGCCCGCTGTCCTGGTCGAGGACGTACGCCTTGATGGGCAGCAGCTGCTCCATCGTCAGGTCGAACAGGTCGCCCTCGTCGTGCAGCGGCGGTGTCGACGGCTCCAGCGGCCTGGTGAGCGCCGCCGCCGCCACATAGCCGAAGTTCTCGATGTCGAGGCACTTGCGGCCGGCGAGATAGAACAGCCGCTCCCGCAACTGGGCCGGGCACGCGCGCGCGTTGGGGCAGCGGAGGTCGATGTCGCCCTCCTTCATGGGCCGCAGCGGGGTGTCGCACTCGGGGCACCTGGCGGGCATCACGAACTCCCGCGCGTCGTCCGGGCGCAGATCCGCGACCGGGCCGAGGATCTCCGGGATGACGTCTCCGGCCTTGCGCAGCACGACGGTGTCGCCGATCAGGACGCCCTTCGCCTTCACCACGTCCTGGTTGTGGAGGGTGGCGAACTCGACCTCGGAACCGGCGACCGTGACGGGCTCGACCACCGCGTACGGCGTGACGCGGCCCGTGCGCCCGACGCCCACGCGGATGTCCACCAGCTTGGTGTTGACCTCCTCCGGGGCGTACTTCCAGGCGATCGCCCAGCGCGGCGCCCGCGACGTGGACCCGAGCCGGCCCTGGAGCGGGATCTCGTCCAGCTTGACGACGGCTCCGTCGATCTCGTGCGCCACGGAGTGCCGGTGCTCGCCGTAGTAGGCGATGAACTCCCGCACTCCGTCGAGCGAGTCGACCACGCGGTTGTGCTCGCCCGTCGGCAGGCCCCACTCGCGCAGCAGCCCGTACGCCTCCGAGAGGCGGGCGATGTCGAACCCCTCGCGCGCGCCGATCCCGTGCACCACCATGTGCAGCGGGAGCGTCGCCGTGACCTTCGGGTCCTTCTGGCGCAGCGAGCCCGACGCCGAGTTGCGGGGGTTGGCGTACGGCTTCTCGCCCGCCTCCACGCGCCGGGCGTTGAGCTCCTGGAACGCCTCCATCGGGAAGTAGACCTCGCCCCTGATCTCGACCAGGGCCGGAATCCGCTTCCCCTTCAGGCGGTGCGGGATCTCCTCGATGGTGCGGATGTTGGGGGTGATGTCCTCACCCGTGCGGCCCGTGCCGCGGGTGGCCGCGCGGGTCAGCACCCCGTGCTCGTAGGTGAGGTTGACCGCGAGGCCGTCGACCTTCAGCTCGCACAGGAAGTGGTAGTCGGTGGTACCGACCTCCTTCGCGACCCTCTCGGCCCAGGCCGCGAGCTCCTCGTCGTCGAACGCGTTGTCCAGGGAGAGCATGCGCTCGCGGTGGGTGACCTCCGCGAGGTCCGTCTCGTAGTGGACGGAGACCTTCTGCGTCGGCGAGTCCGGTGTGCGCAGCTCGGGATACTGGTCCTCCAGCGCCTCAAGGGAGCGCATCAGCTCGTCGAACTCGCGGTCGGTGATGACCGGCTGGTCCTTCACGTAATACCGGAAGCGGTGCTCGTCGATCTCCTCGGAGAGCTGCTTGTGCCGGGTGCGCGCCTCGGCGGGCACCGCGGCCTCTCCGGTCCCCGCCGGCCGTGCGTGGTGTTCGCCTGCCACCGTCTTGTCCTCCCGTGCCGTCACTCAGGGTTGTCCGCGAGGGATCTCGCCGCCCGGACGACATGCGCGAGCGCGCGCCGGGCGTACGCGGGTGAAGCGCCCGCGAGCCCGCACGTCGGGGTGCACACCACGGACTCCGCCAGAAGTCCCGGTTCCAGCCCCAGCCTGCGCCACAGCGTCCTGACACCCATGACGCTACCGGCAGGGTCCGACAATGCCGTGTCAGTGCCCGGCACGATTCCCGCGAGCAGCCGCGTACCGCCCTCCACGGCCTCCCCGATCGTCTCGTCGTCACGTTCGGTGAGCAGGGAGAAATCGAACGAGACAGCGTCCGCGCCCGCCCTGCGCAGCAACGCGAACGGCACGTCGGGGGCGCAGGAGTGGACGGCCGTCGCCGCCGCTCCCGCCGCCGTGGCGCTGCCCAGCACCTGCCGCAGCGCGTCCTCCACGACCTGCCGGTCCACGGCCGGGTGCGTGCGGTAGCCGCTGGCGGTCCTGATGCCGCCCCGGAGCGCGGCCGTCAGCGACGGCTCGTCCAGCTGGAGCACGACGCGGGCGCCCGGCACCCGGCGCCGTACCTCCGCGAGGTGCCCGGTCAGCCCCTCGGCCAGCGACTCGGCGAGGTAGCGGCAGGCGCCCGCGTCGCCGAGGAAGGCCTCGCCGCCGCGCCGCTCCAGGGTCGCCGCGAGGGTCCAGGGCCCGACGGCCTGGACCTTCAGCGGCCCCTCGTACCCCTGGGTGAACTCCTCCAGCGCGTCGAGGTCCTCGCCGAGCCAGGACCGTGCGCGGCGGGTGTCGCGGCCCGGCCGGTCGCTGACGCGCCAGCCGCTGGGTTCGACGTGCGCGTACACCTCGGCCAGCAGGCCGATCGTCCGGCCGGTCATGTCGGCGCCGGGACCGCGCGCGGGCAGTTCCGCGAGGAACGGGAAGTCCTCGACCGTGCCCGCGATCCCCCTGGCCGTGTCGCGGGCGTCGCCGCCCGGCATCGAGCCGACGCCGGTGGCCGCGCCCCAGCGCAGAGGCGCGGGGACCGAAACCGCGGCCTCGCCGTCGCGTGGACCGCCCTCGTACGGACCGTTCACCGGCCCGGCCTCACGGTGATGTCGTCGATCCCCGCGTCGCGCGGCAGGTCGAGCACGGTCAGGATCGCGGTGGCCACCGACTCGGGGTCGATCAGCCGGGAGCCGTCGTACTCCTTGCCCTCCTGCTGGTGGACCTTCTCCTGCATGGGGCTGGCCGTCCTGCCGGGGTAGACGGTCGAGACGCGGACCCCGTTCGCCCTCTCCTCGCCGCGCAGGGCGTCCGCGAGCGCCTTGAGGCCGAACTTGGAGGCCGCGTACGCGCCCCAGCCGGGGTTGGCGTTGAGCCCGGAGCCGGAGTTGACGAAGATCACCTGGCCGCCCGCGATCCGCAGTTGCGGCAGCAGCAGCCGGGTCAGCTCGGCGGGCGCGAGGAGGTTCACGTCGAGCTGGGAGCGCCAGGTCTTCATGGTGGTCTCCGCGACCGTCCCCAGGTCGACGACGCCCGCGATGTGCAGGACGGAGTCGAGCCGGTCGGGCAGCGTCTGGTGGGACAGCGCCCAGGACAGCCGGTCGGGGTTCGAGAGGTCGCCGACGAGGGTGCGGGAGCCCGGCAGCCCGGCGGCGATCTCCTTGGCGCGGCCGGCGTCGCGGGCGAGGAGCAGCAGGTCGTCGCCGCGCTCGAGCAGCCGGCGCGCCACGGCGGCGCCGATGCCGGAGCCGGCGCCGGTGATCAGGTGTGTTGCCATGCGGTCATGGTCCCACCACCGGCGCCGCAGGGGCGCACGCGGCCGTGTCCGCGGCCCGGCTCGCCGCCCGTGGGCTCACCCCACGCCCATGGACTCCTCAAGGAAGGCGAGCGCGCCTACGCCGTCCTCCGCGAAGAACACGAGGTCCGTCAGCGGGATGGGCAGGAAGCCCTCGTCCTCCATGCGCTGGAACTGCTGCCTGAGGCCGTCGTAGAAACCGGCGGTGTTCAGCAGGACCACCGGCTTGGTGTGCTTGCCGTGCTTCTTCAGCTCCAGGATCTCGGTGGCCTCGTCCAGCGTGCCGGTGCCGCCGACCATCACGACGACGGCGTCGGACTTGGCGAGGAGCAGCGCCTTGCGCTCGGCGAGGTCGCCGGCCACGACCATCTCGTCCGCGCCCTCGCGTGCGGCGGCGGCGAGGAAGTCGACGGACACGCCGACGAGCCGGCCGCCGCTGTCCGCGACGCCGTCCGCGAGGACCTTCATCAGCCCGACGTCCGAGCCGCCCCACACGAGGGTGTGCCCGCCCCTTCCGATCAGCTCGGCGAATTCACGTGCGGGGCGCGTGTAGCGCTCGTCGAGGTCTGCTGCGGAGAGGAAGACACAGATATTCATGGCACCACCGTAGAGAACGCGGGAACGAGTTGGGCGGCCGGGGAAGAACCAGGGCCCGGCCCGACGCTGTAGAAGGCAGGGCCCTACGGGGCCGGTACCGGTACGCGTACCCGAAGGGAATCCACCGCCATGACCGCCGGACACACGATCACCGTCGAGCCGAGCACCCAGCACGTACGCGTCGAGCGGGACGGCCAGGTCCTCGCCGACAGCCACGCCCCGCTCGCGCTGCACGAGACGGGCTGCCCCGTGCGCTACTACCTGCCGCCGGAGGACGTGCGGGTCGACCTGCTGACGCCGTCGGACACCACCACGCACTGCCCGTTCAAGGGCGACGCCTCCTACTGGTCGCTGCCGGACGCGCAGGACCTCGTCTGGGCGTACGAGGAGCCGAAGGAGGAGGTCGAGGCCATCAAGGGGCACTTCTGCTTCTACGACACGGAGCTCGTCAGCGCCTGAGCGCGGCCGTCCGCGCCGGCCGGGCGCCGCCTCGCGGGGTCCTCGCGGCTCCGCTCGTCGGGCCCGGCCGCGCGGGGGCGGCGTTCGGCTGTTCGGACGGGCGCCTCCGCGTGGCGAGCGGGCGCTGTGCACGCCCGAGGGCACGCCCCGCACACGGCGCCCGGCGCTCGCCGCCCGGCGCCCGGCGCCCGGACTGAGTTCGGCGGCGCCGGGGTCAGCGCCGGGCCGGCGCCAGCGCCCGTTCCTCCTCCGCCGGGCTGAACCCGCCCTCCAGCGGCGGCTCGCCGCGCTCCCGGTCCCAGGCCAGCACGTCCGCGGCCGTCTTCGCCAGCGGTGTCGCCGGCAGGCCGGCCGCGCGGGCCCGCGCCGGGCTCCTGCGCTGCGTGAAGGCGTCCGCCCGTACGAGCGGGAAGTGCGGCGGCGCCGACGACGGCGGGACCTGGACCACCTCCACGTCGCTGCCCGCCGTGCGCGCGCAGGTCTCGATCAGGTCGGCGAACGTGACCGGCTCCGCCGGGCCCACGGCGTGGTAGGCGCCCGCGCGGTCGTTGTGCAGGAGGTCGACCACCAACCGCGCCAGGTCGCGTACGTCCACCACCTGCACGGACTGGTCAGGTTCTGCCGGCAGGGCCACCCGGCCGCCCGCCGCGGCCCTGCGGACCCAGTAGGGAAAGGCGTCCGACGTGTCGTGGGGGCCGACGACCTTTCCCGGGCGTACGAGGGTGGCCCGCTCGCCGTACCGGGCGCTCACGTCGTCCTCGCAGGCGGCCTTCAGCCGTCCGTACGTCTCGTTGTCGAGTACTTCCGTGTCCCGCACGGGCGCCTTGCGCGGGGTGTCCTCGTCCGCGCCGGGGCCCGCGTACACGGCGTTGCTGGAGATGAACAGGTACCGTCCCGCCCTCTCGCCGAGCGCGTCCATCGCACCGGCCACGTGCCGCGGCACATAGCCGCTGACGTCCACGACCGCGTCCCAGGACCTGCCGCGTGCCCCGCCGTCCGCGCCCGCGCGCAGCGCCGCGTAGTCGCCGGTGTCCCGGTCGCCGGTGAGCCGCCGGACCCCGGGAAAGAGCTCCACGCCCGTCCGTCCCCGCCCGAACAGGGTGACATCGTCCCCCTGTTCCAGCGCCTCGGCCACGATCGCGCGCCCCACGAAGGCCGTTCCGCCCAGTACCAGTAGTCGCATGCGGCCGAGCCTATGACGCCTTTTCAGGACTGCGCCCGCCCGGCGGGGCCGGGTGTGCCGGACGCGCCGGACCGACACAGGTTCCCGAGGCGTCCCGCAAGCACCGGTCCCCAACTCCCCTGTGCGCGACCCCTTCCTCAGTAAAAGGTCCAATGGTAAGACTGTCGCCACATGTCTGAGGGTGACCGAAAGGAACCGGCAGTGCGGATCGGGCTCAAGAGCGCCGCAGGCGCCTTCTCGCTTCTCCTGGTGGCCGGTTGCGGCGCCGGCGCGGCCGACGACGGACGGATCGGCACCGCCGCCGTCGTCTCGCCGCACGCCCAGCAGGTGTACGACGAGATCCAGGCGCAGCCGCCCGCGCGGCAGCGCGCGAAGGCGGTCCAACTGGCCGACGAGGAAGGCTCGCTGGAGGTCTACACCTCGCTCACGGACGATGTCGCCGACGCCGTCACCAAGGCGTTCAGGAGGCAGTTCCCGCAGATCAAGATCTCGATGTTCCGGGGCAACTCGGAGACGATCCTCCAGCGGATTCTCCAGGAGTCGCAGGCACGCAAGCTCGGTGCCGACGCCGTCGAGTCCGACTTCCTGGAGATGTCGTCGCTGGACAGCCAGCGGGCGCTCGCGCGGTACACAGGACCCGGCCAGGATCGGGTCGCCGCCTCCAGCCGCTTCCCCGACTGGACGGCCGACCGGTTCAATGTGTTCCTGCCCGCCTGGAACACCGATCTGGTGAAGGCAGCCGACGTGCCCCGCAGTTGGGAGGCGCTCGCCGATCCCCGGTACAAGGGGAAGATCACACTCGAACCCACCGACAGCGACTGGTACGAGAACGTCACCCACTACTGGCTGACCCACGGCAAGAGCCAGGCCCAGGTCGATGAGCTGTGGCGGCGCATCGTCGCCAACTCCCATGTCACCAAGGGCCACACGACGATCATGGCGTTGCTCGGGGCCGGTCAGACACCGCTCGACTCGATGAACTACACGTACATCACCGAGCAGGCGCGGCTGAAGGGCGCGCCGGTTGCCTACCGGCTGCCCGACGGCACGAACCCGCTGCCGGCCTTCCCGCGGCCCAACGGCGTCGGCATGCTGCGCGGCGCCCAGCACCCCGCGGCCGCCTGGCTGTTCTACGACTGGATGCTCGACGAGGGCCAGCGCGTGCTGGCGGGCCTGCATCTCACCCCGTCCACGAAGGTGCCGGGCGACACCAGCCTCCAAGGCATCCACCTGGTGCCCTTCGACGTGAAGGGGCTCACCGACACCACGACCGACTGGGACAAGAAGTACGACGAACAGCTCCGCGGCGTCTCTTCCGCGCGGGGCAACGGCTGATCCCGGCCACCGACCGCCGCAGCATGCCGCCGACCGCCGCAGACTGCCGCACATAGACACAGACACAGACACAGATCGCCACCGACCGCCCCCAGGATCTCGACCATCGGCGCCCCATCAGCCCCGTCCGCCACCTGAGGTGACCCCCGTGACCACCACGACCAGATCCCCGGCCCCACCGCTGCCTCCGGCGGCCCGCCACGCCCGTTCGCACGGCTGCGCGGCCGGTTCAACGCGCAGGTCCTCATCGTCGGCGGCGCCATGATGGTCGTCGGCTACCTCGCCGTCGTCCCGCTCGGGTTCCTGCTGCACGACACATTCATCGGCAGCAGGAGCGAGCTGTCGTTCCGGGCCTTCGGACGCGCCTACGGCGCCGGTTCGCAGGCCGGCACGATGATGCTCAACTCCCTCGCCTTCGCGATGGGTTCCGCGGCGTTCGCGCTCGTGGTCGGGGCCACCCTGGCGTATCTCCAGGTGCGCACCGACATCCCGTTCAAGGGCCTGCTGTTCGCCGCCTCGCTCGTGCCGCTGATCGTGCCGGGCATCCTGTACGCGGCGGCCTGGATCTTCCTCGGCGACCCGTCCATCGGTCTCGTCAACACCCTTTTCTTCAAGCCGGTGTTCGGGTCGAGCCCGGTCGACGTGTATTCGCTGTGGGGCATGATCTGGGTGCAGGGCCTGCATCTGGCGCCGGTGGCCTTCCTGTTGATGGTGGCCGCCTTCCGCGGCATGGACCCCTCGCTGGAGGAGTCCGCCGCCATGTCCGGCGCATCGCGCGCGGCGATCCTGCGCCGGATCACGCTCCCCCTGCTGCGCCCCGCGCTGGTCTCGGCGGCGCTGCTGATGTTCGTGCAGTCGCTGGAGAGCTTCGAGGTGCCGGGCCTGCTGGGCCTCCAGAACGGCATCTACGTGTTCACCTCCCGCATCTACTTCGTGCTGCGGGCGTTCCCCGTCGACTACGGCAGCGCGGGCGCGTACGCGGTGGGGCTGCTGGTGATCGCGGCGGCGGGGGTGCTGCTCGCCTCGTGGCTCCAGCGGCGGGGCGGCCACGCGACGGTCACCGGCAAGGCGTTCCGGCCGCAGCCGGTCGAACTGGGCCGCGCCAGGCCCTGGGTGGGCGCGGGCGTCGTGGTGTACTTCGTGGTCACGGTCGTCCTGCCGGTCGGTGTGCTGGTGTACGCGTCGCTGCTGAAGTCGTACGCCCAGCCGTCGCTGAAGGCGCTGCGCGGGATGTCCCTGAGCAACTACTCCGAGGTGCTGCGGCTGCCGATCGCGGCGACCGCGCTGAAGAACTCGGTGCTGCTCGGCGTCGGCGCGGCGACTGTCGTGATGCTGCTCGCGGCGATCGTGTCGTGGGCCGTGGTGCGCACCCGCATCCCGGGCAGGCGCCTGCTCGACCTGCTCGCGTTCACCCCGATCGTCATCCCCGGCCTGGTGCTGGGCCTCGCGCTGTCCTTCGTGTACCTGCGCGTACCGCTGCCGATCTACGGCACGCTCGGCATCCTGCTGATCTCGTACTGCACCCGCTACCTGCCGTACGGGATGCGGTACGCGTCCTCCGCGATGACGCAGATGTCGAAGGAGCTGGAGGAGTCCGCGATGGTGTTCGGCGCCTCGTGGTGGCAGATGTTCCGGCGCATCCTGGTGCCGCTCGCGAGCAGCGGGCTCGTCGCCGGGTGGATCTACATCCTGGTGGTGTCGTTCCGGGAGCTGTCCAGCACGATCCTGCTCTACAGCCCGGGCACGGAGGTGCTCTCGGTGCTGATCTGGGAGCAGTTCGAGAACGGCCGGCTCACCACGCTCGCCGCGATCGGCGTGCTGATGGTGGCACTGCTCGTCGTGCTTGTCCTGATCGCCCAACGGCTCGGCGCGCGCTTCGGCGTCCAGTCGGACCCGCCCCGGTAGTTCCGCGGGGCCCGCCGGGGCCGGGGTGCGGCCCGGGTGCGGCCCGTCCCGATCCGGTGTGCCCGGCCCGCTTCAACGACCTGGCACGACCAGCCACGACCGGCACAACAGTGTGAAGGACCTGACATGTTGACTGTGGACAACCTCGTGAAGAGTTACGGCGGCGCGCGTGGCAGGGGCCGGGGCGGTGCGGCGGAGCCCGCAGGCGGCGGCCGGGTGTTCGCCGTGGGCGGCGTCAGCTTCGAGGTCCAGGACGGTGAGCTCTTCACCCTGCTGGGCCCCTCCGGCTGCGGGAAGACCACCACCCTGCGCTCGGTCGCCGGTCTCGAACGGCCGGACGGCGGCACGATCGCGCTGTCGCAGCGCGTCCTCTTCGACGCGGCCCGTGGTGTCAACGTGCCCGCGAACAGGCGCGAGTTGGGCATGGTGTTCCAGTCGTACGCGATCTGGCCGCACATGACCGTCGCGAAGAACGTGTCGTTCCCGCTCGACATCCTGCCGTCGTCCAGGCGCCCCTCCCGCGAGGAGATCGGCCGCAGGGTCCACCGGATGCTGGAGGTCACCGAGCTCGGCGCGTACGCGGACCGGAGCGCGACGAAGCTGTCCGGCGGCCAGCAGCAGCGCCTCGCGCTCGCCCGCGCGCTGGTGATCCAGCCGGAGGTGATGCTGCTCGACGAGCCGCTGTCGAACCTCGACGCGAAGCTGCGCGAGTCCATGCGGTTCGAACTGAAGCGCCTTCAGAGGGAGTTGGGCCTCACGGCGATCTATGTCACGCACGACCAGTCGGAGGCGCTGGTGATGTCGAGCCGGATCGCCGTGATGAACGCGGGTCGCGTGGAGCAGATCGGCACGCCGCGCGAGATCTACGCGGGCCCCGCGACGAGGTTCGTCGCCGAGTTCATCGGGACGTCCAACTTCGTGCGGGGCGTGGTCGCCTCGGCGGACGGCGACGAGGTCCGCGTGGACACGGCGGACGGCCGCCTGCTGTGCCGGGGCGCGGCCACCCGGCCGGGCGTCGGCTCCGAGGTGCTGCTCTCGATCAGGCCCGAGGCGCTCTCGCTGGCCACGGACCCGCACCCGGACGCGGTCAACCAGTGGGCGGGCGAGGTCGTGGGCCGGGCGTTCCTCGGCGATTCCGTCGACCATGTGGTGCGCGTGGGCTCGCTGGAGATCCGGACACGGTCCAACCCGGCCCAGTCCGTCGAGCCGGGCACCCGGGTCCATCTGACGGCGGACCCGGCGAAGGTCACGCTCGTACCGGCGGGTTGAGGGACCGGGCCCGCGCGGCCCGCCCCGCCCGTACTCAGTGCGCCGTCGCCGCCAGGTCCCGGCGCCGGGTCGTCGCGATCGTGGCGGAGCCGACCACGCGCGTGCCGTCGTACAGCACGATCGCCTGACCGGGCGCGACGCCGCGCACCGGCTCGGGGAAGGTCACCTGCAGGGTGCCGTCCGTGAGTTCGGCCGTCGCCACGGCCTCGCCGCCGTGCGCCCTCAGCTGCGCCGTGTAGGTGCCGGGTCCTGTGGGGGCGGCACCGCACCAGCGGGGCCTGATCGCGGTGAGGGCCGTGACGTCGAGCGCGGCGGCCGGGCCGACGGTGACCGTGTTGTCGACCGGGGAGATGTCCAGCACGTAGCGCGGCTTGCCGTCCGCCGCCGGGTGGCCGATGCGCAGGCCCTTGCGCTGGCCGATGGTGAAGCCGAACGCGCCGTCGTGCGTACCGACCTTCGCGCCCGACTCGTCGACGATGTCGCCCTCCGCCGCACCGAGGCGCCGGGCCAGGAAGCCCTGGGTGTCGCCGTCGGCGATGAAGCAGATGTCGTGGCTGTCGGGCTTCTTCGCCACCGCCAGGCCGCGCCGCTCGGCCTCGGCGCGGATCTCGTCCTTGGTGGTGAGCGTGTCGCCGAGCGGGAACATGGCGTGGGCGAGCTGCCGCTCGTCCAGCACGCCGAGCACGTACGACTGGTCCTTCGCCAGGTCGCTGGCGCGGTGCAGCTCGCGGGTGCCGTCCACGCGGGTGAGGACGGTCGCGTAGTGGCCCGTGCACACCGCGTCGAAGCCGAGGGCGAGCGCCTTGTCGAGCAGCGCCGCGAACTTGATCTTCTCGTTGCACCGCAGGCACGGGTTGGGCGTGCGCCCCGCCTCGTACTCCGCGACGAAGTCGTCCACGACGTCCTCGCGGAAGCGCTCGGCGAGATCCCACACGTAGAAGGGGATGCCGATGACGTCGGCGGCGCGCCGGGCGTCGCGCGAGTCCTCGATGGTGCAGCAGCCGCGCGCGCCGGTGCGGAACGACTGGGGGTTTTCGGACAGGGCCAGATGCACGCCCGTGACGTCGTGCCCGGCTTCCGCGGCACGCGCGGCGGCGACGGCGGAATCGACTCCGCCGGACATGGCGGCGAGGACACGGAGGGGGCGGCGCTGCGAGTTGTCAGTCATAGCGCTCCCAGGGTACGTGCCCCGGGGAATGGGGCTCGCGCGGATATGCGTTGTGCCCGGCATGGGACGGATGACATCCGCGGCCTGGGGCGGCGAGGGCGCGACACCGCGCCGCCGCGCGATGCTGATCGGCGGCGGCCTTGCCCTGCTGGGCGGCGCGATCGCGCTGGGCGAGGAGCTGTCGCGGCCGGGTTCCGCGCGGGCACCCCGCTCCCGGGCGCCCGGCCACCCTGATTTCACGGACGCGCTCTGGGTCGCCGCCTCCCCCGGGAACTACCGGGTCGCCGACCGCCCGGCGGACTTCCCCGTGGAGCTCGTGGTCATCCATGTGACGCAGGCGGACTACGCGACGACGGTGCGCCTCTTCGAGGACCCGCGCCACGTGGCGGCCTCGCACTATGTCGTCCGGCAGAACGGGCAGGTCACGCAGATGATCCGGGAGCTGGACGTGGCGTTCCACGCGGGCAACCGCTGGTACAACAACCACAGCGTCGGCATCGAGCACGAGGGCTTCGTGACCCGGCCGCAGGACTTCACGGACGCGATGTACGCGCAGTCGGCGCGGCTCACGGCGGACGTCTGCCACCGGTACGGGATACCGGTGGACCGGCGGCACATCATCGGGCACGTGGAGGTGCCGGGCACGGACCACACCGACCCGGGCCGCTTCTGGGACTGGGAGCGGTACATGAGGCTGGTGGGCGAGGCCCGGGGGACGGCGGGCAGCCGGCGCGCCTGACGCTCAGCTCACGGGGCCTTCGTCGGCGGGACATCGCGTACGCGGCGGGCGCTCGCGGCGGCCGGTCAGCTCAGGCGGGCGCCCATGGTCACGGCGGCCATGGTCAGCTCAGGCCGGCGCCCCTGGCACGCTCGACCGCCGGGCCGATGGCGGCGGCGACCGCGGCAACGTCGGCGCGGGTGGAGGTGTGGCCGAGCGAGAAGCGCAGGGTGCCGCGCGCCAGGTCCGGATCGTGGCCGGTGGCCAGGACGACATGGCTGGGCTGGGCGATCCCGGCCGTGCAGGCGGAGCCGGTGGAGCACTCGATGCCCTGGGCGTCGAGCAGCAGGAGCAGCGAGTCGCCCTCGCAGCCGGGGAAGGAGAAGTGCGCGTTGGCGGGCAGCCGCTCCGCGGGATCGCCGCCGAGCACCGCGTCGGGCACGGCCGTGCGTACGGCGTCGATCAGCTCGTCGCGCAGGACGCCGACCTCGCGGGCGAAGGCCTCGCGCCGCTCGGCGGCGAGGCGCGCGGCCACGGCGAAGGACGCGATGGCGGGCACGTCGAGCGTGCCGGAGCGCACCTGGCGCTCCTGCCCCCCGCCGTGCAGCACGGGAACCGGCTTGTGGTCCCGGCCGAGCAGCAGTGCGCCGATCCCGTACGGCCCGCCGATCTTGTGCGCGGAGACGGTCATCGCGGCGCAGCCGGACGCGCCGAAGTCGAGGGGAACCTGCCCGAAGGCCTGGACGGCGTCGGAGTGCAGCGGGATGCCGTACTCGGCCGCGATCTCCGCGAGCTCGGGCACCGGCAGTACGGTCCCGATCTCGTTGTTGGCCCACATGACGGTGATCAGCGCGACGTCGTCGGGGCCGCGTTCGACGGCCTCGCGCAGGGCCTCGGGGGCGACCCGCCCGTACCGGTCGACCGGCAGGTACTCGACGGTGGCCCCCTCGTGCTCCCCGAGCCAGTCGACGGTGTCCAGCACGGCGTGGTGCTCGACGGGGCTCGCGAGGACCCGCGTCCTGGCCGGGTCGGCGGCGCGGCGTGACCAGAACAGGCCCTTGAGCGCGAGGTTGTCCGCCTCGGTGCCGCCTGAGGTGAAGACGATCTCGCTGGGCCGGGCGCCGAGGGCGGCGCCCAGGGTCTCCCGTGCCTCCTCGACCGTGCGCCGGGCCCGGCGGCCCGCCGCGTGCAGCGAGGAGGCGTTGCCGGTGAGGCGCAGCTGGGCGGTCATCGCCTCGATCGCCTCCGGCAGCATGGGAGTGGTCGCGGCGTGGTCGAGGTATGCCATGGTGGGCCTGATTCTACGAGCCGGGAAACGCTGCACGCGCATCGGTACCCAGCCAACCGGTGGCACACTCCGGTTTCTTCCCGCGCATTCCGCGCCGGACGCGGGCCGGCCGGGGCCTGCGGGATCAGTCGTGCGGGCGCGGGGCGCGGGCGAGCTGCCTGGACTGCGCCACCAGCCGGTCGGCGCTGTCCCAGACCTCCGCGTCCTCCTCCAGGAAGCCCCCCGCGAGGTTGCGGGTGGCGAGGGCCACACGGAGCGGTCCGGGCGCGGGCCTCGCCCGTACGTGCACGGTCAGTTCGACGGTGGGCGTCCAGCCGGTGATGCCGAGGTCGAAGGCGGCGGGCGGCAGCGCGTCCACGGCGAGCAGCAGGGACAGCGGGTCGGGCGCCCGGCCGTCGGCGAGGGCGAACCAGCCGCGCAGCTCGCCGGTCCCGGTCGGCTTGCCGAGAGCCCAGCCGCTGGTGGCCGGGTCCATGCGGACGTCGAGCCGGTCGAGCAGCGTCGAGCTGTCGCCGAAGGCGTCGGTGGGCCCGTCCGAGCTGCCGTAGCACTCCTCGAACGGCGGCATGGCGGGCGGCTTGGCGCTGGTGCGCACCTCGTCGGTGAGGGCGCCGAGGTCCCCGTACGTGGCGAGCACGCGCACCCGCTCGACCTCGCCGCCGTCGTCGGCGAACTGCACGAGCGCGGCCTGGCCGGTGGACACGGTCCGCCCGGCGCGCACCGTCTCGGTGCGGATCTCGGCGGGTCCCGGGCGGGAGGGCGTGAGGAAATGGGCGGAGACGGTGAACGGGTCCGGGTGGGGCAGCGCCTGACGGAGGGCGCGGCCGACGACGGCGAGCACGTAGCCGCCGTTGAGGGCTTTGAGAATGGACCAGCCCGGCGACAGCTGCGCTGTGTGGACGCCGGGAGAACGCGAAGTGACGGCGGTGTCGCGGTCGAACTCGCTGTCCATGGATACCTGTGCCATGGGCTCTACGGTACCGCCGGCTACTGACCGGTCGCTTAGCCCGGGTCCCCTTCACTCGCCTCCGCGCCGGCCCCTCCCGGCGTCCTCCCCTCGCTCACGGCCGTGCCCTCCCGGCGTCCTCCCCCCGCTCACGGCCGCGCCCTCCCGGCCTCTCCCCGCGATCACGGCCCGCCCGGCAGGGCGGTGTGTCTCAGAAGGCCGTGGCGCTCGGGCCCTGGTGGCGCCAGACGGTGCCCCTGCGCTCGTGGGCGAACAGTTCCTCCACGGCGTGGGCGATCTTCGGGCCCACCTCGCGTTCCAGCAGGTAGAGGCTGAGATCGAGGCCGGAGGTGACGCCGGCGCCGCTGACGAAGTCGCCGTCGTCGACGACACGGGCGCGCACGGAGTGGGCACCCGCGGCGTCGAGCGTGTCGAGACCCAGGTGGTGCGTCGTGGCGTAACGCCCCTCAAGGAGGCCGGCCATGGCGAGCACCAGGGAACCGCCGCACACCGTGCTGACCGTGACCCGCTCGTTGGCCATCGCGGACTTCAGCAGTACCGGCAGGTCGGTGGTCAGGGTGCGGCCGAGCAGCACGGTGATGAACTCGTCCCGCCGCCCGTCACCGTCCTCCCCCGCCGCAAGGCCGGGCGTCTCACCGGGCTCGCCGACGCGGCCCGAGGCCCCCGGGACCAGGATCAGGCCCGCACGGCCCGGGTCGAGTGCGGCCGTCGCCCGCAGGGCCAGGCCGCCCGTCCCGCTGACCACGTCACGGGCGCCCTCGGCGGACACCAGTTCCACGCTCACCCCGCCGCCGGAGGCGGTGCCGCCCGCGTAGAGCACTTCGTAGGGGGCGACGACATCCAGCGGATCGAAGCCGTCGAACAGGACGATCTGGGCGTGCATGGAGCTTCCTTTCCTGGCTGAGGGAGACCGGCTCCGGCCGGCCCGCTCCCGACGACGCTATGCGCGTACCTGCCAGGGCCCCAGTGGCGCGAGTGACACCTTTCAACGGGATATCGCCAACAAGAGAAGAGAGCAGGAGAGAGGTTGCGTGAGGTGGCCGGAGGGCCGTCGTCCCGGGGACGGGAGCCCTGACGCGGGGCCGTGCGGCGAGGTACGTTCCCGCCATGCACACCGTGGCCGTTCTCGCGCTGGACCGGGTGATCCCGTTCGACCTGTCCACCCCGATCGAGGTCTTCACCCGCACGCGCCTGCCCGACGGGCGGCCGGGCTACCGGGTGCGGGTGTGCGCCGAACGGCCCCGCGTCGACGCGGGCACCTTCACGCTGCACGCGCCCTGGGGGCTCGACGCGCTGGGCACCGCCGACACGGTCATCGTGCCCGGCACCGACGACTCGGCGGCCCCGCTGCCCCCGGCCGTCCGTACCGCGCTGCGCGCGGCGGCCGGGAGGGGCACCCGGATCGCCTCCATCTGCTCCGGCGCGTTCCCGTTCGCCGCCACCGGTCTGCTCGACGGCCTGCGCGCGACCACCCACTGGGCCGTGGCGGACCTGCTGGCCGCGGCCCATCCGGAGATCGAGGTGGACCCGGACGTCCTGTACGTCGACAACGGGCAGTTCCTGACCTCCGCGGGCGCGGCGGCCGGCCTCGACCTGTGCCTGCACATGATCCGCGGCGACTACGGCTCGGCGGTGGCCGCCGACGCCGCCCGCCTCTCCGTGATGCCCCTCGAACGCGAGGGCGGCCAGGCGCAGTTCATCGTCCACGAGCACACCCCCACCCCGCAGGGGAGCGAACTCGATCCGCTGCTCGCCTGGCTCCGGGAGAACCTCGGGCACGAACTGGCCCTGTCCGACATCGCCGCCCGGGCCGGAATGAGCACCCGCACCCTGATCCGGCGGTTCCGCGCCCAGACCGGGGTCACCCCGCTCCAGTGGCTGCACCGGGCGCGGGTGCGCCAGGCGCAGCATCTGCTGGAGACCACCGCGCACTCCGTCGAACGGATCGGCGCCCAGGTCGGGTTCGGTTCCGCCACCGCCTTCCGCGACCGCTTCAAGCGCACCACGGGGATCAGCCCCCACACCTACCGCAGGTCCTTCAGCTGACCTGCCACTGCCACTACTGCTCCTCGGACGTCTCCGACGCCTCCGACCTGCGGTGCCAGGCGCGCGGCGCGCGCCAGTGGTAGCGCATGGCGAGCAGGCGTACGAGGAAGGCGACCACCGCGGCCAGCGCGCCGGTGAGCGCGTTGAACGCGTCGAAGTGGATGCACACGGCGGTCAGGGCCGCGCCGGTGATCGCGGGTACCGCGTACAGGTCGCGGTCCCAGCGCAGCAGCGAGGGCACCTCGTTGGCGAGCACGTCCCGCAGCACGCCGCCGCCGACGGCGGTCGCGGTGCCGAGCGCGGCGGACGCGGTGAGGCCGAGCCCGTACTCGTACGCCTTGGTGGTGCCGGTGACGCAGAACAGCCCGAGGCCGGCCGCGTCGAAGACGTAGACCCCGGTCTGAATCCGTTCGACCTGCGGGTGCAGGAAGACCACCAGGGCCGTCGCGACGAAGGGGGTCACGAAGTAGCCGAGGTCGGTGAAGGCGGCGGGCGGGACGGCGCCGATGACCAGGTCGCGGAAGAGCCCGCCGCCGAGCGCCGTGACCTCGGCGAGCACCGCCATGCCGAAGACGTCGAAGTTCTTGCGGACGGCGAGCAGGGCGCCGGAGATCGCGAAGACGAAGATCCCGACGAGGTCGAGCACATGCTGGACGGAGGGCTTGAAGAGTTCGACTACCACACGGCAATTCTGCCGGTGCGGCCCGCGCGGGCCCGCCGCCACCACGCTCCGGCGGCGGGCGGGCCCTGGGTCACTTCTCCCCGGGCGTGCCGGGCTCGTCCGGCTTTCCGTCCGAAGACGCCTCACCGGGCTTGCCCGGCTTCCCGCCCGGGGACTTCTGCTCCGGCACGGCGGGGGTCTTCGCCGGTGCGGCGAGCAGCTTCACAGAGCCTTCAGCGTTCTGCGGCTGCTGGTCCGGCGCGTTCTCCGGGTGGTGGCAGGCCGTGCGGTGGCCGGGCGCGAGCTCGATCAGCGGCGGCTCGGTCGTGCGGCACACCTCCGTCGCCTTCCAGCACCGCGTGTGGAAGCGGCAGCCGCTGGGCGGCGAGATCGGCGACGGGACGTCGCCCTTGAGCAGGATGCGGTCGCTCTTCGCGCCGCGCCGCTTCGGGTCCGGCACGGGCACCGCGGACAGCAGCGCCTTGGTGTACGGGTGCATCGGCGAAGAGTAGAGCGCGTCGCGGTCGGCGAGCTCCACGATCTTGCCGAGGTACATCACGGCGATGCGGTCGGAGACGTGCCGGATGACCGACAGGTCGTGCGCGATGATCACATAGGTGAGCCCGAGCTCGCTCTGGAGGTCGTCCAGCAGGTTCACGACCTGCGCCTGGATCGACACGTCGAGCGCGGAGACCGGCTCGTCCGCGACGACCAGCTTCGGCTTGAGCGCGAGCGCGCGGGCGATGCCGATGCGCTGGCGCTGGCCGCCGGAGAACTCGTGCGGATACCGGTTGTAGTGCTCGGGGTTGAGCCCCACCAGTTCCAGCAGCCGCTGCACCTCCTTCTTCACACCGCCCTCGGGCGTGACGCCCTGGAGCCTGAAGGGGGTCGAGACGATGCCTCCGATGGTGTGGCGCGGGTTCAGCGAGCCGTACGGGTCCTGGAAGATCATCTGCACGTCGCGGCGCATCGGCCGCATCTGCCCCGCGGACAGGTGCGTGATGTCGCGGCCCTCGAACTCGACCGTGCCGCCGGTCGGTTCGAGCAGCCGGGTGACGAGCCGGCCCATCGTCGACTTGCCGCAGCCGGACTCGCCGACCACGCCGAGCGTCTCGCCCGGCCGTACGTCGAAGGAGAGCCCGTCGACCGCCTGGACCGCGCCGACCTTGCGCTTCAGCAGACCCTTGGTGATCGGGAAGTGCTTGGCCAGGTCGGTGACGCGCAGCAGCGGCTCGGGGGAGGAGCCCGCCGCCGGCGCGGCCGGCTCCGCGTTCGTTGCCTGCTTCGTCGGTTCACTCACAGCTTCGGCGCAATCTCTTCGATCCAGATCTTCTCGCGCTGCTCGCGTGTCATGTGGCACGCGGAGAAGTGGTCGCCGGTGACCGCCCGCAGCTCCGGCCGCTCGGTGCGGGTGATGTTGTCGGCGGGCACGTCCGCGTACGGGCAGCGCGGGTGGAACGCGCAGCCGGACGGGACGTTGATGAGGCTGGGCGGCGAGCCCTTGACCGGCACGAGCCGGTCGGTCTGCTCCCGGTCGATGCGCGGCATCGATCCCAGCAGACCCCAGGTGTACGGGTGCTGGGGGCGCTCGAAGACCTGGTCGGAGGTGCCGCGTTCGATGCACCGGCCCGCGTACATGACGAGGAGGCGGTCCGCGATCTCTGCGACGACGCCGAGGTCGTGGGTGATGATGACGACCGCGGACCCGAACTCCTTCTGGAGATCGCGGATGAGGTCGAGGATCTGCGCCTGGACGGTGACGTCGAGGGCGGTCGTCGGCTCGTCGGCGATGAGCAGCTGCGGGTTGTTGACCAGCGCCATGGCGATCATGGCGCGCTGGCGCATGCCGCCGGAGAACTGGTGCGGGTAGTCGCTGAAGCGGCGCGCCGGCTCGGGAATCCCGACCCGGTCGAGCATCTCGACCGCCCGCTTCCTCGCGGTCTTCTTGTCGACCTTGTTGTGGACCCGGTACGCCTCCACGATCTGCGAGCCGACCGAGTAGTACGGGTGCAGCGCGGAGAGCGGGTCCTGGAAGATCATGGCCATCTTCTGGCCGCGGAGCTCGCGTACGCGCTGCTTGTCGGCGGCGATCAGCTCCTCGCCGTCGAGCCAGATCTCGCCCGATATCCGGGCCCGGTCGGAGGTGTGCAGGCCCATGACGCCGAGCGAGGTGACGGACTTGCCGGAGCCGGACTCGCCGACGATACCGAGGGTCTCGCCCGCCTTGAGGTCGAAGCTGACGCCGTCGACGGACTTGACGAGGCCGTCGTCGGTGTCGAAGTGGATCTTGAGGTCGCGTACCGAGAGGAACTCCCGCGCCCCGCCGGCCGCCGGGGCCGTTTCCTTCTCGGCGGCGTCCTTGTGCGTGTCGCTCATGAGAGCCTCACCCGGGGGTCGATCGCGGCGTACACGAGGTCCACCAGCAGATTGCAGACAACGATGAAGAAGGCGGTCAGCAGGGTCACGCCCATGACGATCGGCAGGTCGTTGCCGGTGACGCCCTGGATCGCGTAGGCGCCGAGGCCCTGGAAGGAGAAGACCGACTCGGTGATGACGGCGCCGCCGAGCAGCAGCGCGAAGTCCATGCCGAAGATCGTGATGAGCGGGGTGAGCGCGGAGCGCAGGCCGTGCTTGACGACGACCTTCCGCTCCACGAGGCCCTTGGCGCGCGCGGTCCTGATGTAGTCCTCACCCATGGTCTCCAGCATCCCGGCACGGGTGAGCCGGGCGTAGAGCGCCGAGTAGAGGAAGGCGAGCGACACCCACGGCAGGATCAGGTTCCAGGCCCATTCACCGGGGTTCTGGGTGAAGGGCACGTAGTGCACGTTCCATATCTGGAGCCAGTTGAAGCTGAACAGCGCCAGCAGCACCAGACCGGTGAAGAACATGGGGAGCGAGACGCCCATGAGCGAGATGCCCATCGCGAGGCGGTCCCAGAGGGAGCCGCGCTTGAGCGCGGAGAGGATGCCGGTCGCGATGCCGGTGACGAGCCAGATCACCGCGGCACCGATGGCCAGGGAGAAGGTGATCGGGGCGCGCTGCTCGATCTGCGGCCATACGGCGGTGTGCGTCTTGAAGGAGTAGCCGAAGCAGGGCGCGGAGCAGTGCGCCGCGTCGGGGCCGAACTTGTAGTCCGCGCCGGCGACGAGGCCCTTGATGAAGTGCCAGTACTGCTCGTAGATCGGCTGGTCGAGCCCCAGGTTCTTGATAACGGCCTTGATGACCGTGGGGTCGGGACTCTTGCCGACGTACTGGGCGGCCATCGACTCGATGGACTGCCCGGCGGCACGCGGGAGGAGATAGAAGATCGCGAAGGTGACTGCGCTGACCACCAGCAGCAGCAATACCGCGGCGAAGACGCGTCGGATGATGTACGCAGCCACAGCCGTGCGGCGTCGGACCGGCCGTGCCGGGTGGGGCCCGGCCGGCCCGACGCCTTCACCTGCCTTTCAGGGAAAGCTTCGGATGCCTCACCTCGGGGGAGCCGCAACTCCCCTTCGGCTGCTCCTACTTGGTCGAGGACAGGGTCGTGTAGTCGTACATACCGAGGTATGCCGCGGCCACCTGGACGTTGGCCGCCGACGTCGGACGGTAGAGCAGGTTCTTCTTGTAGTAGAGCGGGACGATCGAACCCTGCTTCATGATCATCTCGTCGATCTTGCCCCACTCGGCGTTGCGCTGAGTGTTGTCGACCGTCGCGATGGCCTTGTCGAACTCGCTGTTGATCGCGGGGTCGTTGAGCTCCGAGAGGTTCGTACCGCCGGAGGGCTTGATGGCCCGGCCGTCGGCGATCTGGTCGAGGTAGCCGTAGCCGGTCGGCCAGTCGGCGCCCCACGCCATCATCATCATGCCCGCGTTGTTCTTGTGGACCCAGTCCGGGACACCGGCGAAGTCCGTGAAGTACTTGCCGGAGGGGAAGGTCTTGATGCTGGCGTTGATGCCGACCTTCTTCAGCGACTCCTGGAGCTGGGTCGCGGCCTGGACCTCGTCGGGACGGTCGGAGCGCGCGGTCAGCGTGGTGGAGAAGCCGTTCGGCTTGCCGCACTTGGCCAGGTACTGCTTGGCCTTGGCGACGTCACCCTTGCTGCCGGGCGTCGGGTACAGGTCGAACTTCTTGTACCCGGCGACGGTCGGCGGCGTGACGGTCGTGGCGGGCGTGCCCTTCACGGAGCCGCCGACCGCGTCGACCATGCCGGCCTTGTCCGTCGCGTACTGCACGGCGATGCGGCAGTTGACGTTGTCGAACGGCTTGACCTTGTTGTCCAGCGCCAGGTACTGCGTGGCGCCGGCGTACGGGTTGTCCGTCTGCGCCTTCTCCTTGGGGTTGACCAGGAGCTTGGGCTGGGTCTTCGAGGCGACGCCGGTGCCCTGGATGTCGACGGTGGTGTCGTCGTTGATCAGGTGCTCGTCGACCGTCGTCTGGTTGACGTTGTACTTCAGGCTGATCTTGTCGGGAAGCGCCTTGCGGATCGGGTCCGTCTTCGGGTCCCACTCCGGGTTGCGGACGAACGTCGCACCCGTGCTCTCGTTGAACGAGGCGAACTTGTAGGGCCCGGAGGACTGGATGTTCTGCTGGTACGACGCGCCCTTGTCGAACTTCTGCTCCACCGGCGCGGTCTGCGAGAACGTCGCCAGGTAGTTCATGTCGGCGAACGGCTTGCTCAGGTGGAAGACGATCGTGTACGGGTCAGGCGTCTCGATCGACTTCAGGCCGTCGGCCGACTTGTCCTTGTAGGGACCCTTGTAGCCGCTGTCGTCCGCGAGATACGTCTTGAAGTACGTGGGGCCGTTGGACAGGGCCTCGGGCGCGAAGTTGCTGCGCTCGATGCCGTACTTGATGTCCTTCGACGTGATCTCGGTGCCGTCCTGGAACTTCACGCCCTTGCGGATGTGGTACGTCCAGGTCTTGGCGTCCTTGCTGCCGGTGCCGGGGCCCGTCGCGAGGTCGGGCACGACCTGGAGGTTGTCCTTGCCCGGCGAGGGCTTGAACGTCAGGAGCGTACGCGCGTAGAGGCGGGAGAAGTTCTGCACCCAGCCGTAGTACGTGTTGCCCGGGTCGAGCGAGTCGGGGGCGTTGGAGATCTCCGCCGTCACCGTCCCGCCCTTCTTGGTGGTCGGGTTGGCGACACCGGTGACCGCGGCGTCGGCCTTGCCCGAGCCGCCTCCGCTGTTGCTGTTGTCGCTGGAGCCGCCGCCCCCGCAGGCCGAGGCACCGAGTCCCAGCGCCAGCAGCGCGGAGATCGACGCGGCCGTCCTTCTCTTGTTCATTGTGAGGAGTTTCCCCTCGGTAGTCCGGTGGTGCGGCACGCCGCTCTTACTTGCCACGGGGGTCGAGCGCGTCACGCAGCCCGTCCCCCAGCAGATTGAAGGCCAGGACGGTGATGAAGATCGCTACACCGGGGATGACCATGAACATCGGGTCGACCTGGTACAGGTCGGTCGCCTGGTTGAGCATGCCGCCCCAGGAGGACTGCGGCGGTTCGATGCCGACGCCCAGATAGCTGAGTGATGCCTCGAACAGGATGTTGGTGGGGATCAGCAGCGTCGCGTAGACGAGGATCGGCGCGACCAGGTTGGGCAGCAGCTCGCGGAAGAGGATGAACGCGCCTCTGGCGCCGAGCGACCGGGACGCCTCGACGAACTCGCGTTCGCGCAGCGACAGGGTCTGGGCCCGCACGATGCGGCCCATGTAGGGCCAGTTGAAGAAGCCGATCACGAAGATCAGCACGGCGATGCGGAGCGTGAGGCCGCTCAGCCCGAACGCCTTGCCCTGCAGCGTGGCCGAGATGGAGATCGCGAACAGCAGCAGCGGGAAGGCGAGGAAGGTGTCCATGACCCGGCTGATGGCGCTGTCCACCCAGCCGCCGTAGAAGCCGGCGACGACGCCCATGATCACGCCGATCACCACGGACAGCAGCGTGGCTCCGCCCGCGACCAGCAGCGACACCCAGGAGCCGTCGAGGATGCGGGCCAGGATGTCGCGGCCCGTCTGCGGCTCGACGCCGAGCGGGTGGTGCCAGCTGATGCCGCCGAAGCCGCCCTTGGGCGCCAGCAGCACCGGGTCGACGAGGCTCTGGTGGAAGGCGTCGGGGTCGAGGCCGAACACGGCCTGGATCGGCTTCGACAGGATGGCGACGAGGACCAGGAGCACCACGATGACGCCGCCGGTCATCGCGACCTTGTCCCGCTTGAGCCGGGTCCAGGCGATCCGGCCGAGCGAACGCCCCTCGATCTGCCGGCTCCCGGCGCCCGCGAGGACCGCCTCCGGCTGCGCGCTCGCAGCAGACTTGGTGGTCTCTATTGGTGCCGTCATTGCGCTGGAGACCCCTCTTCTCGGCCGATGGTGACCGGCCCACGACCGCCGCCATGGCGGAACTACGCCGCTGTGGCGGCTGATTCACTGATCAGCTTCTGATCATCATCATGATGCATGTGGCCCCTTCCGCTTGCAGAAGCGGGGACCGGGCCGGGCAGCGTGAGGACGGCGCCCGTCGGTTCGGGTGTCCTCGTCGCGGGACCACGTGCTGGTGGGAGTCTTCTTCGAGTCCTCGATCAGTCGCCAGTCCTGGCGGGGAATGGTTGCCCAACCGTGATGCATCGCGGAGGGTTCCGTTATACGGACGCTGGGTACTGCTCAGCGGATGTTCCGGACATCCCCGCCCAGGTCAACTGCCCTGTCCGGGGCGGCGGAACCAGCCGCGCACAGGCGTTCGCCCGCGGGTCCGCTTCCGGTCGGTGCACGGGTGGTCACCGGCTCCGTCGGGGAGTTCGGCGGCCTCCGCGGCGACCCCGCGCGCACGGTACGGGGGTTCGGCGGCGGCGCGAGGCGGAGCCGGCCGCTTCGGGACGGGACCGCCGGGGGGCACCCCGCGCAACCGGCCACTTCGGGACGGGGCCGGCGCAGCCGACGGCGGGACGGGGATCAGTACCGGTG
>NZ_JAIUKE010000121.1 GCF_020176795.1 Streptomyces sp. 8L
ATCGCAAAAACACCCTCCCGCTGTCTCGCGCGCGCGGGGCCGCCCGCCCGGTGCGGGCTGCAAACTCAACCAAAACCCCCCCCCCCCCCCCGGGCCGCCCCCCCCCCCCGGGGGGGGGGCCCATCGACGTTATGCCCGGTGAGAGCATGAGCGGAGGATACGAGATTCGAACTCGTGAGGGGTTGCCCCCAACACGCTTTCCAACTGTCCGTATGGGGGTCCACCCGAGTTCGGCACTGTCCTGACCTGCGGCGCAGGACTCAGCACGGTCGCCTTCGGATTCCCTCGGACGGAGGTGAATGCAACCCGAACTGCAACCCTCCGCTACTCCTTCGTCCGGCGACTACTCCGATTCGAATTCGGCTTCGAGCTTGAGGGTGTTCGCGTTCTCGCGGAGTATGCGCACCTTGTCGTCGCCGAAGCCTTCGGGCCGCTTTGCATGGATTTCTACGGTGATCTCGACCTCGGAGTCGACGAGGTCGAGATGCGGGAGGATCTCGATCGCGTACTTGCTGGCGTTCTTGCTGTACTGCTCGGGGGTGAGCACTGCGCGGGCATAGAAGCGGGTGTTGCGCGGGATAGTGAGCTGACTGGGCTGCTCCTGGCCGACTTCGGCGGGGAGCGTCAGGCCAAGTCCTGGGGTGCTCTCGGCTGGGAGAGCGCTTGCGGGCGTCGTCTCGCTTTCCTGGCTGGCCCGCTGTGCAGGTACCACGGCTGCGGCTTCCCCGTCTGCCTGGCGTTGCAGAATTGCGAGGTCTGGCCGGACCAGGAGGGTGGAGTTGGTGATCTGTCCGAAGCGGGTGTCGCCGCCGGGTAGCACGAGTCCGTCGTAACGGGTGGCGGTCTGGTCGTAGCCGGTGGCCAGGGCGAAGCCTTCCGTTTCCCAGCCGATCATGTGCAGCACGTCCTCGATGCCCTGGTCGAGCACCGCTCGGTCTCGCAGGCGGTTCATGTATGGGTATCGGGTGTGCAGCTCCCACAGCTGGCCGACACTGATGTGGCCATCGCGCTGCCAGATGGAGGCGAGCGGGCCGGTCAGCTTCTGGTGTAGCAGCGCCGGGGCCTGCTGCAGCCACAGCAGGGCCTCACGCTTGAGCCGCTCCGCGGTGCGCACGGCCAGATCCGGCTTGCTGGTCTCGACCTTGATGGCCTCCCACTGCACGGGACGCGCCGGGTCCTCGCGCTGCTCGGGCACCAGTGCCCAGTGGTAGGTCTCAGCTATGCGCAGCTGGACCTTCTCGTCGGCCCCCTTGATGCGACTTTCGGCTTGGCGGCGCTGGCTGGGGTTGAGGTCGAGTTCGTCGGCGCGGTCCAGGACCCTGTGCCAGCCGAGGTACTCGCGCGCGGCCTCCATCAACTCGTCGATCCGCTTCTTGTCCGGGGCGAGGAAGACCAGCGTATTCCGGTGCGCACGTTGCGACGGGCCACGGGAGTTCAGCGCCTCAGCTGCGAAGAGCATCGCTGGGCTATCGTCCTTGTTCTTGCTGTGGTGGGGGGGGGGGGGGGGGGGCCCCCCCCCGCGCACAGCGGGGGGGGGGGGGGGGGGGGGGGGGTGGGGGGGGGGCCGGGCACCCGGGACGGGGCCGCGAGGGCGGG
>NZ_JAIUKE010000122.1 GCF_020176795.1 Streptomyces sp. 8L
CCCCCCTGTACCGGGGGCCGTGTCTGCGGCCGCGCCGGGGTTCCGCCGCCCGCCCGCGAGGTATTCCGAGGCGGGTCATTCTTCTTGTGTTTTGGGGGGGGGGGGGGGGGGCCCCCCCCCCACCAGCCGTACCTCGTCGGTGTCGGGGATGTCTGCGGTGTGCTGCGAGGCCACGTGGACTCCGGAGAAGTCGCCAGTGCGGCGCTGGGTGGGTGCCAGGCGACGGACGAGTTCGGCCCAGACGTCCTCGGGACGCTCGACCAGCCGGTCCGCCTCGTCCTTGGCGATCCGGGAGACGCTGGCCTGGGTGTCGTACCAGTAGCGTTCCCCCTCGGAGTAGAGGTAGGTGGAGCGGTCGGCCAGGGTATTCAGGGCAGTGCGGAAGTTCCCCATACTGTCGCCGGGCATGGCCATCCCGAGGCGGACGTGCGGCTCGTCCAGACCCTTCGTCGCGGCCTTCAGCGTGGCGGCCGAACCCATGAACAGCGTGCGGGCGATGCGCCGGGTCATGGCGCGCTCCCCGAGGAAGGTTTTCTCCTGGTCGATCTGGAGCGGGGTGGAGTTCACACCGTCCACATCGGTGTCCAGAATGGGCTTCCACCGGTCCTCGAGGTAGTGAGTCAGCTCGCCGGCCACACGCTGGTCGTTGAGCGGGATGTCACCCGGCATGATCATCGCGCTCTGGTTGCCGTCCCGCCACAGCGCGTGGATGACGGCGCTCATCAGTCGAAGCACGCCGCGGGTGCGTTGGAAGCGCTCGAGCGTGGACCAGTCCTCATACAGCCGGGCGAACAGCTCGGGGTGGATCGGGTAGGTGGACTTCAGGCGGTTCTCGTACTCGGTGCCGTCCACACCGGAAGGGAAGTCTCGCTTCTGTCCGGCGTAGAACTGGGTGAACAGCCTCGCCACCTTATTGATCTCAGCCTGCGCGCCGCCGCTTGGCGACTCGAACAGGCGGCGGCGCACAATCTCGAAGGACTCATCGGCCTTCGCGGGCCGCCAAGGCTCGGCCTTGCGATGGATGACGCGCTGCAGCCGGTCCAGGGCCTGCTGTCCGGCCGGGCCGCCCACCTCGTTCTCGTCAGCGGCGACGGTGCCGTCGTCGGAAGCCGGGATGGAGACGATAAGCTGCGCCCCCGAAACGGCCTCCACGACTTCGGTGAGGGTCTGGGCAAAGGTGAAGTGAGTCTCGAATGACCCCCCGGGCAGTCCCTCGGCGTCGAAGAGCTGCCGCGCATAGGCGACCCACTCGTCAATGAGAATTAGGCACGGGGCGTATGCGGCGACGAGGTCGTGGAGGGCCGCGCCCGGATTGGTTCCGGAGCGGTCGGCCTCAGCGACGATGTCGTACCCAATGCGGCCGCCGAGCTGCCAGGCCAGCTCACCCCATAGGGTGCAGACCCGGGTGCCGTCGGCCTTGACATCCGGTTGCCCCGGGCTGATGTGGGTGCCGACCAGGACCACGCGGCGCACCGGCTCCTTCGGCAGGCCCGAGTCAGTTCCGGCGATCAGCTCGTGCATCTCCTGCGGCAGCTGCTGTGGCTGCACATCTGGGGCGAACAGGTGATATAGGGCCAGCATCGAGTGTGTCTTCCCGCCACCGAAGTTGGTCTGCAAGTTGAACGTCGGCGGGGCGTTGTCGTCGCCGGATATCCGCCGGATCGACTTGGCGAGCAGCTCCCGCAGGCCGTCGGTGAGGTAGGTGCGCTGGAAGAACTCGACCGGGTCGGTGTACTCGGGGGCGCCCTCGCCCTGGGCGACCTGGGCGAGGTTGGCGGCGAACTCGGAGGCGTTGAAGTCGCCTCGGGCGACATCCTCGTGCGGGGTGAGGACGGAGCGCCAGGGCTTGAGGCCATCCGCCGCCACAGCCGGGGCAGCGGCGGCCTCGCGGGCGGCACGCTTGGTCTCCGCCTCGATCACGGCCCGCTGGTGCTCCAGGCGGGAGCGGCGCACCTGCTCGATGAGGTCCTTGTGGGCGCCGACCGCGGTCAGCAGCCGCTCGGCGGTGTCCAGGGCGCGGCCGGCGTCGTCGGAGTTGAAGGGCTCGTTATGCGCCCACTTGTTACGGGTGTCGTTCAACTCGCCGACGTAGTTGCGGGCCGCCGGCGGCAGGACGTGGCGGAAGTAGGACGCCCAGTTCCGCAGCATGGTCTGCAAAAGGAACTGCGGATCTTGCTTGGAGGCCAGGCTGAAATCGCCCTCGCGGGCCGTCGCGACGGCGTCGTCGAACCAGCGCTCGCCCTGCCGCCTGGTCATCTCCCGCTCCACGAGCGGGAGCAGCCCCTGTGGGAGCAGCTCGATCATCCGGCCTATCCGGTCACGGTTGCTCAATGCCATGGTGCTTGCCGTCCTGCCTGTTCTGTCCGTCGCGTCCCCGCCGTGCGTGGCGTCGTCGTTCTGCACGTGCCCCTCCCCCCTCGCCTTGCGGCGATCGTCAGAACAACTGGTCCTCTTCGTCTTCATCGCTGCTGCGGAAGGACATCTGCGATGAAGAAGCCGTGCCTCGTTTCTCCGCCGCACGCCCCGCGATCTGCAGGTCGGGCCAGGAGCTGACGAGGTTGTTGAACCGCCGCCCGCTTTCCGACCAGCCATTGCGCTCGCAGATGCTGTAGAGCAGGTAGGCAAGCTCCTTTACCGCGTCATCGTTGACCCTGGTACGGGCACGAGCGAGCAGTTCTCCCGCCGCATCGACGCCGGATCCGGCGCCCTTGCCGTCGAGCACGCGTGACAGGTGCATGGCCGCTTCCCAAACAGAGCTGCGGTGGTCGGTCTCGGGGTCGTATGAGGTGGGCATCGCCTCGGGCTTGAGGAGCTCGGCCTTGTTGGCACGGGCTTTGACCACGCCGACGTCTTCCAAGCCGGACAAAGAAGTGTTGAGCGCGTTGGCGAGAAGTTCCGCCTCACCGAAGGGCCCCTGTTCCCACTGCCGCTGTTCGAACCACTTGATGCACCAACGGGTATCGGTGTCGAAGTCGCCCTCCTGTTCAGAGAGCACTTCACCAAGAACCTCGTTGATCATCGAGAGGGCAGACCGCACTCGCATCGGGGCGCCATCCGGTTCGGTGACCTTCGCGTAGCGGGAGAAGATCGCCATGCCCGGGCCGATCGCAGCCTGGGCCAGGTCCACGGCTGGGATCGAACTCCGCCGGAGTGGTTTGAGTGCCTCCGGCAGCTCCCGGCGCAAGGCAGAAAGGAAGCCGCGGCGGTCAGTCGATGCGGCGTTCTCTGCTCGGGGACGACAAACCATAATGACGTAGGAGGCAAGTGCATTGGCGCCTTGGCCGACCTGGCGGGTGCTGTTGGTCGCGTGCAACGGCCAGGTGCCCACGACACCTATGCCCGCGGCCAACATTGCTTCGAGGAGCGCATCCCACGCGGAGGAGGACAGCTCGCCATCCTTGGTCTCTTCCTGGCGGTGCGCGTAGATCACCACAAGTGGGAGATCGACGCGTGACGCCCGTTTCAGGGAGGAGAAGACTTCCACGAAGCCATCGATGAAGTACTGACGTGCCTTCTCGGCACCGCCCTGACGGTGGGGATTGGCAATTAGTTCCTCAGCCTTGGGGGTGGCCATCGTGCCGAAAAGGTCTGGATGTATCCGGCCAGCAGCGCGACGCAGCCAGACGTAGAAGTAGTCGCTCAAGTCCGCATAGTTGATCTGAGCGAAGTACGGGGGGTCGGTGGCTATGAGGGCGCTGCCAGACGGGAGCAGGGAGCCGGCTTTGCGGGCATCGGCTTGAACTGCGCGACCGGCTTTAACTTCACGCGGTAGCGCCTTGAAGCCACCGAGAATACTGTTGACCTGCACCTTCCAACCCCCGACCGACCCTCCGAAGGGATTAGCCTCGGCGAAATCCCAGAGCATGGGAATCGCCTGTCGTCCGAAACCTGGCTCAGCCTTCGCCGCGCCATTTCGCGAATCCAGACGCCACCGGGTCTGTGAAGAGTTGGACTGGGCCATCTTACTGACGCAGACAGCCAGCACTGAAGCTATTACGGCGGCCTGGTCGGCGTCGCCACCATCGCGGGTGACCCATCCCGGCACATCTGCCACCGTATCGGCAAACGCGCCGAGCATGTGGAGTTGTCGAGGAGTGTAGATGTCGGCCTGACGCCGGAGCCCGTAAAGTTGCGTTCGGAAGTCCCTTGTGTTTCCAGGAAACTCCAACTCCGGGATTTCGATCGGTACAGGTATCTCAGCCGCCGACGAATGCTGTATTTCGGGGATGAATCGTCGCCCGGATCCGTCATCCACAGCCACGGCCATCAACTGGAGGCTCATCTGTCCCGCCACCCCACGTTGACGGATGTATTTCTCCTCAACGTCGGTCCCACATGTCGGGCAAGTGAACTTCCCACCCCTGCCGATGCGCTTGGTAGCTTCCGGGACGTCCTTGCTCGTCCCCTCACCGATCTCAAAGCGCACACGGCCGTTTTCCGTGATCGGCCGCAGCCAAGCCTCGCGGCCCTTCTGCTTACTCAGCCACGGCGAGCTATACAGCGGAATCGGTATGCCGCAGGCGGGATTGGCGCACGGAACGGTCCGCGCCCACAGCCAGGCAACGACGTCCGCGCCGTCAACGGTCTCGTACAGATCGCCGACCTGCTGCTTGATCTTCTCCTCCACCAAGCTCGCGTAGTGCCGCACATTCGCGAGCAGTCCGGCCATCGGGTCGTCAGCAACGCCCGAGATGCCCTGGTCTGGGCCCGACACTGCGGGCTTGCCCAGCACTGCGGGTACGAGCTGGGTCTCTAGGCGTGTGACCAGGGCAGGGACCGGGTTCAGGTCGCTCGCGAGCGTGGGGAATCCCAGTCGCTGGGCCTCCACGAGCGTCGAGCCGCCGCCGCAGAACGGGTCCAGGACCGTTGGCAGCTCCTGCTCCTGCTCGTCCAGTACCGCACGAGCCTTCTTGAGTGCCTCTGCCGATGGCGCTGTGCCATTGGCGGGCACCAGGCCTTCGATGATCCGCAGTAGTTCGGCCCGCTTCTCCTCGTTCTCCGGGTCGTCCACGGTGGCGGCGAACAGCAGGGCACGCCACGCCGGGGTGGGCATGGGGGCGAACCACTTGTGGATGTTCTTGATGGTGCCGACCTTGCGGTCCTTGTCCGCCTTGCTGGCCCTGCTGATCGCCTCTAGGGGCAGGGCCACCTCGATGAGCTTCCGCCGTTGCGGTGTCGCGTTGTCCTCGTTCACGGCGCTCACAGCGGAGCCCCTCCCTTGTTCCATGCGTCCTGCCAGTTCAGGACGATGCCCTCGGTTTTCAGGTCGCCGAATTCGGTATCGGTGAAGGCGTCGACCAGGTAACGCAGTTCATCGTGCTCGGGGCCATCGGGGTGGACAGTCACGATCACGAGGCGGTGCTGGTCGCCGCGGTTCTTGGCGACGAGCACTTCGTTGCGGCTGACGTAGAAATCCTGTGCGCCGACTCGGCGTCCCTTGACCTCGATATGGACGAGGTGGCCGTCCTGGGTCAGCGAGCGGATGTCGTAGCCGGGGTTGTTGTGTGCCATCTCCTCGGGGAGGCGCCCGAGTTCCTTCTCGGCTTGGAGCACTGCGGCGACGGCTCGCCGGTCGGTTTCATAGCCGTCGCTCGCCTGCATCGGTGCCAGGTCGCATCCATCAGCGGCGCCCAGGGCCTTTGCGATCCAGCCGACCGGGACCACCAGGGCGCAGCCAGCGACGACGGGGGGCAGGGGTTGGAGGGCGGCGTCCTTGTCCAGTTCCTCTAGGCGCTTGGTGCGCCGGTGCTCCAGTTCCTCGGCCCAACTCCGAGCCTTTTCGGGACGGTGACGCACCCGTTTGCCTTCGGCGAGGTCTTGCTCCAGCTTCCCGGCCTGGGCGTACCAATAGTTGATCTCGTGCTTGAGGCGTTGTTCGACCTGGGCCCGAGTGCGTGCCACCGCCGGAAGGAGGCGTTCGCGTACCTGGCGCAGGTGCTCGGGCAGCGCTTCACGGATGGCCCAGTCCAAGGCGGGGGCTTCGCCGCCGGCGCGTAGCCAGGCCTGGTCGAGCAGTGTCTCGGCGGCTTCTGCCTCGGCTGGGGTCGGGGGGCGGTAGTCCAGGTACGGTGCGGGTCCGGCGTTCCTCGCGGTGCCATCGGGCAGCAGTTCGGTGAAGGCGAAGGCCCGGTCGGCGATGCGGCGGTGCCCGTCGAGGACCTCCTGGGCCAGGGCCACCAGCAGCCGGGGCTGGTCACCCGCGTCGGATGCGTCGACAAGCACGGCGCCGCGGGTGAGTAGGTCGGCGTGCTGGGCGATGACATGGTCGAGGACGGCGTCGAAGAGCGGGTGACCGGGGGCGATGAGGTCGGCGCGTGGCTTACCGGGCACGTTGATACGTCCGCGGTCGAAGCAGACCCGCTCGTACTTGCGCTGCACTACGCCGCCGAGACCGACAATCCGGCCGGGGTCGCGCAGGGCGGCCGATACGTGTGTGATCTCGAAGCGGCCGGCCTCCCGGGGCATCAGCCGACCGCCGGTGCGGTCGAAGGCATCCCGGAAGAACGCCTGCACATAGTGCGGGTGCAGACGGCGGGCCTGGGCCTCTTCCATCCGAAGACGGATTGCGTCGACGTCTTCCAAGCCCATGACCTGCGCGTCGAGCGCCAGCCCCTTGATCAACTCAACGGCGCGCTCGCCGACCTGGGCGTCGATGACCTCATCGAGCTGTGCCTTGACCTCGGGCCGGTCGCCATAGCGGATGGCGCGCATGAGCAGCTCGCGCAGCGGTTCTCCGTCGAAGATTTCCCCGAGGACGTTGTAGACCTTGCCGTCGTAAGCCTTGCTCTGCTGCTCGATCTTGTCCAACAGCCGCTGGAAGACCTGACCCTCCCGGGTGTTGTCGGCGACCAGGTTCCACAGGTGGCAGACCTCCGTCTGGCCGATCCGGTGGATGCGACCGAAGCGCTGCTCAATGCGGTTGGGGTTCCACGGCAGGTCGTAATTCACCATGAGGTGGGCGCGCTGCAGGTTCAGGCCCTCACCGGCAGCGTCGGTAGCCAGGAGCACGCGCACGTCCGGGTCCTGATTGAATTGGTCGCGTATCGCGCGCCGCTGCTCGCGCGGGGTGCCTCCGTGGATAGCCACTACTGCGTCGGCGCGACCGATCAGGGCACGAACCCTGCGGGCCAGGTACTGCAGGGTGTCGCGGTGCTCGGTGAACACTATGAGCTTGCGCGGGCGGCCGTCGGCATCGCGCATGTGGGGGTTGTCCTGGAGCAGGCCCGACAGCTCCCGCCATTTACGGTCCTCGCCCAGCGCCAGCACGCCCGAGGCGAACTGCTCCAACTCCAACAGCCGCTGGATCTCCTGCTCCAGCTCGGCCACAGTGAGCGCGGCAGAGGCGGCGTCGACGACCTGTTCCTCCACCTCCTCCAGCTCCGCCCCAGTCAGGTCGTCGAGCTCGGCGTCCAGGCTCTGACCGTCGTCCCCGCTCAGGGCACTCAGCGCGGTGTCGCCGGACGGCTGGGTCGGGCTGCTGCCCGCGTCCAGGTCGGAGGGATGCCGTGTGGAGAGCAGCTCCGAGCGCTTGGCCTCCAGACGCCGGCGGCGGCGCTCCAGGGACTTCCAGATGGCCTCGGGGCTGGAGGCCAGGCGGCGCTGCAGCACCGTGAGGGCAAAGCCGACCTGATTGCCGCGGCGGCCATCGAGCCGCTCAGCGCGATTCATCTCCTCCCGGACGTACTGGGTGACCTGCTCGTACAGCTCCTGCTCGCCCGGCGACAGCTCATAGGGGACGGTGTAGGCGCGGCGTTCGGGGAACAACTTCTTGCCGTCGAAGGTGAGCAGGTCCTCCTTAACCATGCGGCGCATCAAGCCGGATGCGTCGTGCTGGTGCACCCCGTTGCGGTACTTGCCGGCGAAGCGGTCACCGTCGAGCAGGGCCATGAACAGCTGGAAGTCCTCCTCCTTGCCCGCGTGCGGGGTGGCGGTCATGAGCAGTAGGTGCCGGGTGACCTGGCCGAGGAGGCGGCCGAGCTCGTAGCGTTTGGTGGCCTTCAGTTCGGCGCCGAAGTAATGGGCGCTCATGCGGTGCGCCTCGTCCACCACCACTAGGTCCCAGCTGGACTCGGTGAGGCGACGCTGCAGCTCCTCGGACCGGGAAAGGGCATCCATGCGGGCGATGAGGCGGGGGTGCTTGTCGAAGACGTTCGCGTCGACGGTGGCGTCCACCAACTGCTTCGAGAGCAGCGCGAAATCCAGGCCGAACTTCTCCAGCAGCTCGTCCTGCCACTGTTCGACCAGGCCGCCCGGGGCGACGATCAGGCAGCGCTCCAGGTCGCCCCGCAGAGCCAGTTCCTTGATGTAGAGCCCCGCCATGATCGTCTTTCCGGCGCCGGGGTCATCGGCGAGCAGGAAGCGCAGCGGGGTGCGGGGCAGCAGCTCGTTGTAGACGGCTTGTATCTGGTGCGGCAGGGGATCGAGCAGGCTCGTGGAGACCGCGAGCATCGCGTCGCCGCGGGCAGCCATGCGGATTCGTATCGCTTCCGCGGCGAGACGGAACAACTCAGGATCGGCGTCGAAGCCTCGGCTGCCTGGTGCTGCACCTACGGTCAGATCGGTGTCCCGATCGGCATAGAGGATGGTCTCCTCGACTGCACCGTTCGAACGCCGGTACGTGAGGCGGGCTGCGGAATCCCCGTGCATATGCACTGCCACCACTGCGACGTCAGCCCCGGGGACTACCCCACCGACTGTCATCCCCGGAGCCAAGTCCGTGAGAAGGAGACTACGAGCATGCGTCACGACGAGCCCCCCGGCCAACACGACGTGCAGTTAGATCTGATGACTATCAGTCAGTTCAAAATAGCATAGGCTCGGCAAATTTGATCTTGAACGCCGAACGGGCCGCTGATGCTGACGGATTGTGACCATCGGCCTCCTGGTTGAGTTGAAGAATCACTTTCCGTGCGTGTATGTGGCTGTCTTGACTCAACCGGCAGCCCAGCAGGAAAGATAGATGGTTGCCTCAGCACTCTGTAGAGGCCGTCGGGAGCCGGGGTGCACGGTTGCGATCTGAACCTCGTCGGCAGCAGGTCCCTTGCTGCCGTCCGGATGAAGGCCGCACCGAGCGCCCACCTACGCCGGGCAAACGGTCTCAGAACGGCCTGTGCACTCAGCGACTCTCGAAAGTGATCTGGGCGCGCACTTACAGCCTATCGGCGGGGAGTCTCTCAAAGCCGAGCAGCTCAGTTCTCGGCTTCGACGAGAGGAGCGTGGATGCGTGCCCGTACTGAGACTCGAATTGCATGGCAAGACCTTCCGGCCGCAGTTCGCGGTGAGATTACGGGCCGTCTCTGCGCTCCGGTGGTTCGGGCCGAGACACAGGGTGGCGGTTTCACTGCTGGTCTGGCTGCTCGGCTTCTTCTCGGCGACGGTCGGCGGGTGTTCGTGAAGGGGATACCTACCGGGCATCCGCTCGCCGGGATGTACGAGCAGGAGGCCGCCGTCGCCGCGGCAGTTCCGTCCGGCTTCTCCTCGCCGGCGTTGCTGTGGTCGGGCCGGTTCGAGGACTGGGTTCTGCTGCTGTTCGATGACGTCGACGGGCGTCATCCCAGCCTGGCTCCGGGGTCCGCCGATCTCCCTGGCGTTCTCGCCACCGTGGCGTCCATGGGGGAGGTGCTGTCACCGTGCCCGTATGGGGCTGCCCGGCCGGTTGCCGAGGCGATGGCGCGGGTCTCGAACTGCTGGCGAACGTTGGCTGCTGACCCCCCGAGTGATCTGTCTGCGTGGTGCGTTCGGCATCTTCCGGGCTTGGTCGAGATGGAGACCCGGTGGATGAGCGTGGCTGAGGGCGACACCCTTCTGCACGCTGATCTTCGGCCGGACAACATGGTGCGCGAGCACGCAAGCGGTGTAATCCACGTCGTCGACTGGGCGTTCGGGTATCGCGGTGCCGCATGGTTCGACATCGCCTGGCTCGTTCCGTACCTGATCATGGAGGGGCACTCGCCGGTCTCGGCGGAGCAGACCCTGGCTGGGATTCCCGCGTGGAGGTCGGCGGATCCCGACGCGGTCACGGCCCTGGCGATATCGGTCGCTGGGCACTGGGAGTTGGCGCGCCGCCGCCCGTCCAGGCCGCGGCTGCGGGCCTACCAGAAGCGGGAGGCCCTGGCAGCGCTGGCCTGGACGGCGTTTCGTACGGGCTGGCGCTGACGATTTCGCCATGCCCGGGTCGGCGGGGCACGGGTTACGGGTTGGCGAGGAGCTGTTCGAGGGCCGCGGCGAGGGGGACGACGGCAGCTGGACCGACCACGAGCTGGAGGGTGTCGCGCTCCAGCACTCCCAAGACGGCGGGATGGTCTCGTAGAGCAGCGTCGTCGACACCGGCTCGGTCGGCGAGGGTGAGCCGTAGCCGTGTCACGCAGTGCGCCAGCGAGGCGATGTTGTCCGCGCCACCGAGCAGGTCGCACAGGATGGCGGCGGTCCGCGTGTACTTGTCCACGGCCTTGCTCTTGTCGGAGGCTGAGGTCATCGGGCACCCCACAGGTAGCGTTCCACGTCGATCTCCGCGTAGGGGATCTCGGACCGGTCGTCCCAGTACGCCTTGCCGACCTCGTGCGCGATGAGCGACCGGAGGCGCAGGTGGGAGTCGAGCCACGTTCCAGGCCGGCGCCACCGTGACCATTCCTCGGGCGCGGCATGCTGCAGTTCGCCGTGGAAGCGGTCCAGCGCCTTCCGCCACCTGTGAAGGACGTCTGTCGGCACTGCTTGTGCATCGTGCTGTTCCGCTTGGGCGAGGAAGCGCCGTATCTCTTCGGTCGTGGCGCGCAGTCCGCCTGCCGCCGCTGAGGCGGTGGTGTCGTGGGGCGGGGCGGCCAGGGCGGTCAGGAGGCGGCGGGTTGTCGCCGCTCGGGGGCGGTGCGTCATACAGCCTCCGGTGATCGGCTGGTCGGTGATTGGAGCGATGGGAGCCGGCGGCTGAGGAGGGACTGCAATATGTCGAGCAGGATCGGCCAGCCGGAGACGTTGGTGACGTCGAGTGTGGTGAAGCTGTCGGAGGGGAGGCACGCGGCGAGGTGGTCCAGGAAGCCGCGGTAGGCGGTGAGGAATTCAGGGTCGAACCACAGGCTGTACCTCTGGTCCTGCGCGAATGCGGCCCGTCGGGTGATAGACGTTCCAGGGTCGGTCACCAGGACCATGGTCGTCAGGTCTCGGTGCGGGCGTACCAGGTCGAGGTTGTGGCACAGGGCCAGTGCGTGCTCGAAGTCGCTGTGCGGTGCGCGATCCGTGGCCGCCATCGCGTACCGGTAGGCCAAGACCCCGATGTGGCCTCGATCGGAGGCGAGGAGCCGGTCGGGGTGTGTCTGCGCCAAGCGCCGGGCGGCGTCCAGGCGCTCCCGTGCCGTGCCGAGGAGGTGCTGCGCTGTCTCGGCATCCGTTGAGCTGCCCTCTGGTGGCTGCGCCTCGGGGAGGACCACGAGGTGGTCGGGTAACGCGGTGCGGAGCCGGTGGAGCAACGTGGTCTTGCCCGCGCCTGGCATGCCGTCCAGAACGATCACAACGTGGGACTCCCTTCGGATTCCAGGGCGTCCAGGACGCTGGGGGCGAGGGCGGTGATCTGGTCGGCGAGCTCCGTGTCGATCTCGACGGCCCATTGCAGGACCCAGCGGAAGTAGCGGGCGGTGTGCCACAGCAGGTGCCGGGTGTCCACGCTTGAGGGGGGGCCCAGTCGGGCGTTCTCGGCCTCGTATGCGGCGATGGCGACGGCTGCTTCGCGGCCGTCGATCAGGCAGTTCTGGACGTACAGGTTGGTGAGGTCTTCGTACACGCAGCCCACGCCGCAGCCTTCGAAGTCGATCACGCCGGGCGGTAGGCCAGGGGCGATCAGGAGGTTGCGTGCGGAGTAGTCGCCGTGCACGAAACCCGTGACGCACGCGGCCTGTTGGGTGGCCGCGGTGCTGGTCAGGACAGCGGACAACCGGGCTCGAACGGGGTGGGAGTCCTCGTCCAGGGGCCGGATGTTGCGTCCAAACTTCGGCAGCTCGGTGAGAGCGTCGGCGGGCAGGGCGCGCAGACGGGCGGCGACTTCGCCGAGTGTCCTCGTCTCCTCCTGGTCGTGAATGTCGCCGGGAGCGGTGCCCTCCAGGCGGGTGGCGGCCACCCACGAGAGAGCGCCTTCAACATCGTCGTGGCCGTGGACTTCGGGCACGCGCAGGTCGGGGACTTGTCCGGCGAGCTGGAGGCCGAGGATTTCCCGGCGGGCCCGTTCGGCGGGCCGGTGCGTGTAGATCTTGAGGACGGCTGTCTTGGCGAGGAAGACCATGGACCGTCCGCCGTAGCCGACGATGGCAGCCTGGTCGAAGACCGTGTCGAGCGCGGATTCGGCGGCGTGGCGGGCGCAGTCGATCTCGCTCGCCAGCCGTGCCAGCACCGGGTGCTCGTTGCCGGTTGCGGGTTCAGGCGTTTCGCCCATGGTGGTTTCCTCTCGTGTTCGCCATTCGTGCAGCCAGTATGGTGTCCGGCCTGCCAGTTCCCGGATGCCACCCGACCCGGCGGACGGTGCTGCCGCCGGGCCTGCAGCACCGCGGACGGATTGGTAGGCGTGCAGTGCCAGCTGGGCGGCTGCGGCCCAGGAGAACTCGGTTTCGATCAGCCGGCGTCCGGCGGTGCCCAGCTCTCGCCGCAAGGTTGCGTCGTCTTGCAGGCGGGTCACCAGCGTCGGGATGTCCTCCATGGAGGGGGCGGTGGAGACCAGTGCGAATGCTCCTGGGTCAGGGAGCCCGGCGAACGCCTCGGCTGTGCCGACGACCGGCAGGCCGGCGGCCATGTACTGGAGCACCTTCAGTTTCATCCCGCCGCCGGAGTCCAGCGGGGCCAAACCGACCGAAGCGGTCGACAGTGCGGACGGAAGATCGGGTACGGGTCCGTGCAGCCGGATGGTGGCTCCGGTGCCGAGGGGGCGTAAGGCCCGTGGGTACCGGCCGTACACGTCGACGATTCCGCCTCGTACAGCCAGCGCGGGGGCGAGCCGGGTTCGGAGGTAGGTGGCTGCGCGGGCGTTCGGCTCGTAGTGCAGGTTGCCGACGAACGCTGCCGAGCCTGGGGATTCCCGCTTGTGCAGTGGGGCTGGGCCGGGTTCCACGCCGCAGGGGACGACGTGCACCGCCGCGGCCCGCAGAGCGGTCGCGAGGTGGGCATCACGGCTGGTGAAGGCGACGACGGCATCGGATGCAGCCACGGCGGCGGCCTGGAGCACCGCTGCTTGGCGGCATTCCCACTCCCCGCTGCCGATCGTCCGGGCGACGGCGGCCTCGTCGTCGTGCATCTCGTACACGAGGGCAGCGTCGGCGGCGTCGGCGAGGACTCGTCCGTAGCGGACGGTGAGTTGGGTGTTCGACATCACCAGCACGTCGGGAGCGAGGTCCTTCACGTGCTCGATCAGCCGGCCGGTGCCCTCGTAGACAGCCTCGTACGGCAGGTAGCGGACCGGGAACGGCCAGTCGAGGGTCGGGCGGGAGCGGGGGTTGAGGTCGCAGAGCAGGAGTGTGACCTCGGGTCCGGCCTCCGCGAGGTGCTGGTTCAGATGCAGCGTACGGGTGGCCGCACCGGTCAGGGGGAGGGAGCGCTGGAATCCGGCACTGTCGAAGAGTACGGCGACGCGGAGCCTACGACGGGGTTCAGACATCGGTCTTCACCGCGATGAAGCCGCTGCTGAAGACCAGAGCGTCCAGGCCGGTGCGGCAGAAGGTGGCCACCGCGTGCGCCGGGGTCTCCACGATCGGCTCGCTGTCGTTGAAGGAGGTGTTGAGTACGACGGGTACGCCGGTGAGCTCCTCGAACCTCGTGATCAGCCGGTGGAAGGCCGGATGGGCAGTCGGGTCGACGGTCTGGACGCGTGCTGTTCCGTCCACGTGGGTGACAGCGCCGAGCCGGTTCCGGTACTGAGCCCGGACCCGTGGGGCGAAGAGCATGTAGGGGCTGTCCTGGTCGACTTCGAACCACGTGTCGGCGAACTCGCCCAGCACCGCTGGAGCGAAGGGGCGGAAGAACTCCCGGTGCTTGATCCGCGTGTTCAGCACGTCCCTCGTCGCCTCCTGTCGCGGGTCGGCGAGGATGCTGCGGGACCCGAGGGCGCGGGCACCGAGTTCACTGCCGCCGTCGAACCAGCCGATCAGCTTTCCCTGCGCGATCAGTTCAGCCGCCGCGGCAGCCGGGTCCGACTCGCGTCGGTAGGCGAACGGGCGGTGGGGGTGCCGCTCGGTCAGGCCGGAGAAGGGGTGCCTGCGCAGGGCCAGAAGGACTTCGTCGTCGGTGTAGGTGCGGCCGAAGGAGTCCCGCCCGGTGAGCGGCAGACTCGGCACCGTGCCGGTGAGCCGGTGGATGCCGTGGAAAGCGTTCCCGATGGCCTGGCCGCGGTCGGATGCCGGCGGCGGCACGAACAGGTCGGCGCCGGTCCGACGGCGGATCGCCTCGTTGGCGACGCAGTTCATCGCGACCCCGCCGGCAAGGCAGACGGTGGTTTGCCGGTGTTCGGCCAGCAGGTGGGTGATGACGTCGGTGAGTGCGTCCTCGGTCTGTTCCTGTGCCCAGGCAGCAAGGTCCCGGGCCCGGGGCTCCGACCAGGCGTGCGGCCTGCCGAGGTCGAGGCCGGCGGCAGCCGCGAACTCCGCCAGGCCTCGGTCGTGAGTGCGTTCCAGGCGGCCTTCGACCTGGGCGTCGACGACATCGAAGAGCGGGAGGCCGACGGCCTTGGGGTCGCCGTAGGAGGCGAGGGCCATGGTCTTGCCCGACTCCTGCCCGTCGAAGCCGAGCCAGTTCGTCACCGCCTCGTACGTAGCTCCGATTCCGCCCGCCCGGGGCCTACCGGCACGGTTTCCGCCCACCCGGACCAGCCCCGAGGGGGAGGCGAGGAAGTAGCTCTCCGTCTGGTGATCGTTTCCCGATCCGTCCGCGACCACGACCAGCGCCTCGTCGGCGCCCGACAGGCAGAACGCCCCGTAGGCGTGGGAGAGGTGGTGGTCGACCGACTCGATCCTGCGAGCGTCCACGCCGTACCGCTGAAGACCGCCGGTGAATCCGCGCTCCAAGCGTGGCCCGACGCACGAGAACACCACGATGCCGACGTCCGCCAGGGTGACGTCGGCGGCGTCCAGGCAGTATGCGAGGGCGGCCTGCCAGCCGCCGCTGTAACGGGTGCGGTTCAGCCGTTCCTCCGCGATCGCTACGACCTGGTTCCCGGACACGATCGCGCACCCGCCGTCGTGCCCGAGGTTCAGCCCTACCGCTATCGGTTGCTCAGCCATGGAAGTTGGCTCCCTTCGCTGCGGACTTCTCCGCGCCGGCGGTATGTGCGTTCAGACCGGCCGATGTGGCGAGCCGGAGTCGTTCGGTGCGCAGTCCCACAACCCGTGCGATATCCGCCATCGCGCCCCGCCGACCGGTACGGCTCCGCAGGCGGGCGGGGGCGAGAGCGTCACGCAGCCGGTAGCTGTCGTAGATGTCCGAACCGGGATGGAGAGCCAGCAGCCGCGCCATCGAAGCGCCGTGCCACAGAGCACGAGCCCACAGGGCTCCCGCTGTCAGATCGGCCGGATGGATCGCTCGGTGGACCACGGCATCGGGCACGACGACCACACGACGCCCGCCGGCCTGCGCTCGGACGGTGAACTCCAGCTCCTCACAGCTGAGATGGCGCCGACCGGTCACGCCGAGCCGTGTGTCGAACTGCGGTAGCGGGCTTCTGCGGATGGCCAGGTTGCATCCGACAGCCCAGTACGGGGCCGTGAGTTCCGTGGTGAGCTCCGGCCATACGGGTGGCACGAACAGCTGGAGCACATCCGGTGCTACTGCGATGGCCCCGCCGGTGAAGTACGGGACGACCCTGCCGGCTGCGCAGTAGGCCCCTGTCGCCTCCAGCGCTGAGGCCATCCTCCGTACCCAGTCCGGTTCAGGACGGGCATCGGGATCGGTGATCAGCACCACTTCCCCGTGCGCCTGACGGATGCCGGCGTTGCGTGCCCGTGACAGGCCGGGCCGCGCCTCGTGAACGACCCGGCACGGCATCGGTCCCAGCCGATACGCCCCCGGGGGCAGGACTGGCACGGGATGGTTGTCCACCACGACCAACTCAACGTCCTCGGCCCGATGGTCCTGTGCTCGGACTGCCCTGGCCAGGCTGCCGAGAGCGCCTGTATTGCCCCGTACCGCGACCACGATGCTCACTTGCATTGCTCGTCCTCCGCTGTCGATGGAGTGCCGGGTGGTGCCGCTGATGTGTTTCCTGGGGTGTGCTGGACGCGGATGCGTTCGCGTACTGGGGAGGGCGCGGTGTGGCGGTGGACCCTGTCGCGAGCGGCTGCCTCAAAGCACAGTCGCTCGAAGGTGCGCATCGCGGGCAGCGCATTGCGTGCGTGCGTCCTCGGCGTGTGGCCTCGCGGTTGGCCCGCGGGAGGAGGACCCGATTCATGCCGCTCGGCCTTGGAGCGAGAGCGAGGCCCATACGGTCTTCCGGCCGCGGGTACCGTGCCGGCATCCCCATCGCTCGGCCAGTGCCCGCACGAGGATCAGGCCGCGCCCGCCTTCGTCGTCCTCGGCGGTCTGCCGTACGGCGGGGCGCTCGCCGTTGTCGTCCGTGACTTCCAGCACCGCGAGGCCGTCCGAGACTGTGAACACGACCGTCACGCAGGTCGGTTCTCCGTACTGGACGGCATTGGCGACCAGCTCGGTCGCGATCAGCCCCATGTCGTCGGCGATCTCCGGGATGCCCCACAGATGGAGAGCGGCGACGATCGCGTGCCGTACGTGGGGCACGAGGTGCAGGTGCGGGGCGACAGCCACGCACATCGGCCGCCCGAGCCGGATCACGGTGGGCCTTGTTGTCTCGGTGCGGGGCATTGCGGTCGCCGGTGGCTGTGCGCCCGAGCGTCGCCGGACCAGGGCAGAGCGGTCGGCGCCATCGACGGCCCCGAACGGGCTGGGCCGCTGGGTGCGCTGGTCCACCTGCGTGGTTTCCGTGCTGGCCTGCTCGCGCGTCTCCGGCATGGCAGATAGCTTCAACGCCTCATGGATAGAGGACCCGGACAGTTTGTCCTGGTCCTCTATCCATGCAGGTCAGCGGAGTTGACGGAACGTCAGCCAGCAGCCGTGTCAATCGCGTCCAGTACCGCGGCCCATGGCAGATCCCGCCCGGCGGGCGCCGCGCGGGGCTCGTACAAGGGCCAGATGTCCGGGCCGTAGACGAGGTGGACGTCTGCCTCCCGCAGTACGGCGAGATGGTGCCGCCAGGCGGGGTGGCGGGCGTGGGCGGCGTTCACTCGGGGAAAGACGACAATGGGTAGCCCCAGGGTGCCGATGGCTTCTCCCACCTGTGTCAGGGCCTGGTTGTCGGCGATGCCCGTCGCGAGTTTGGCGACCGTGTTGGCGCTGGCTGGGGCGACGACGTAGCAGTCCACTTTCGGGTGTGGGCTTGCCTCGCCGGGCAGCCGCGGCTCGTCCCGTACCGGTATGCCGGTCAGCCTCTCCAGCCGGTCGACCTCGCCGCTCATGCGCAGCCAACGCCCCGCAGTGGGCGTGAGCGTGACGGCGACCTGCCACCCGCCGGCCATGGCCGGTTCCACGAGCCCGGTGCGAAGGGCCTCGATGCCGCCGGCGCTGCTGCCCACTACCCCGAGGACTCCGCGCTTCTTCGTACTCACTGCACCGCCCTGCATCGTTGAGCCATCATGAACAACTCCGACGAACGAGCGCTGCCCGTGACGGGGGACTGCTTGATCAGGTCGCGCAGCGTGTCTCGCACACGGGGATTGTTCCGTACGAGCTGCGGCGACGCGCGTTCAGCCGTACGCAGTTCCTCGAACGCGCTGTCCCCCTGACGCGCCAGCGACAGTGCACGGGCGTAGTCAATGCGGTGCGAGACGCCTCGCTCCGTGGGCATGTGGTCCACGTCGATCTGGCCGTGTTCCACGACGTAGGAGACGTTGTCGAGGTCCAGCTCCGCCGACAGGCGGTGCAGCACGACATTCGTCGGGCCGAAGCCCGTCTGCCAGTGATTCCCATCCGAACCCAGCTGGCTGGCGAGCACTTCGGCGCGGTTCAGGAGGCTCGTCGCCGTAGATCGGTCCTGATGGCGCGCGGCTGCGATCGCTGCCCGGAGATGAATCATGCCGAGCAGGCTGAGGGCGGCTGGATCGTGCTCGGCGACACGGGTCGCCAACCACGCCGACGCCGTGTCGGCGAGTTCCATCGCGTCGTCGTACCGGCCGTTGGCGAGCAGTGCGTGCGTGCCGGACCGGGCTGCGGACGCCAGTACCAGCGGGTCGTCCGACTCGTCGGCCGCCCGCATGGCCCGTTCGGCGGCGAGCCACGAGATGTCGGATTCGCCGATCTTGGCGAGCGCCGTGGCGGCCAGGTGGTGAACCCGGGCGGAGACGGCCCAGCAGTCCCGGCGGTCAGCGTCGGAACGGGCTGCGCGGTCCTCCAGCTCCCGGGCGGTCTGAAGCAGGCCAGGCAGCGCGGCGATCACCCTGCCCAGCCGGCCCTCCTGGTAGTCGTTCCATGTCTCTTCCACGAGCTGTGCGGCAGGGCCGGGGCTCGGCAGCTGCGCTTCGGCCGCGGCTCCGAACAGCAGCCGGGACAGACGACGCGGGCTCATCAACGCGTCCCGCACGGCCGGGACATCGTCCTGTTGCCTTTCGTCCTCCATGAGCACGGGCTGGCCGACCAATTCCCCTAGCGGTACCCGGAGTACCCGTGCCAGTTCGGCAAGCATGTCGATACGCGGGGGCTTGCGCCGACCCGACTCGGCCTTGGCCAGCCAGTCCGTGCTGCGACCGACGAGCCCGGCCAGTACCTGCTGCGTGTAGCCGCGGCGCTTGCGGTGGAACGCGATCCGCTCGCCGATGCTCAGGTGATCTCCGAGACCACGCATACGTACTGCCTCCCATGAAGTAGGGGCCTCGCCCACGATAGCGACGCGAGAACAAGACGGATCGCCCCAGCCGATCCGTCCGTCCCTCGACGCAGGGTGGGACAAGGGCGTGCCACAGGCACGGACGATCTGTCCGGGGGCGGAACGGCAGTCTCAAGTAGCCCGGTTCCGGGCACTCTGTGTGCCCAGTCCATGGCAAAATGCGACAGTCGGCCGGGCGTATCCGGCTAATACCACCAGTTCTGCGGGGATTCATGCATTGTCGTATCGCCTTGACTGTGTTACTTGCCCTGCACGTGAGGGGGGACGCACTGTGCGTCTGAACTGGCGTATCCCACTTCCAGGCCCGTTCTCAGTCAGCGGCCATGTCGGCGGCAGGTCACCCCGTAGCAGGTCGAGCAACAGCGGGGGACGGGGCTGCACCGCAGGTGGGTTCATGTTGATCGGATATCTGCTTCTGGGCGAGCTGTGGCTGTGCTGGTGGGCCTTCAAGTCGTTCTATATCGCTGGGGTACTGGTGCATAGAAAGGTGACCCGTCAGGAGACTCCGATCTGGCGCTCCCGTAACGGTTGGTGGTGAGACTCGGACCTGGGGCGGACGAGGTGTACGCCCCGCGAGCACTGGGCATGCGGCCGTGACGAGGGGCCGAAGGGGCAGACGGGTGCGCCGAGTCAGCGGGTGCGGCGGCGCGCATCATTCGCCGATTCCGGCAGGGCTGTGGTTCCGGTTGGAGGATGTCCTGCCTCGGACTGGGTGGGCGTGTGCCGGCGGGTGCTGCGGGTCTGGGCAGCGCGGGTGCGCTGGTTGATGCGGTCGGTGGTGTTGGTGCGCAGGCGCCAGATGAGGACTTCGGCGGGGTGGTCGGCGGTGTCGAGTTCTCGTTGTTCGGTGAGGATCCGCTCGGCGTGGTCGGGCACGGCGGCCTGGACGGTGGCGGCGAGGCGGCGGGCCTCGTCGGGTCCGGGGGTGCGTTCGGCGAGGTGTGCGAGCGTGGGCCGGGCGGCGTGCTGGTAGGCGGTCCGCAGGTAGACGAGTGTCTGCTGGGCTGCTGCTGCCTGTTGCTGGTGCCCGTGCTGTTCGTGCCAGCGGGCCAGGGCGATCGCTACGAAGACGGCGGTGCTGAGCAGCGTGGTCACGGCGTCGCCGTCCTTGCCGCCGAGGCCGCGGATCAGTTCCTTTCCGGCTTGCCGTAGTGCGTAGGCGCTTTGGTGGTCTGCGCGGATCGCGGAGCGGTTGGCTCGGTCGAATGCGACGGCTGCTGTGTGGAGTTCGGTTCGGAGGGTTTTCGGGGCGGTGGCTGCGGTGTTGTGGAGCAGTTCGGCGAATGCCGCTGCCTGGGCCTGAACCCGGGCGTCCGCTTCCTCTCCGGCCGGTTCGTCGTGGAGGAAGGCGTAGGTGGTGCGCAGTTCGGCCTCGGCCCGTCGCCAGGCCTCACCGCTGCCGCCGCGGCCGTGATTCATGGCTCGGGCCGGCAACGTGGCCTCGTGGTTGGTGGGGGTGAGGCGTTCGCGGAGCCTGCCGAGGGAGAGGTCGGGCGCGAGGGCGGATCCGCTGTAGAAGACGGGTTCGCCTTTGCTATCGGTGTCGCCGGGGGCGGCGAGGCTGTAGCCGGTCTTCTCGCCGGTCTTAGGGCCGATCCGGTGCCGGACGTTGACGCCGAGCGCGGTGAGGACGGCGAAGTACTCGTCCTCGTCAGTGGCGGCTGCCGCGGCAGCGTAGGCGTGTTCGCGCAGCCACTGGCGTGCGGTCTGGTGGCGGCCTTGGCGTTCGGCCTCGGCCACTTCCGCCCCAGTCGGGGTCTTCGGTGCCGTCCCGTCACCGGACTTCAGGCGCCGCAGTCCGAGTTCGGCCTCGATGCGGCGGCACTCCGCCTGGGCTCGCTGCCCGTCGCGTTTGTTGCGGGGGCGGCGGCCGTCTTCGCGGACGCTGGTGGCCATGATGTGGATGTGGTCGTCTGCGTGGCGGACGGCGATCCAGCGGCAGGCGGTGTCGTCGCCGTGTTCGGCGATGCCGGTGGCGTGGACGATGCGGCGGGCGACCTCGCCCCACTCGTCATCGGTGAGGTAACGATCGCCAGGTGCCGTGCGGACGGGGCAGTGCCACACGTGCTGCGGCACCTTCTTGCCCAGCCGCTGTTCGCGTAGCTTCACCGGCTGGTCGAGGTAGTCGGCCAGTTCGCTGAGGGTGTTGTGGTGTTGGTCGAGGGGCACGCGGCCGGGGTCGTTGATGCCGGGCATGGCGAACGCCGCGACGATGTGCGGGTCGGTGTGCTCGTTACGGCGGCCAGGGCCGAAGAGGTAGGACAAGAGCCCCCGGCTGCGGTCGCCGGTAGACACGTCAGGCACCACGGCGATCACCGCCGGCCAGGGTCTGGTCCAGCAGCAGGCGGGCGCGCTCGGCGACCTGGTGCAGCTCGTCGAGGATCTCCTCGGCTCGGTCGGGCAGTTCTCCCTGGTGGATGGCACGGACGAGCTGGTTGAGGTTGTTGCCGATGCGGCCGAACTCCCGGATCAGCCTGCCGAAGAGAACCATCAGATCCTGGGTGGCCTGTGGGGACGGGAGTGGGGCGACGCCTTCGGGACGGCGGTCGGACAGGTAGGCGTGGGCGAAGGTGAGGGCGCAGTCCATGAGGTAGGCCGAGCGGGAGCGCTTCGCTTTACCGGCGGCGAGGTCGATGAAGTCGCGCTCCGCCGGTTCGGCCGAGCAGGTCAGTTGCAGAGTGCGCTTGATCCCGGAGCGGGGCCGGTAGAGCACCTCGCTCAGGCGCCGACGGCGCTCGGCGCCGGGTGTGACATCGGCGTGAGCAGGGACAGGGACATCGTCGGCGGCGACACCGTGGTGCATGAACACGTCGGTGTCCACGGTCGGCGCGAGGCGTACGGCGGCATCTGCGGTTGGCTCGCTCGGTTCGGCGGACGGCTGCTTGTCCTCCTGGAGGCCGCGCTCGGCCTCCCTCCCTGCCTCGGCCCCCCCCCCCGGGGGGGGGGCCGGGGGGGGGCCCCCCCCGGGGGGGGGGCCCCCCCCCCCCCCCCCCCCCCGGGGGGGGGGGGGGGGGGGGGGGCCCCCCCGCGCCGCGCGGCCCCCCCCCGCGCCCCCCCCCCCCCCCCCCCCCCGGGGGGTGGCCCCCCCGCCCCAGCTCGCTCCGCTGTCGGATGGAGGGCGCCCCCGTCAAAGCCCCAGTCGGGCATGGGCGGTTGGGCTGCTGTGAGGCTGCGTGGCGGTGCGGACTTGACGGGCTTGATCTTGCGGGAGAAGGGGTTACGGCTCACGGGAAGTTGAGGGCTCCTGCCTGGGCGTGGTCTGGGGAGGCCGGGAAGAGTGTCCGGGGATTCGACGGCTTGGCCCGGCCGCGCATCTCCGGTAATGGACCGGAAGAGGGCGCTGCCCGGAATCGGTTCGGTTCCGGGCAGCACCATGAGGCGAAAGTCAGTCGGGGGGGGGGGGGGGGGGGGGGGGGGGGGGGGGCCGCCCCCCCCCCCCCCCCCGCGGGGGGGGGGCGCGGGGGGGGGCCGGGGGGGGCCCCCGGGGCCGGGG
>NZ_JAIUKE010000123.1 GCF_020176795.1 Streptomyces sp. 8L
CCCCGCCCCGCGCGCGGGGCGGGGCGGCCCGCCGCCCCCCCCCCCCCCCCCCCCCCCCCCCGCGCTGCGCGCCGGCGCGGGGGGGGGGGGCGGCCCGCCCCCCCCCCCCCCCCCCCGGGTCATCGCTTCGGCGAGCCGACCGGTGCCGGCGCCGAGTCCGGCATCGGCGATGGCTTTGCGGGCGCTGTCGCGGGTCAGTCCGGAACCCCCTGGGTGGGCGGCACTGATGACGCTGGCCAGCTCGGAGATGGAGGCCAGCGCGGGACGTCCACCGGGGCTGGTCGCCGGGGGCTGACCGGAATCCCTTTGGGTGCTCTGGCCTGTGGGTTCTCGCTGCTGTCCGGGATCGCCGCCGACATCGTCCGGAACCACGTCCTTGTTGTGTCCGGCTTCGGACGCGGTTTCGTCGGCTGCGGGTGAGGGAGCGGTCCCGGCGGCGAGGCGGGCGGGTACCTGCTGCTCCGGCGGGGAAGCCGGGGGCAGGTCTGCGCGGACTGCGTACGGAACCCCGGCCGCTTGGTCCGGTACCGGTTGCGTACCGTCCTGATCTTTCGTGGCAGTTGCGGTCACCGATGTCCGGGCGGCGGAGGTGCCGCCGTAGCGGGTGATCAGGATGTGCAGGTGGGTCGCCCCGGCCAGGGCGAGTGGTGCGATGGCGGACAGCACGGTGACGGTGCCGTCGCCCAGGCGGAGGGTGACGGTGTCGGGTCGGTTCAGGTCGAGGGCGTGCAGGCCGTTGGCCCAGATGCTGGCGGCGGTCGCTGTGATGAAGAGTGCCCACGCGTACAGCCGTGCGGGCATCGGTGCTTCCCGCAGGACCAGCAGGGCGCGGATGCCGTAGGCGATGAACCCGTCGATCACTACGGGGAAGAGGTAGGTCAGTTGGTCGCGGACGTGGACCGCGGTGGCCATCTGCCGCAGAGCGTCGTAGGAGAGCGCGCATCCGGCGACGCCGAGTAGGACGATGGCGAGCCGGTCCCACCAGGTGGCGCGGTGGCGGCTGGTGGACGCGGTGGGTATGGCGATGTCGGGCATGGGTGTGGTCCCCCTCGGGGTGCGGTTCTGGGTGGGGGCGTGCGGTGATCCGTCTTGGCCGTCTTGCCGTTGACGCAGCAGGTCAGAGGCGGTGCGGCAGCCGTGTGGCGTGGCGTCCCAGAGCCGTTCGGGATGCGTCTTGCCGAGCGGCACTGATCCTGTGGCCGTGATGGCGGCGGGAGGTACGGAGGTGTGCTGACGCTGTCGGCTCGGGTGCCGGGATGGATAGCCATCCGTCTTGGGACGCCGTGCCGTCTTGGCTAGGATGGCTCTGACCTGCACTTGTACGGCAGGGACGGCAGGGACGGCACGAGACGGATACGGATGGGGCCGTCTGCAAGGGTCGCGACGGTAGTTGGGCGTTGCGCACTGCGGTCGACCGACGTGGGTGCCGCCGACGAGCGGTCGACGGCACCCACGCGGGTCACTTCGCTGGTGTGTCTCTGCTGCCGTCCGAGCCGGTGTCGGGGTGCACGGTGGGGCAGTAGCGCTTCCAGGCGTCGGCGAACTTCGCCCGGGTGTAGCCCTTGAGCTGACTCCCGTCGAGCATGCGGACGTTGCCGGAGCGGATGCCGTACTCGCGCAGCATCCCGGACAGCGCGCGTGGGTTCAGGCCACCACGCCCGGCTTCGGCCCAGGGCGCTTCGGGATCGGAGTTGAGCCGGTAGAGCAGGGCGTCGGTGGACACGCTCTCGGGGTCGCCGGCGGCGGCGAAGGCGCGGCGGATGTCGGCGAGGATCCGGGCGTTGGAGGGGTTGTCCTCCTCTGCCTGGGCCTCGGCGGTGACCATCTGGGCGCACGCGGCGCGGGCGCGCTCGGGCCAGGTGCCGCCCACGAGGTCGGCGATGATCACCAGGGGCTCCCAGGTGTCCGCCGCCCGGTCCTCGACCGGCATCTGCGGCTCCAGATGGAGGGTGTGTTCGGCCACCGAGGCGGTCCAGCGCGCGAGGCGGGACCGTAGGGCGTGCAGGGCGGGGCTGTCGCGGCGGGTGCGGTACGGGCTCACCTGCTCGCCCTCCGCGCGGCGGCGCATCCGGATCACGACGGACCGGTCCATGATCGTGTCGGGGAGGTCGCCGATGCCGGCGAGCGCCGCCATGGCGAAGGTCGCGAAGGAGTGGGGCGTGTGCTCCTTGCCGACCACCCGCAGCACCGGTCGGCCGCGCTGGTGCCCGGCGTTGAGCAGGCCGCGCATCTCCTCGTTCTTCTCGGCGACCTTGGGGCTGCCGAAGATGGTGTCGGCCTCGTCCACGAGGAGGGTCGGCGGCTCGTCCGAGATGGAGCGGAAGATGGCCGCGGCCGTGGAGTTCACGGTGATGACGGGCTTGTGGACCGTCTCGGTGAGCAGGTCGAGCAGGCGGGACTTCCCGCACCGCTTCGCCGGGCCGACTACGGCCAGACGCGGGGCGTGCTGCCATACCTGCTGGAGGTGGGTGGCCGCGATCCACAGCACGGTTGCGTCCAGTGCCTGTTCGCTCGGGAGGACCACGAAGCGGGCCAGGGCGGTGCGCAGCTCGTCCAGCAGTGCGGCGGCGTCCGCCTCCCAAAGGTCTGGAGACGGGGTGCTGGTCGGACGGGGTGCCGCAGGGGCGGCGGGGGCGGTACTCTCGTTCACGGAGATCCTTCACTCGGCGGCTCCGGGGGGCAACCCGGTCCGCCGCAGTCGACTGTCCTGGGATGGGCGGTGGCGAGGTTTCCTGCAGCCCCCGGTGTTCGTAGCGCCGGGGGTTTTCGCGTTCCTCGGGGGCACCTACAGGGTTCAACCCCTTAGCGGGTTGAACCCTGATTCCCTTATGGCATAAGTATGCCCCGGACGTTTGTCCGCAGTCAACCCCTCGCCGCTTTGAAAAGTCAGCCTGTAATGGCATGTCTGCTGCTCATCGCCATAGTGACGTGTGCCACATCTGGGATTATTCCCTTGCGGGTTGGGCCATCCATGCTGGTATAGTTTAAGGGTTGGGTCGTGACGACCTCGGCCCGCACCGGAAGTAGAGGGAGGTGAAAGAAGTGGACGGTGCCAAGCCGCAGCGCTGGGCCCCGCCCGAGGGGGAAGCCCTGGTTGCGCACAACCTGAAGGTCCTACGGGTGACGGCTCGCCTCTCCCAGGAGGACATGGCCGAGCGCATGCGCCGCCTGGGCTTCAAGATGCACCAGACCCAGATCGCCAAGATCGAGAACGGTACCCGGAGCATCAGCTTCAACGAGGCCCTCGGCTTCGCCAAGGCGCTCGGCGTCCCAGCCGGCAACTTCATGCTGGAGGCCGTCGCCAGCCGCGACGATCCTCACTGGGAGCTACAGGAAGCGGCCTTCGACATTCAGAAGGCAGAACAGGAGCACCAGGTCGCCCAAGACCTCGCCGATGCCGCGAAGGCCAGACTCGAAGCAGCCGAGGCCCGATACGACGAGATCGCCGAGAGCCTCGGCATCGAGCCGGATCCGGGGGGCCTCTCCTTCTACCCGGCGCCGAACTCGCCGGGCGACCCGCTCCGCAGTGACTCCGACGACGGCAAGTAGCCGCTCGGCGGAGATCTTCGCGGGCGTCTGGCCACGGGCCTCGTAGCCCGTCCGTCGCCCCATCCGCCGCCGTCCCTCGGTGCTACGAACACTGAGGGCCACCAGCGCGGACACCCGATCAAGCCCACCGCCCATCCCGGACAGTCCAGCGGTCACGTTGCCCCGTGACCGTCGAAAGGCGATCCTCCATGCCCACCGCCCTGCCCCCGCTCACCCGCATCGCGGACGAGCTCGGCATCCCCGAGCAGCGGCTCCGTACCCTCGTGCTGGAACACACGGCGCCTGCCCCCGACTCCACCGCCGTCGCGCTCACCGTCGAGGAGGCCGCACGCCGCCTCGGCATCGGCCGCACCACCATGTATGCGCTCATCGCCTCCGGCGAGGTCAGCTCCGTCCTCATAGGCCGCCTGCGCCGCGTGCCGGCCGAGGCCCTGGCCGCCTATCTCGCCAACCGCTCCCAGACGGCCGCCCCGACCGTCGCCCACGCGGTCTGAAAGGGGCGGACATGGCCAAGACCCGCCAGCCCAACGGCGCCTCCTCGATCTTCCTCGGCAAGGACGGCAAGTGGCACGGCTACGTGACCGTCGGCGTCAAGGATGACGGCAAGCCCGACCGGCGCCACGTCAAGCGCAAGACCCGCGCCGACGCCACCAAGGCCGTCCGCGAACTGGAACGCAAGCGCGATTCCGGCACCGTCGGCAAGGCCGGGCAGACCTGGACTGTCACGACCTGGCTGACCCACTGGGTCGAGAACATCGCCGCACTGCACGTGGGCGAGAACACCATCGACGGCTACCGCGTCGCCGTCTACCACCACCTCGTCCCCGGCCTCGGCGCGCACCGTCTCGCCAAGCTGGAGCCAGGGCACCTGGAGCGCTTCTACGCCAAGATGCGGGCGGCCGGTAGCGCTGCCGGGACCGCGCACCAGGTCCACCGCACCGTGCGGACCGCGCTCAACGAGGCTGTGCGCCGAGGCCACCTCACCACCAACCCCGCCTCCGTCGCCAAGGCTCCGCGCCTGGAGGAGGAAGAGGTCGAGCCCTACACGGTCGAGGAAGTGCACAAGCTCCTAGACCTGGCCAACAAGACCCGGCACCCGGCGCGCTGGGTCATATCCCTGGCACTCGGACTGCGCCAGGGCGAGGTCCTCGGTCTCCAGTGGACGGACGTCGACTTCGAGCTGCGGGTCATGACGGTCCACCGCAACCGGCTGCGGCCCCGGTACGAGCACGGCTGCGGCAACCGCTGCGGGCGCAAGCCTGGCTTCTGCCCCGAGAAGGTCAACATTCGACGTGAGACCAAGGACGCCAAGTCCCGTGCCGGACGTCGGCCGATCGGCATTCCCGAACCTCTGGTGCAGCTCCTGCTCCAGCATCGGCGCGAGCAGGAGCGCGAACGGCGACTGGCCGACGACCTCTGGACGGAGAAGGGGTACGTTTTCGCCTCCGCGACCGGCGAACCCCTCAATCCGAACACCGACCACCACGAGTGGAAGGACCTCCTCAAGGCGGCGGGTCTACGCGCGGGCCGCCTCCACGACGCCCGTCACACGGCGGCCACCGTCCTGCTGATCCTCGGCGTCTCCGATGCGGTCGTCGACGCGATCATGGGCTGGGAGCCGGGCAAGTCCGCCCGGATGCGCCGGCGCTACCAGCACCTCACCAACCGGGTGCTCACGGACACCGCCGACAAGATCGGCGGCCTCCTATGGCCGGTGTCCGAGGAGTCGCCCGTGGTCTGAGCGCCACGCACCCCACCAGGAAGGCCGTGGGGGCGAATGCATCCGCATTCGCCCCGACTTGGGCTGGGCTAGCTTCGGGTCCCGCCTCCCTGGCCTTCATCGCCTTGCTCTTTGCCCGGCCCGTCGGCGTATGGTCGGCCAGCCTGGTCCGTGACGATGGCACCTGATACAGGCTGAATCTCGACCCGAAGTACGGGCCATGCCAAAGGATCGTCTCGACCATCGACGTACAGCATGTGGCGCACATGGGCGCCCACAAGGAAGTCCTTCTCCGCGATGCCCTGGATGTAGTGCGCCAGCGACTTCTCCGCATCCCGGTTCTCTCGCACGCTGTGGAGCTCCGGGGCGATATCGAGGTAGTCACGGAGGATGTCCAGGAACTCCACGATCAGTGACTCGTCATCGTCGGGAAGACCGTCCGGGAGGGCGTACTCGAAGGCCGCGCTCGTCTTGATCATGTTCCACAGCGGATTGCCACGAGTTATCAGTGCCAGCACCTGAGGTTGTGGGAAGGCCGGATCGGGGACGAGCCTCGGGCCGCCAGCGGTTTTCCCGTCCAGCGAGCGACGGACCCAAGCAGCGTGCCGCTCCTTGATCTCTCTGAGCCGCTCAACCGTGAAGTGGTTCGGTTGATCATCGATCTGCTTGTGATGCCTGCTGCACAGCAGGAGCAGATTCATGTGGCTGTGCCTGGAGTCGGTATCGAGGCCCCCTGACCGTGGGCCGCCCTTGGAACGGGCCACGATGTGCGCCTCTTCGCCGAATACGGACGGATCGTCACAGTCCGTCCCCGGGGTGATCACTTCGCTGCGGCAGATTGCGCATCTCCCGCCGGCTTCAGCCCACACGATCTTGCGCGTCTTCTCGGAGACCCCCATGCGTGGCACCTTGCCAGAAACGTTCAGGTGGGCGCAGAAGAACCAGACCAGCTTCTTCTGCCCGCAGGAGCCGTCGCCGCCTGATCGCGGCAACTGCAACCCAAACTGCAACCCTCAACGTCGTAAGGGCCCCCCGCACGGCGCGGGGCCCCCCCGCCCCCCCGCCCGGGGGGGCCCGGGGGGGCGGAAAAAAGATTAACAAGAGGTGGGGGGTGCCCCCCA
>NZ_JAIUKE010000124.1 GCF_020176795.1 Streptomyces sp. 8L
ATCGCAAAAACACCCTCCCGCTGTCTCGCGCGCGCGGGGCCGCCCGCCCGGTGCGGGCTGCAAACTCAACCAAAACCCCCCCCCCCCCCCCGGGCCGCCCCCCCCCCCCGGGGGGGGGCCCCTACGACGTTATGCCCGGTGAGAGCATGAGCGGAGGATACGAGATTCGAACTCGTGAGGGGTTGCCCCCAACACGCTTTCCAA
>NZ_JAIUKE010000125.1 GCF_020176795.1 Streptomyces sp. 8L
CGGGCGGGCCGCCCGCGGACGAGGCCGTCCGGGAGACGGCGCGGCGCGGGTCCCCCGGACGCACGTTCGGCGGGGTCGCGGGGGGGGGGGGGGGGCCCCCCCCCGCCCGCTTCGCTCAGCTGTCACACCCGTTCGAACAGACCCGGAACTGGGGCCCGTAATGTCCCGCGCCGTCGGGGAGCGCGATCTCCATCAGCTGCACGGCGGGCGCCTCCATGGCCCGCATCGCGCGCACGGCGGAGTTCAGCGCGTCCGCGCCGCCGCCGTTCCACGCCTCGTCGAGGTTCTCCAGCACGGTGTTGTAGGTGGTGTCGAACTGGTCGAGGAGCCTCCTTACCCGCGCCGGTGGGTCGGGCCAGCCGCCGGCCGGCACCCGGGCCATCGGATGCGCCTCGGGGAAGGGCACCGGGGAACCGGTGAACCCCCAATCGCCGCCGCTGTCGCGCACCCGCCGGCCGTGGTAGATCTCCCCGAAGGCGTAGTAGTGTGCCGGGCCGTCGTCCCCGAAGGTGTCGTCGGGCGAGCTGGTGGTGCCCTCGCCCTGCTCTTTGACGATCTCGATGCTCCGCTCCACCCCGTCGAGGTCGCCGACCGGTTCCAGCACGTCGGAGCCGATGCGCGAGGACAGCTGTCCCCGCGAGGTCAGGGCCGGCTTCGTCCGGCGAAAGGCCCGCAGCAGTTCCTCGTAGAAGTCGCCGACCGTGGGCGACTTCTGTCCGCTGCGGGTGAGCGGTGTCTCCGGCGCCTCGATCGCCATCATCACGTCGTGTACGAACGGCCTGGTCAGACCCGACAGATAGACCTGCACACCGGCGCGCACGCCGCCCGGCAGAGGGGTGGGGTAGGCGGGGGCGGCTTCCTTGATCCGGGGGCGTCCGCCCACCGCCACCAGCAGGTTGCAGACCACGCCCAGGTGGTACATCTCGTCGCCGACGACGCGGCGGATCAGCACGGCGGCTTCACTCTTGCGGTCCTTGACGGACCACCAGCCGCAGAGGTACGGCGGGATGGTGGAGAGCTCGATGGCCACTGCGGTCTGGAGGGACGATCTGAGCCAGTCGATGTCGCGGGCCGTCCCCGGAACGGCGAGCAGCTGTGCGACGGACCCGGGCAGCGCAGGCGGCCAGTCCAGCGGCCAGCCCGGGGGCGCCACGTCCGGCGGCGCCCCCTCAGGTCCCGCCGTCCCGTGCTCCGCCGCGACCGCGGGCCCCGCGGCGGCCGCCGCCACCGCGGCCGAAGACGCCAGGAAACTCCTGCGCGCGAACCGAGAGGACTTGGGCTTGTCCGGTTCTTCCCTCGTACCTGTCACCGCTGCCTCTCTCTTGTACGTCGACCTGTCCCGGCCCCGAGCGATCCCGGGCCGTCCGACGGCTGGCGAAGCTAGCAGTGATCACCGGTCTTCTCCGGGTGCGCGGGGGGCGCGCCGGGTCCACCACCCTGCCGGCCCATCCCGGGATGCCTCGCGGGGCCGCCGGACAGCGCCGCCGCGCCAGAGAAAGGCCCAGGTCGGGAGGGTAATCGTACGATCACTCTGTGTGGCGGGTTCGTCGATTGTCTCTTACCGTGCAACCATGACGAAACTGCAGGTCACAGCCATTGCATGCGCGGCAGCCGCCTTTGCTTCGGCAGTCGGCGCCGCCAACTCGTCCTCTCCCGGACGCTACGAGGTCCGGCCGGGCGAGTCGATCCAGAAAGCGGTCGACGCCGCGCGGGCAGGAGACACCATCGCGCTGGCGCCGGGCACTTACCGGGAGAGCGTGTCCCTCACCAAGCCCGGAATCACCCTGGAGGGGGCCGGCCCCCGCACGGTGATCAGTCCTCCGGCGGGCAGCGCCAAGGGCGCCTGCGCGGGGCTGGGCGACGGCGTGTGCGTCCTCGGTACGGGAGGCACCGCGGTCAAGGACGTCCATGTGCGGGCGCTGACCGTCTCGGGCTTCAAGAAGAACGGTGTGTGGGCCTCGGGCACCGACGGGCTCGTGGTCGACGGTGTCGTCGCGGAGAAGAACGGCGTGTGGGGCATCGCGCAGGAGAAGTCCACACACTCCCTCATCACGCACGTCAACGCGCGCGACAACGGGAGCGCCGGTGTGGTCGTGGCGAACTACGTCGACCAGGAGGGCGGGGCGACCGACACCCACGGCACCGTCATCGAGCACAGCACAGCGACGGGCAGCGCCTCCGGCTTCACACTCCGGCGGGTCAGGAACCTGTCGGTGCACGACAACGACATCTCCGCCAACTGCGCCGGTGTGTACGTGGTCGGCGACGAGACGAAGCCGCTCGCGGGCGCTATGACCATCAGCCGCAACTGGGTCCACGACAACAACAAGTCCTGTGCCGCGACCACCCGGCTGCCCGCGGTCCAGGGCGCCGGCATCGTGCTGACCGGGGCCGAGGACACCCGCGTGCAGAACAACACGATCAGCGGGAACGCGGGCAATACCCCGATGTCGGGCGGTGTCGTCCTCTTCAAGAGCTTCGTCGGCGTGCACAACAACGGCAACACCATCACCGGCAATCTGATGGAGCGCAACAAGCCCGCCGACATCGCGGACCAGGAGACGGGCACCACCAACACGTTCGACGGCAACCGCTGCTCGGCCTCACAGCCCACCGGCCTGTGTTGACCGCAGCCGGGGCCTCCCCCTCGGATCGTGCCGGGCACGCACGCACCGGCCGCGCGGCGCACGGCGCCGCCATCCGGGCGCAGGGCCCCGGCTCTCACAAGGAGACGCACACCGCATGACCACCCTGGGCACCACACCAGCTCCCACCCCGGCGGGAGAGCCGGCCGCCGCGCCGCCCCCGCCGTCCATGCGCCTGCGTGAACTCGCCTTCGGCGCCGCCTGCGCGGCCGCCCTGCGAGCGGCGGCACGCCTGCGGATCGCGGACGCCCTGACGGGCGAACGGGCCTCCGCGGAGGAGTTGTCGGAGAAGCTCGGCACGCCTCCTGCGACACTGCGGCGTCTGCTGCGCACCCTTGCCTGCTACGGCGTGTTCACCGAGCACACGGACGGCACGTTCGGGCACACCGACACCTCCCGCCTGCTGCGGGAGGACGACCCACACAGCCTTCTCTACATCGTCCTCTGGTGCACCGAGCCGTGGACCTGGGACGTCTGGCCGCGTCTGGACGAGGCCGTGCGGTCGGGGTCCAGTGTGTTCCAGGATGTCTTCGGCAAGGAGTTCTTCGACCATCTCCACGAGGACGCGGCCGAGTCCGCCCAGGTCTTCAACCGGGCCATGACGACGTCGAGTGTGCAGTCCGCGCTGGACGTCGCCGAGCTGCTCGACCTCACGGGCGTCAGGACCGTCGCCGACATCGGCGGCGGCCAGGGCCATGTGCTCGCGAGCCTCCTGGAGAAGCATCCCGGCCTCAGCGGCACGCTGATGGACCTGCCGGGTGTGGTGGCGCGGGCCGACGCCAGGCTGCGCGACGAGGGGCCCCTCGCGGCGCGGACCCGGATCGTCGCGGGCGACTGCCGCGAGGCCGTCCCGTTCGAGTCGGACCTCTATGTCATCAAGAACATCCTGGAGTGGGACGACGAGAGCACCCGCAGGTGCCTCGCGAACCTCGTGGCAGCGGCGCCTCCCGGCGCGCGGGTCGTGGTCATCGAGAACCTCGTCGACGACACCCCCTCGATGCGGTTCACCAGCGCCATGGACCTGCTCCTGCTGCTCAACGTCGGCGGTGCCAAGCACACGAGGCAGAGCCTCGTGGACCGGATCACCGCCGCGGGGCTCACGGTCGGGGAGGTACGGCCGGTCAACGCCTACCTCCACGCCTTCGAGTGCCTGGTGCCGGGAGACTGAGGCCGGCCCGCGTCACACCGTCCGGGACGCGTGAGGAAGACGCCCCCCGGGGCCGGGGGGGGGGGCGGGGGCGGGGGGGGGGGGGGGGGGGGGGGGCGGCGCGGGGGGGGGGGGGCGGCCGCCCCCCCCCCCCCCCCCCGGGGGGGCCCCCCCCCCCCCCCGGGCCCCGGCCCCCCCCCGCGCCCCCGGGGGCGTCCTTGGTCGCGTGCGACCGCGTGTCAGTCGCGCTCCCACCGGTAGAACTCGTGGGCCATCGCGTCCTTCGGGCTGCGCCATGTCGCCGGGTCGTAGGGGCTGATGTGCGCGTCGAGCCGGTCGCTGAGGTCGCGGAACAGCGGTGTCTTCGACACCTTCGCGATCTCGGGGCCGGGCAGCTTGTCCGTCTCGACGAGGTGCATGTACACGTCCCCGAACTGGAAGAGGCTGCGGCGTACGACGCCCACCAGGTGCGGCAGGTCGCCCGCGTCCGACTCCTCGAACAGCTTGGCCACGTCGGGGGCGGAACCGGGCGCCATACGGGCGACGATCAGAGCTTGGTGCATGCGATTCACCTCTCGGGTAACGGGCCTGGGCAGGAGGCCGTGCCGCCCCCCCGGGCGGCACGGCGGCCGGGCCGCACGTCAGCGCTGCACTGCCGCGGGTCCCTGGCCCTCACGGCTGCGCTGCTCGACCTTGTCCCGGATGAGCTCCATCTGGACTGCGGAGTTCCGGTTGATGTTGCCGGTCATCCACTCGTCGTCGACCGGCGCCTCGGGCTTCATCGCGAAGTCCTGCGTCCAGCGCATCAGCGTGCCGCCTGCGACCTCCTCGTACTCCCAGCGGATGTCCATGTGCCGGAAGGGGCCCGTCTCGACGCGCCGGGCGTTCACCACGCGCGCGGCCCGGTCGGGGGTGCGCTCGGACACCCAGCTCCAGACCTTGCCGTTGTCGTCCGGGTGCATGGTCAGGCGGAAGGTCGTGGTGTCCCCCTCCCGCGCCATGATCTCCACGGACGCGTACTCGCTGAAGAGCCGGGGCCAGTTCTCCAGGTCGTTGGTCATGTCCCAGACCAGGTCGAGGGGCGCGGCGATGACGATCTCGTTCTGGGTGTGCCCTGTCATGTCAGACTCCCGTCGTGAGGTGGGCGTTGACGAGTTCGACGAACTCCTCCGGTGTCTTGCACTTGTCGGCGTCCGGGGGCAGGGCGAGCTGGTGGGTGTTCTCCAGCTCGCCCACGACTCCGAGGAGGCCGAGGGAGTCGAGGCCGAACTCCGCGAACTCGGCCCCGGGGCGTTTCTCCAGCTCGTCGGGGTCCACGGTCAGCCCGGCGCCCTTCTTCATGAGCGCCGCCAGTTCCTGGTAGTTCAGCTGATCGGTCATGGGTCTTCCTTCCGTGGGACGTGCGGGGTGGTGCGGACCGCGGCCGGCGGCCCGGTCGTTGGGCGGCCTCACGAGACGCGGCGGACCACCAGCGCCGAGTTGGAGCCCATGAGGCCGCGGCTGAGCACCAGCGCGGTCCTGAGCTCCACGGTGCGCGCACGCCCCGTGACGACGTCCAGGTCGTGGCACACGTCGAAGACGTTCGGGGTCGGCGGGACGACCGCGTGCTCCAGCGAGAGCACGGCGGCCGCCGTGTCCAGCACCGGACCGCCGCAGTAGGCGCGGCCGATGCCCGTCTTGGGGGCCGTCACCGGGACCCGGGAGGCGTGCGCGCCGAGCGCGTCGGCGAGTGCCAGCGCCTCCGCGCGGTCGGCCTCGGGGATGCCGAGCGCGTCCGCGAAGACGACGTCGATCTCCTCCGAGGCGCAGCGCGCCTGGGCGAGCGCGCCGCGCACGGCGTGCGCGAGGCCCTCCCTGGACGCGGCCCACCGCCCCTCGCCCGTGAAGGTGGAGGCGTGACCCGCGACCTGGGCCCTGACGGGCGCGCCGCGCCGGAGCGCCGCCCGCTCGTCCTCGACGAGCAGGATGGCCCCGCCCTCCGCCGGCACGAACCCGCAGGCGCTCGCGGTGAAGGGGCGGTAGGCACGGTCCGGCTCCTCCCGCAGGCTCAGCCCCTGGTAACCGAGCTGGCACACCACCGAGTAGGGGGCGAGCGGCGCTTCCGCGGACCCGACGATCACGGTGTCCGTGCCCCGCAGGACGGACGAGGCGGCGAGCGCGATCGCGTCGAGCCCGCCCGCCTCGTCGCTGGCGACGACGCCGCACGGCCCCTTGAAGCCGCCGCGGATGGAGATCTGGCCCGTGCTCGCCGCGTAGAACCACGCGATGGACTGGTACGGGCCCACGGCACGGGGGCCGGGCCCCCACAGCCGTTGCAGCTCGCGCTGCCCGAACTCGCCGCCGCCCGAGCCTGCCGCCGTCACCACGCCGACCCCGAACGGCAGGTCCTCGTAGTCGGAGCGGCTGAGTCCGCCGTCCTCCATCGCGGCCTCCGCCGCGGCGAGGGCGAAGTGCGTGAAACGGTCCGTCTGCGCGAGGTAGCGCTCCTCGATCAGCGATGCGGGATCGAAGTCGCGTACCTGCCCCGCGACACGCAGCGGCATCTCCTCGCAGCCCTCCCGGGTGAGCCGGTCGAGGACGGTGATGCCCTCGACCGTGCTCTTCCAGAACGTCTCCGTGCTGATGCCGTTGGGCGCCACGACGCCGATACCGGTGATGACCGGACGCCTGCTATGGCCGTCGTCGCTCATCAGGACCTCCCGTCACCGCGGCTCATGACCACCGCGGACTGGAACCCGCCGAAACCACTGCCGACCGAGAGGACGCTGCGCAGGTGCGCGGGACGCGCCGTGCGCGGTACGTAGTCCAGGTCGCACTCGGGGTCGGGGGTCTCGTAGTTGGCTGTCGGCGGTACCACCTGGCGGTCCAGGGCGAGGACGCAGGCGGCGACCTCGATCGCCCCGATGGCACCGAGCGAGTGGCCCACCATCGATTTGATCGAACTCATCGGGATGGTGCGGGCGTGCTCCTTGAGCGACTTCTTCACCGCGGCGGTCTCGTGCCGGTCGTTCTGCTTGGTGCCCGAGCCGTGCGCGTTGACGTAGTCGATCCGCGTCGCGTCCAGCCGGGCGTGGTCGAGGGCCGTCGTGATGGCCCGCGCCATCTCGTCGCCCTCGGTGGTCAGGCCCGTCATGTGGTAGGCGTTGCCGAACGTGGCGTAGCCCTGGACCTCGCAGTACACCCTGGCGCCCCTGGCGCGCGCGTGCTCCAGCTCCTCCAGGACCAGCACCGCGCCGCCCTCGCCCAGGACGAAACCGTCCCGGTTGGCGTCGAAGGGCCGTGACGCGTGCGCGGCGTCGTCGTTGTTGGGCGAGGTCGCCTTGATGGCGTCGAAGCACGCCACCGTGATCGGCGAGATCGGGGAGTCGGACGCCCCGGCCACGACCACGTCGGCGCGGCCGTCCTCGATGGTGCGCAGCGCGTAGCCCACCGCGTCGAGCCCCGACGTGCACCCCGTGGAGACGGTCTGGACGGGGCCGCCCGCGCCGATCCGCTCCGCGACGGTCGAGGAGAGGGAACTGGGCGAGAACGCCCGATGCAGATGGGAGCGGGCCCGGCCGGGGTCGACGTCCCAGCGCGCCCCCTCCCCGCTCACCGCCACGTAGTCGTCCTCCAGGCGCGACGTGCCGCCGACGGCGCTACCGAGCGAGACGCCGACCCGCCACGGATCGGTCCGCTGGATGTCCAGCTCCGCGTCGCGCACGGCCTCGTCCGCGGCCGCCAGCGCGAACTGGATGTACCGGTCGCAGCGGGCCACGTCCTCGTCGTCGAGGCCGTGGGCCGCCGGGTCGAAGTCGCACTCACCGGCGATGCGGGAGCGGAACCCCGCGGGATCGAAGAGCGTGATGCCCCGGGTCGCGGTGCGCCCGTTGGAGAGCAGTTCCCAGAACGCGGGGACGCCGTTGCCCCCGGGTGCGACGACCCCTACGCCGGTGACCGCCACACGCCGGCTCATGATATGGCGCCCGTTCGCTCCTGCGGCGGCCCCTGGTCGGCCGTGCCCGTCTCCTCGGTGTCCACGTGGCCCTGTTGCGGGGTCGGCGCCAGCGGGCCCAGGTGGAAGACCATGCGGGCCTCGGTGTCTCCGACGTTGCGGAACCGGTGGCGCACGTAGGACGGGATCAGGAGGCCCTGGTCCGGCCGCATGGCGTGGGTCTCGCCGTCCAGATCGACCTCGAGGAGGCCCGCCACCACGTACACGAACTCCTCGGAGTACGGGTGGTAGTGCTCCCCGATGCGGTCTCCCGGGTCGATCGTCGCGAGGCCCATGAAGCCGCTCGTCGCGCCGACCGCCGTCGGGGTGAGCAGTGCGCGCAGGTCTCCCCCGCGCCTGGTGTTGTGTGCCGCCTCTTCGAGGTCCACGATGCGTGGCCTATGCAGGTTCATGACATGCCCTTCGTCCGTGCTGGGTCTGGTGTCGGGGAGTGCGGGTCTCCTCGCGCTCCGTCGCGGCGTGCGGGTCTCCTCGCGCTCCGTCGCGGCGTGCGGGTCCTCTCGCGCTCCGTCGGGGAGTGCGGGCCTTGTCGCGCTCCGTCGCGGTGCTCAGGACTCCGGGGCGGTGCGATCGGTGACCGGTGTCATCAGGCAGCGGTCGAGGAGACGGGCGATGTCCTTGTCGCTCGCCGGCGCGTCACCGTCGCGCAGCAGCCTGCCGAGGACCGCGCCCTTGCGGGGACCGTCGACGAGGCCCAGCGCCAGCTCGGGGCGCGCGCGCAGGTCGCCGGTCACGTCGAGGACCCGGACGACGAGGTCGCCGCGCTGGTAGATGGTGCTGCGCACGACATGGCTGGACGGGTCGTCGGCCGCCGCCTCGTCCTGCCCTGCGAGGAACTGGGCCAGCGCCATGCCGCGGCCCTCCCGTGCGTCGTAGCACAGGCCGTGCCTGGTCACGTCCGGCCGGCTGTCGCCCGGCACGCCCAGGTGGTGCACCATCGGCAGAGCGGCACGGGTGAAGAACGTCCTGGCGGACTGGGGGTCGCTGAGGTCCCGGTCCATCTCCAGGTACGGGTTGACGGCCTCCTCCACGGCGCGCACCTCGGGCTGCTGCGAGACGTGGCGCAAGGCGTTGAGCAGGTCGCCCTCGACCTCGACCGCGCGCACCACCCTGTTGCCGTGCAGGAACAGGGACGTGCGGCGCAGCCGGGTGGTCGCGTCGACGCGCGCCGCGGGCGCGGCGTAGTCGGAGAGGATCTTCCTGACCTTCTCCTCGGTGCCCGGCCTGACGGTGAACGTGAGGGCGTGGCGCACGATGCCGTCCCCCCGCCTGGGCGCGACGCGCAGCTCCCCGGCTCCGGGCTTCGCGCGGCCCCCCGCGGGCGTGCCGGTCTCCCGCACCACGCCGTAGCGCAGCGAGCGGGTGTTGCTCACGCAGTCGTGCAGCGGCTGGACCATCCGGACGTGCTCCTCGCTGTTGACCCAGGCGAGGAAGGGCGGGGCGCTCTCCCACTCGCTCGTGATCAGCCATTGCGAGGGGTTCTCGATCGACTGGCACAGCTGGTCGACGATGTGCCCGGGGACCGCCGCCACCTGGCGGTGCATCTCCTCGTACGCCTCCAGGAAGCGCTCCTGCGCCCCCTCGTGCAGGTCGAGCAGCAGTACGACACGCAGCCGTGTTCCGTCGAACGCCGATTGGGTGATCCGCTCTGACAAGACCGTCATGCAGGACGCTCCTTCACAGTGTCACGCGGCCGGGACGGGCCGGCGTGTTGGCCGGTGCTCAGCGCGATCCGGAGCGGTGCACCCGTGGCCCTCGGGGGCCGGATGTGAGGGTGGAGCCGTCGATGCCTGAGCGACACCCCCTGGCATCGATCGTGAGGGACGTCCCGTGGCCGCGCGAGACGTGAGCACCATGCGGGTGAATCAGCGTCCGGGGTGGCTTCCCCGCGGGAAGAGACGCAGGGTCCATGCAGGTCTCGTGGCTGGAGTGCTCATGAACCAGAACGCCGTCCACCGTGTGCCGGTCCTGATCGTCGGAGGTTCCCTCGTCGGCCTTTCCGCTTCGCTGTTCCTCGGCCGCCTCGGCATCCGCCACACGCTGGTCGAGAAACACGCCACCACCTCGACGCATCCGAGGGGGCGCGGCAACAACGTCAGGACGATGGAGCTCTTCCGCACCGCGGGCGTCGAAGAGGCGATCAGGGACGCCGCGTCGGTCCTCGCGGGCAACCACGGCATCCTCCAGGCCGAATCCCTCACGGGCGGCAAGGAGGAGTGGCTCTTCAAGGAGATCGACCCGGGCGGCGGACTCGCCAGGTTCAGTCCGAGCGGCTGGTGCCTGTGCAGCCAGAACGACCTGGAACCCGTGCTGGTCGAGCGCACCCGGGCCCTCGGAGCCGACCTGCGGTTCTCCTGCGAGCTGATGTCCTTCGAGCAGGACGCCTCGGGCGTCACCGCCATCACCAAGGACCGGGAGAGCGGCGAACACACCACCATTCGCGCGCAGTACCTGGTGGCCGCGGACGGCCCCCGCAGCCCCGTCAGGGCCCAGCTCGGCATCGGCCAGACCGGCGCGGGCGACCTGTTCCACAACGTGAGCGTCACGTTCCGCTCGCGGCGCCTCGCCGGCGTGCTCGGCGACCGGCGCTTCATTGTCTGCTACCTGACGAACCCCGAGGCCGACGGGGCCCTGCTGCCCGTCGACAACAGGGAGAACTGGGTCTTCCACCTGCCGTGGGCGCCGGACCGCGGCGAGACGCTGGAGGACTTCACCGACACCAGGTGCGCCGATCACATCCGCAAGGCGGTGGGCGACCAGGATCTGGACATCGAGATCACCGGCAGAGCCCCCTGGCACGCGGCCGAGCGGGTCGCGCGGAGGTACGGCGACGGGAGGGTCCTCCTCGCGGGCGACGCCGTGCACGAGATGTCGCCGACGGGCGCCTTCGGCTCGAACACCGGCATCCAGGACGCCCACAACCTCGCCTGGAAGCTGGCGGCCGTCCTCGGCGGCCACGCGGGTCCTGCTCTGCTCGACACGTACGAGGCGGAGCGGATGCCGGTGGCCGAGGTGACGGGGAGGCGGGCGTCGACCCGTTCCGCCGAGCACAGCCACCCCGGATACGACGCGCCGGTGCCGGGCCCCGGCGGCCCCAAGGGCGGCGGGATGCTCCCCGTGGTGCTCGCGTACCGCTACCCGCGCGGTGCCGTGCTCGGCACCGACCCGGAGGAGTCCGTCGTACCGCAGGGCATGCGCCTCGGGGGCGACCCCGGCAGCCGGGCGCCCCATCTGTGGGTGCGCCGGGCCGGCGTCCGGCTCTCCACCCTCGACCTGTACGAGCGCTCGCTCGTTCTGCTGACGGGACGGGCGGGAGAGCCGTGGCGGACGGCGGCGGAGCACGTCGCGCGGAAGCTGTCCGTACCGCTCGACGTGTACGCGGTGGGAGACGAGGAGGGCCTGCTGCCGGAGGAGGGCGCCGACTGGGCCGCGGCCCACGGAACGACCGAGGAGGGAGCGGTTCTCGTACGTCCCGACGGGTTCGTCGCCTGGCGCGAGTCCGGGAGTGTGCGCGATCCCGAGGGCACACTGACCGACGTCCTCAGGGCGCTGCTGCGCAGGGAGTGAGACCGAGGCCGCGACGGACGGCGGAGCCCACCGTGCGGTGCGGCGGGCTCCGTGGGCTCGCGCGGGCCCGTAACACTGCGCAGGCATTGCCTCGCGTGGGCCCGCGGAACCTGCCGGGGCGGCTGCCCAAGGCGCCCGGGCCCCCTTCTCAGGCGGTGTTGGCCGAGTCCAGGTGGGCGAAGACCACCACGTTGTCGGTGTAGTCCTTGGCCTGGCGGTCGTAGCTCCCGCCGCAGGTGATCAGCCGGAGCTGCGGCGTCGACGTCTTGCCGTACACCTCCTGGTCGGGGAACTCGGCCTTGCTGAAGGTCTGGACCGAGTCGACCTTGAAGGTCGCCACGATGCCGTCGGCGCGGGTGATGTTGACCGTGCTGCCCGGTTTCAGGGCGTCCAGCAGCAGGAACACGGCCGGGCCGGTCTTGGTGTCGACGTGCCCCGCGACGATGGCAGATCCGGGCTCCCCCGGTGTCACACCGCCCTTGTACCAGCCGACGAGGTTGTTGTTGTTCTCCGGCGGCGCGTTCAGATGTCCGTCCGCTCCCAGGGTGAGCGGTGTGAAGGGCGCGTCGACGGCGATCGCGGGGATCACCAGCCGCTTCGGTTCCGAGCGCGGCAGCGCCAGATCCGTCGTCGGGGAGACGGACGGTGTCGGCGCACCGGCCGCCACCGGGACGGGAGGCACCCCCGGCGTGCCGCTCGGCGCCCCGCCGAGGGAGTTGTACATGAGGAGCGCACCGAGCACCACCGAGGCCGCGGGCCACATCAGCCTGCGGCTGAGGGGGCGTTCGGCGACGGGAGACGGAGCGGAAGTGGCTGCCATGACGCGATGGCCTTTCCTGGAACGGGGAGCGAAGAGCGTGGCGCCGAGGAGCAAGGTGCGTGCCCGTGGGGTTCCGCGGGGTGACGGGCCCGGAGGCGGCCGCGGAGGTGTGTGTCGTGCACCCGGGGCCCGTACCCGGTTTCGGGACCGGTCCACCGCGCGGCGACTTCGTGCTGACGGGCCGATGTCGCTCCGGCCGTCGACGCGTGAGTGTGCCGCGCGGAAGGGGTGCGGTCATCGTCCTCATACGGGACAGGGCCGGTGACCGCGTGGGGGACGGGGCCGGAGCGTCAGCCCGCGGCGACGGCGCCGGCAGCGCCGCGGCGACGGCGCAGGACGTACGCGCCGGCACCGAGGCCGCCGAGCATCAGCACGGAGCCGGAGGCCAGGCTGGTGCCGGTCAGCGCCATGCCGCCACCACCGGTGTGCATGCCGCCGTGGGGCATGCGGCCCTCCTGCGAACCCTCGGGGTCGCCCTGGTCGTGGCCCTCGCCGTGCGGGCGGCCACCGTCGCGCCCGTGGTCGGACTGGCCGCCGTCCTGGTGGCCCGAGCTGTCGGACGAGGAGTTTCCGTCGGGGCTCCACGCGGCCGGCGCGGCGGCCATGGCAGCGGGAGCGGAGAGCGCGAGGACCGCGGCGGCGGAGGCAGCGGCGGCGGCGAGAGTACGGGCAGTACGCATGAAGATGTGTTCCTTTCAGGGGATTCCGCTGCTTCGGGACACGGCGCCCCGAACCGCAGCGGCTATGACAACACCGTCAAGGCCAAACGCCCCGCGCACCACTGGAGCGTGCTGCATCCGATGCGTCGCGTGGGCCCTCCGGGTGCATCCCTGGCGATCTGTCACCCCATTGGCACTCCTTCGATGTGTAAAAACCGAGGAAAGTGTCACGTCGCGTCAGGAGGTGGGCGCCGGCGTCCGGTAGAGGGGCCGCGCGGCCCCTCCTCCCCCGGCGCCGGCCGAGCGCCCTCCGGCCCGGCGTCGCCGCCCGCGCACGGAGGCCCGGACGTCCCCGGACGCCCCCTCAGCCCGGGCCGGACCGACCCTGATCGGGGCGGATGCTGAGCATGCGATTCTTCGTCGCTGACGCGTGAAGCAGCGGTCCTTTCCCTAGCTTCTGCGGCATGAGCAGCTACAGCGACATGGACCAGGTGTGGCCGCGCACGGCCTGCCGGGTGGACGGCGAACTGCGGATCGGGGGCGTGGGGGCCGGGGCACTGGCCGCCCGGTTCGGCACACCGGTCTACGTCCTCGACGAGGACGAGTTCCGCGGCCGGTGCACGGCCTGGACGGCGGCGTTCCCCGACGGTGATGTGCACTACGGGGGCAAGGCGTTCCTGGCGCCCGCCCTGGTCGGCTGGCTGCGGGAGCTCGGTCTTTCCCTCGACGTGTGCAGCGGCGGTGAGATGGCCGTGGCCCGGCTGGGCGGCATGCCGCCCGAGCGCGTGGTCTTCCACGGCAACAACAAGTCCCCGGCCGAGCTGCGCGCCGCGGTGGAGTGGGGCGTCGGATGCGTCGTGGTGGACTCCTTCACCGAGGTGGAGCGCCTTGCGGAGCTGGTGGGGACCCGCGATGTGCGGCAACGCGTCATGATCAGGGTGAAGCCGGGGGTCGACGCCGACACGCACGCCGCTCTCGCGACGGGCGGCGAGAACACCAAGTTCGGGCTGTCGATCGCGTCCGGTGAGGCGATCGAGGCCGTGCGCAGGGTGCTGGCCGTACCAAACCTCGAACTCGTGGGCCTGCACTCGCACATCGGCTCGCAGATCTTCGACCTCGGCTCGTTCGCGACGGCGGCGGAGCGCATGGTGCGCTTCTCGAAGGAGGTCGAGGCCGAACACGGTGTCACCGTCGGCAGGCTCGATCTCGGCGGGGGCCTCGGGGTCGCCTATCTTCCGGGCGAGGAGCCGGCGCCGACGCCCGACCGGCTCGCCGCCGTGCTGCGTGCGGCCGTTCCCGCGGGCGTGCGGCTCGCGGTCGAGCCCGGCCGCTCGATCGCTGCGCCGACGACGGTGGCGCTCTACGAGGTGGGCACGGTCAAGGGGCGCTATCTCAGTGTCGACGGCGGCATGAGCGACAATCCGCGCCCGGCCACCTACGGTGCCGCCTACACGGCGTCGCTCGCCTCCCGGGCCGGCGACGCCCCGGCGCGGACGTACACGGTCGTCGGCAAGCACTGCGAGAGCGGCGATGTGCTGGTCCACGCCGTCGAGTTGCCGGGGGACGTCCGGCCCGGCGATCTGATCGCGATCCCGTGCTCCGGCGCCTACCAGCGCTCGGCCGCGGGCAACTACAACCAGGTACCGCGGCCGCCGGTGGTGGCCGTGCGCGGCGGCGAGGCCCGGACCATCGTCCGCCGCGAGACGCAGGAGGACCTGCTGCGCGTGTTCGTCTGACGCCCTCGCACCGGCCGCCGCGGTCCTGGCCTGCTCAGCCCTCCGGGTCGGTGAGCACCTGGTCGAGGAAGGTGAGCCGCGCCCCGTCGGCGTCCAGGCGCGCCCGCACTCCGACGGGGAACGTCTGCATCCGCGTGTTGTGGCCGATGTTGACGCCCGCCAGGACGGGCACGCCGAGATCGCCGAAGCGCTCGTCGAGCATCCGGTCGATGTGCGCGGGGTCGCCGCACTCGGTGAACGTGCCGAGGATGATGCCGGCCACTCCGTCGAGGTAGGACTTCGCCCGCCGGATCTGGGTGAGGATACGGTCCATTCGGAAGGGGAACTCGTCCACATCCTCCAGGAAGAGGATGGCGTCCTTGGCCGGGTAGGAGGTGTCGGTGCCGAAGCTCGCCGCGATCAGGGACGCGGTGCCGCCCAGGGTCGTGCCCTCGGCGACGCCGGGAACCAGCGTCCGCGCCCCGGGAAAGCTCAACTCCTTGACGTCGGCCGGTGTGTACAGGAGCTTCATGAGCTGCGTGAAGTCGTACTCCTCCGGGCCCTGCCAGAAGCCGCCGCACGCCACCATCGGTCCGAACAGGGAGACCCAGCCCAGCTTCGTCGCGAGCGCCTCAAGCAGCGCGGTCACGTCGGAGTAGCCGACGACGACCTTCGGACGGAGCGGGTCGACACGGCTCCAGTCCACCAGCTCCAGGGTGCGCTGGGCGCCGTAGCCGCCGCAGGCGAGGAAGACACCGGCGTACGCGGGGTCCGTCAGCGCGCGGGTCAGGTCGCCGGCCCGCAGTGTGTCGTCGCCGGCCAGGTAGTCGTAGACGCTCCCGGCGTCGCGGGGCGAGCCGAAGACCTCCGGCACGAGGCCCACCGACCGCATGGCGGCCAGGCCCGACTCCAGGTGTTCCTGGTTGTCCACCGGCGAGCTGGCGCAGATCACGGCGACGGTGTCACCGGGGCGCAGTGCGGGCGGGCGCAGCAGAGTCATACGTTCTCCAGCGTGGTCGAGTCGAGGAGGTGGCAGGCGGCGGCGGAGGTGTCCGGTGCCAGCACCGGCAGTTCGCGGCGGTCGCAGGCGCCGGAGGCGCGCACGGCCGGCGGGGCGCCGGCCCACCGGGGGCAGCGCGGGTGGAAACGGCAGCCGCCGGGTATCGCGGTCGGGTCCGGCGGCTCACCGGTCAGCAGGGTCGGGTGCCAGTCCTCGGCGCCGGTCGGCACCACGGACAGCAGCGCCCGGGTGTACGGGTGTTGGGGTCGCAGCAGCACCTCTTCCACCGTGCCCTGCTCGACCACGCGGCCCAGGTACATCACCGCCACCCGGTCGGCGATGTTCCAGGCCAGTCCGAGGTCGTGGCTCACCACGAGGGCCGAGAGCCCGAGTTCGTCGCGCAGGCCGAGGATGAGCTTGAGGATCTCGCCGCGCACCGAGGCGTCCAGCGACGCGACCGGCTCGTCGGCGACGATGACGGAGGGGTTCAGGGCCAGCACGCCGGCGATGACGACGCGCTGCTGCTGGCCGCCGGACATCTCGTGCGGGTAGCGGTCGAAGTAGTCCTCGGGCGGCCTCAGTCCGGCCCGTGACAGCGCCTCGTGCACGGTGAGCGGCAGCCCCTCGGTGAGTCCGTGCAGGCGCGGCCCCAGGGCGACCGCGTCATAGACGTTCTGCTTGGGGTTAAGGGCGCCGCCGGGGTCCTGGAGCACCAGTTGGGTGTGGCGCCGGTAGCGCTTGAGCCCCTTGGCCGAGTAGTCCAGCGCCGTGTCCTCGTAGAGCACCTCGCCGCGGGGGGGGGGGGGCCCCCGGCCCCCCCCCCCCCGGCGCGGGGGGGGGGGGCGGGCCCCCCGCGCGGGCGCGGGGCGGGCGGGGGCCCGTTGGGGGGGGGCGGGGGTTGGCGGTTCCCCCGGTGGCCTTGGGCCCCCCGGGGGGCGCGGGGGGCCCCCCCCGCCCGGGGGGGGGCCGCCCCCCCCCCCCCCCGCGCCCGGGCCAGGGTGGACTTGCCGCAGCCCGACTCGCCGATCAGTGCGACGATCTCGCCCTTGCCGATGCGCAGGTTGACGCCGTCGACGGCGCGGGCGGGGGCGCGCCCGCGCGAGGCGGGATACACCACCGACAGGTCGCGGACCTCCAACGCGCTTGCGGACGGGGTGGGTTCGCTACTCACGCCTTACCTCCGTGGTGGGGCAGCACGCGCACACACGCGGCGTGCCGGTCGGGCCCTGCGGGCCACAGCCGCATCTCCTCGGTGCGGCAGACGGGAAGCACCTCGGGACAGCGAGCGGCGAAATCGCAGCCCGTCCCGGTCTCCGACGGCCGCGGCGGGTCGCCGGGCAGGCCGGCCGGGGCGCGCCGGGAGGCCGGGTCGCCGATGGTGGGAAAGGCCCGCGACAGAGCGCGGGTGTAGGGGTGTTCGGGCTGTTGCAGCACCTGCCGGGACGGGCCGAGTTCGACGATCCGGCCCGCGTACATCACCGCGAGCCGGTCGCAGGTGTGGGCCAGCAGCGACAGGTCGTGGGTGATCATCATGACGGCGATCCGCGACTCCCGGACCGTCTCGGCCAGCAGTTCCAGGATCTGGGCCTGGACCATGACGTCCAGCGCGGTGGTGGGTTCGTCGGCGATGATCAGGTCGGGGCGGCAGGCCAGCGCCATGGCGATCATCACCCGTTGCCGCTGCCCGCCGGAGAGCTCGTGCGGGTAGCTGCGCGCCCGCCGGGCGGCTATGCCGACACGGTCGAGGAGTTCGGTGGCGCGCCGCGCGGCTTCCCTTCTCCGGACCTTGTCGTGCAGCACGATCGGCTCGGCGATCTGGTCCAGCACGGTGCGCACCGGGTTCAGCGCGCTCATCGCGCCCTGGAACACCACCGAGGCGCCGGCCCAGCGCACGGCCCGCAGCCGTACCCAACGGGTCGTCAGCAGGTTCTCGCCCCGGTAGAGCACCTCGCCGGTGACCTCGGCCCCGCGGTCCTGGAGCCGCAGCAGGCTCAGGGCCATGGTGGACTTGCCGCAGCCGGACTCGCCCGCGATGCCCAGGGTGTCGCCGGGAGCCAGGCTGAAGTCGACTCCCCGTACGGCGGGGACGTCGTGGTCGCCCTGGCGGTAGGTGACCCGCAGGTCGCGCACCGCGAGCAGCGGTGCGTCGTCGCAGGTCGCCGGATTCGTTGCCGCGTCCGCGGTCTTCGTGGTCAACGCTTGTCCTCCGTACGCGGGTCGAGTACGTGTTCCACGGCGCGGCCGGTGAGCGTGAAGCCCAGCACCACCACGAGGATCGCCAGGCCGGGCGGCAGCAGACACCACCAGGCGTCGGCGGTGAACGCGCCGTTGAAGAAGGCGCTGTTCAGCAACTCGCCCCAGGTGATGCTCGCGGGGTTGCCGAGGCCCAGGAAGGTGAGGGTGGCCTCGGACAGCAGCGCCCCGGCCACCGTCAGGGTGCTGGAGACCAGGATCAGCGGCGTCACGTTGGGCAGCACCTGCCGCACCATGATCTGCCAGTCGCCCGCGCCCAGCGCGCGGGCCCGGTCGACGAACGGGCGCGCCTCGACGGCCAGTGTCTGCGCCCGCACCAGACGGGCGGTCGCGGTCCAGGACGTGGCGGCGATCGCGATGGTGATCGACGTCTCGCCCTGGCCGAGCACCGCCGCGAGGGAGATGGCCAGCGGCAGGCTGGGCAGTGCGATGAACCAGTCGGTCACATGCATCAGCGCGCGGCCGACGAAGCCGCCGTAGTGGCCGGCCACGATACCGATCCCGGCGCCGATGACGACGGTCAGCACCGTGGCGATGATGCCGACCCGCAGCGACTCCCGCGAACCCCAGATCATCAGGAGCAGTACGTTGCGGCCCGCCTGGTCGGTGCCGAGCGGGTAGTGCCCGCTCGGCGCGGCCAGCAGCGGTCCGTCCACCTTGGTGACGTCCAGCTGGTCCTGGCTGATGAACAGCGGTGACAGCAGGGCGAGCAGGGAGAAGACCAGCAGCACGGCCAGTCCGACGACGCCGGACCTGCGGTGCCAGAACGATCGGGCGAAGCGGCGCGCGCCGGCGAACCGGGCGGGGACTGCCGCCGCGACGTCCCTCGACTCAAGGGTCTGCGCGGCGCTCACTGGGCGCGCACCCGCGGGTCGAGGAACCGGTAGGCGAGATCCGCCAGGAGATTCATGATGATCACACTCGCGCTGAAGACGATGAAGGTGCCCTGGAGCAGGGGCAGGTCGGGGATCTGGAGCGCCTCGTAGGTGAGGTCGCCGAGGCCGGGCCAGGAGTAGACCGCCTCGACGGTCACCGCGCCGCTGATCAGGGTGCCGAGGTGCATGAAGATCATGGTCACCGAGGGCAGCAGGGCGTTGGGCATGGCGTGGCGGCGGCGCACGGCGTCGTCGGTGAGGCCCTTGGCCCGGGCGGTCAGCAGGTAGGGGCTGCCGGTCTCCTCGATGATCGAGGACCGCATGATGGTCACGTACTGGGCGTACACGACCAGGATCATGGTCAGCGCGGGCAGCACCAGGTGCCGGGCCACGTCCACGTAGTGGGCCATGCCGCTCCCCGGCAGGGAGGGGTCGCTCATGCCGCCCGCCGGCAGGAAGCCGTGGATCGGGCCGATGCCGACACTGCACACCATCAGCAGGATCATGCCCAGCCAGAAGGTGGGCACCGACCACAGTGTCAGCGCGAGGGACGAGGTGATCCGGTCGAACCGGCTCCCGGCGCGCCAGCCGCTGCGCTGGCCGAGCCACAGCCCGAGCAGCACCGAGATGACGAAGGACGTGCCCATCAGCAGCAGCGTCGGGCCGACGTGGTCCATCACCAGGGAGGCCACCGACCGCTGGTACTCCCAGGAGTAGCCGAGACGGCCGTGCAGTGTGTCGTTCACGAAGTCCAGGAACCGCTGCCAGACCGGCTTGTCCAGGCCGAGTTGGGCACGCAGTTGGATGAGTTGCGCCGGGCTGACCGGCCGGCCGCGCGTCATGGTGCGGACCGGGTCGGACGGCATGAGGTTGAACAGGGCGAAGCCGATGACCAGGGTGACGGCGAAACTGACGACGGAGGCGGCGAGTTTGCCGGCCAGGTAGCCGGCCCAGGGCAGCCGTGGCGCGCGCGGGCGCCGCGCGGCCGGCTGGAGCGCGTCGACGGCGGGCTCGGTGGTGGTGACGGGATTACTCACGGTCGTCCGCCCCCGCCCTGCGCCGGAGGACGCCGGCGCCCGCGCCGACCACGATGACGGCGGCGGCGATGCCGAGCCAGAGGGCGACATCGCCGGAGGAGGTGCCGTCACCGGCCGCCGGGGTCGCGTCCAGCCAGCTCCAGAACGAGCCCTGCGCCGGGTAGACGCCCTGCGCGTTCGGCTTGCCGGTGTTCATGCCGGTGACCGTGGAGGACATCGCGATCTCGGTGGTTTTGTTGTACAGCATCAGGTCGACATCGGCGTTGTAGAGGATCTGCTGCATCTGGTCGACGCTCTTCGCCCGCTGTGCCGGGTCGAACTCGGTCTGCTGCTTCGCGAACAGCTTCTCGTAGGCGGGGTCGCAGAAGAAGGAGTCCGTGTTGCCGCCGCTGCCCTGGTCGTCGGGGAGCGTGGTGCAGCTCTGGATGCCGAGGATGTACGTCGGGTCCGGTCCGTTCGTCCAGGCGTCCATCAGCATGTCCCAGTCGCCCTTGCCCAGATCGCTGTTGAGCGCGCTCATACTCATGGGGTCGATCACCACCTTGATGCCGATGTCCTTGAGCCAGCCCGCCACGTACGGGGCTATCGTCGCGTCGGTGGCGTCGTCCGAGTGGATACCGAGTCTCAGGGTGAGCGCCTTGCCCGTCTTGGGGCTGACCCGGATGCCGTTCGCCCCGCGCTTGTAGCCGGCCCGGTCCAGAAGCTGGTTCGCCTTCGCGGGGTCGTACCTCTGCTCCTGGCCGGCCGGGGGCTTCCACACCCACTGCGACCAGGCCGGCGGCAAGTAGCCCTCGCCGACCGTGCCGTAGCCGTCGATGACCTTCTTGAGCAGGGTCTTCTTGTCCACGCCCAGGGATATCGCGCGGCGTACCCGCGGATCGGTGAGGGCGGGGTTGCCGGTGCCGAGCGGCTTGCCGCTGCGGGTCCTGGCGCCGGGGTTCAGTTCGAGCCCGGTCCAGCCGTTGCCCACGGACTGCGCGGTCGAGACGCCGGAGGAGCGCTTCAGCGCCGTGTACTCGGTGGCGTCGACCTCGTTCATGTACTGCAACTGGCCGGTGCGCAGGGCCGCGACGGCGCTGTCGCTGTTCTTGTACAGCTGGTCGACCATGTGGCCGTACTTGGGCGCGCCCAGGATGAACGACTTGTTGGCGTCCAGCGTCGCGTACTGGTCCGTCTTGTAGCCGGTGAGCTTCCAGGGCCCGTAGCCGACGACCGGGAACGTGTCGTTCCTGTAGTCCTTGAGGTCGGCGACGTGCGCCTTCCAGATGTGCTCCGGCACGATCGGGATGCTGTAGATCGGGGTGCTGACGTAGGTGAGGTTGGCCTGCGGGTGCTTCGTCCTGATCACCAGGGTGGTGGGGTCGGGCGCGGTGACCGAGGTGAAGTTGGCGACCAGGGAGCCGTTGGCGGTGGCCGCGGTCGCGTTGGTCATGATCAGGTTGAACGTCCAGGCGGCGTGGGCCGCGGTCAGCGGCCGGCCGTCACTCCACTTCAGCCCTTTGCGGATCTTGAAGGTCCAGGTGAGGTGGTCGGACGAGGTCGACCAGGACGTGGCCAGGTACGGGCTGGGCCGGCCCTCCTTGTTGATCACGGTCAGCGCCGGGTAGATGCTGCCGAAGATGTCGAGGGAGCCGTTGAAGTACGACGTGAACGGGTTGAAGGTGTCTATTCCCGAGCTGTCCATCGCGACCCGGAGCGTCTTGCCGGCGGTGTTGTGCGAGGTGGCGGCCGCCGCCGGACTCGCCAGCGCTGCCGGGGCGGCCAGGGACAGGGCGCAGGCGGCCGTCGCGGCCAGTGCGGTGCGCGGCCTGTGGCGTTCGCGCAGAACCATAGAGGATCTCCGAAAAAGGGAAGCAGAGGGCTGTGCAGGACCGGACAGGTGCGGGTGGGGAAGGGGGTACGCGGGTGGGGCCGGCCGGCCGGTCAGCGGTGGATACGTGGCCGCCGGCGCCTCGGGCGGACCGGTAAACGGCGGGTGGGCCTTCCTGGCGCGTGGCGGGAGGCCGCCGGCCGGCGGCGTGTGCGTGCCGCCGCGCGCCGGATGTACGCGGGCGCGGGGGTGTGCGCCGTGGTGTGTCCTGACCGCAGGCCGGTGACACGCCGGTCTGGCGCGGGAACCGACGCGACCGGTGCCGACGTCATGGCATCCGGTGGCACAACAGCACCTCACGATCGCCTGAAGCTCAGGTGCAGAGAATGGCAACCCATCGGGGAACAGCGTCCTTCCATCAGGGCTTGCGTCTCTGAGCATCGAACTCTTCGATGCCTCGCCCCGCCCCCATGACCTGGGCGTACCGGTCGAGCCCGACGTGCGGGCAGGCGAGTTGGACGGCGCCGCGCCACCGACCGTCGCCTCGTCGGAGAACTCCGGGCGGCACGGGCGCGGGCGCGGGCACGGACCCGGCCCGTGGGCCTCGCCGGAGAACTCCGGGCGGCGGATCGGATCGTCGGCGTCGCTGGGGACGCGGTCGTCCTTGCCGGAGGGAACTCATCGGTGAGCGGCGAGGTTTTCGTCGCTGCGGCACAGGAACCCGCCCACACGGCACGCTGATCATCCGGTCCGACGACAATCCCCAGCGAGGCAGTCCATGAACCAGCCGTCCATCCCGCCCGGCGCGCACCGGCAGGCCCCCGGCCGCCGCGCACGCACCGGCGCCGCAGGTCCTGGCGGGCGGATCGCACCGCCCGGCGCGGGCTCGTCCGCCGCTGCCCCTGCCCGCACGGGTGCTGCCGTACGGCGCCGTGTGTTGACGCCGGGTTGGGGGCATGACGCCCGCGCCGCACCGCCCGGCCGTGCCGGGGAGGTCCACGCACGGCAGTGTGACGCGGCTCCCCTCGGCGACCGTGAAGAGGTGCGATGAGAGCGCCCCACTTCGACCTGCTGATCCACGGCGCGGACATCGCCGACGGTACCGGCGCTCCGCTGGCCGCGGGCCGGATCGGGATCACCGGGGGCCGGGTCCGCGTACTGCCACCGGACTCCCCCGCCCACGCCGACCGAGTCCTCGACGCCACCGGCTGCGTCGTGGCGCCCGGTTTCATCGACGCGCACACGCACTCCGACCTGGCCGCCCTCGACGACACAGGCACAGTGCCCGCGCACGCCGCGGTGCTCCAGGGCGTGACCGTCGAGATCTGCGGCAACTGCGGGGACAGCGCGTTCCCCGCGCCGTATCCGGACTTCGGCGCGCTCGCCCGCGCGCACGCCGAGGCCGGCCGGCCGAACCACCTGGCCTCGCTCGTCGGCCACGGCACCCTGCGCGAAGCGGTGGTGGGGCCCGCCGACCGCGCCGCCACTGCGACCGAACTCGATTCCATGTGCCGGGTGCTGGACGAGGCGCTCGGCTCGGGCGCCGCGGGCCTGTCGACCGGCCTGATCTACACCCCCGGCTCGTACGCCGACACCGCCGAGGTCACGGCCCTCGCGGCCGTGGCGGCCCGGCACGGCAAGCCGTATGTGACGCATCTGCGGGACGAGATGTCCCGGGTGGAGGCCGCGCTGGAGGAAGCGGTGCGCATCGCCCGCGACAGCGGCGCCCCGCTGCACGTCTCGCACCACAAGACGGCCGGCCGCCACGGGTGGGGCGCGACCGAGCGGACGCTGCCGCGCCTGCTGGCGCTTCGCGCCGGGGGCATGGACGTGACCTGCGACGTCTACCCGTACACCGCAGGCAGCACCGGCCTCGCCGCGATGCTGCCGCCGTGGGCGCACGACGGCGGTACGGCCCGTCTGCTGGAGCGGCTGCGCGACACGGGCGAGCGGGCCAGGATGCGCGCCGCCATCGCTGACGGCGTGGCCGGATGGGAGAACACCGTGGGCAACGGCGGCTGGGACCGTATATCGGTGGCCGGGGCCGTGCGCCATCCCGAGCTGCATGGCCGGAGCATCGCCGACATCGCAGCGGAACGGGGCGCCGATACCCTCGACGTGGTCGCTGATCTGCTGCTGGCCGAGGAGGGGGACGTGACGATCATCAGCCATTCGATGCGCGAGGACGACGTCCAGCGGGTGCTCGCCGCGCCGTTCGCCATGATCGGTTCGGACGGAGTACCGAAACCCGGCCTGCCCCACCCGCGCTGGGCCGGTACGTTCGTCCGTGTTCTCGGGCGCTACGTACGGGAGTTGGGGCTGCTCGGCCTGCCGGAGGCCATCCACAAGATGACCGGCGCGACCGCGGCCAGGTTCGGCCTGACCGGCCGGGGGGTGCTGCGCGACGGCGGCCACGCGGACCTGGTGGTCCTCGACCCTGCGGCTGTCGCCGACCGCGCCACCTTCGCCGACCCGCTGCTCGTGCCGAGCGGAATCCGGCTGGTCGTGGTGGCCGGCTCGGTGGTGGTGGAGGACGGTGCGGTGACGCCGGCCCGGCCGGGGCGGGTGCTGGCGTGCTGAGCGGCGGTCTTCCGCCGGAGCTGCCCGGTGTGCTGTCGGTCGCGGTGCCCGGCGTCCTTGAGCACCGCGCGGACGAGGTGCTGCCGCTCGCCAGCGTGGGCAAGTTGCTGCTGCTGGCCGAAATCGCCCGCGGCCTCACCGGCGGGGATCTGCGGGCCGATGAGCCGGTCGAGCTGCTCGACGAGGACTACTGCGGCGGCTCCGGGCTGCTCACCGGCCTGTCGGCGCGCCGCTGGACTCTCTCCGACCTGGCCCTGCTCACGGCGTCGGTGAGCGACAACACCGCCACGAACGCCCTGATCCGGCGGGTGGGACTTGAGCGGGTCAACGACACGGCGGCGGGGCTGGGACTGACCGCCACCCGGCTGCTCGACCGGATTCGCGAGCCGCGGCTGCCGGAGCATCCGTCCACCTTCGCCGTCGGTACCGCGGCGGAACTGGCCGCGCTCGCCGGACGGATCGCAGGGGACGAGCGATGGGCGCGCCTGCTGCTCGGCTGGATGGCGGGGTGCTGCGACCGTGCCATGGTCCCGGCGCTCATCCCGCACGACCCCGAGGACGACTCGATCCGCGAGGTCCCCAGCGCGTCGCTGTGGGTCGCGAACAAGACCGGTGTCGACGCCGGGGTCCGCTGCGACGTCGGCGTGGTGCGCGGCGGTCGGCAGGTCTGCTACGCGGTGCTGGCCAACTGCGCCCCGGGCGACGAGTTCACGATGACGCGCGCGATGCGGGAGGTCGGCGCGCGGATCGCGGCGCACGCACGCTGAGCACGGGCCGTACGGGCGCGGGACGGGACGGCGCGGGCCTGACGTACCAGGCGGGACGACACGGCGCGGGCGCCGGGCGGCCCGGGGCGGACGCAGGCACGCTGAGCACGACCCGTACGGGCGCGGACGACACGGCGGGGGCGCCGGGCGGCAAGGGACGGAGGCAGGCACGCCGAGTTCGGCCCGTACGGACGCGGGACGGCACCGCGCGGGCCTGACGTACCGGCCGGGACGGGGCGGGCCGCGCCCGACCGGCGGCCCGCGGTCAGTTCGTCGCGCTCCCGCCGAGACGGCCGGTGGCCAGCAGGTGGGAGGCGGCGCTGCCCAGGTAGGCGATGAAGCTGCTCAGCACCGGGTTCGGGTTCCCCGGCCGCCACGCGACGCCGATCTTCCGGTACAGCCGCGGACCGGACACCCGGCTGGTCTGGACCCCCGTGGTGTCGTTGATTCCCAGACTCGGGACCAGCGCGATGCCCATGCCGGCCCGCACCAGTCCGACGATCACTTCATAGTGATCGCTGCGACATCGGATGTTCGGGACGAAACCCTCCAGGGCACAGGCCCGTTCGAGTACGGAGAGCACCGGTGTGCCGGTCCCGAACGAGGTGATCCACTGCTCCCCGGCCAGCTCCACCAGCCGCACCTGGCTGCGCCGGCCCGCCGGATGCCCGGTCGGCACCACCAGGAGCTGCGGCTCGTGGAAGAGCTCCTTCACCTGGACGCCCTCCGGCGGCACCCACGGGTCGAGCACGTGCTCGAAGACCACCAGCGCGTCGATCGCGCCCTGCTGGACACTGAGCGCCAACTCGTGCGGCTGTCCCTCGACCAGTTCCAGCTCGACCCCTGGATAGCGCCGAGAGAAGCGGGACAGCGACTGCGGCAGCAGCTGGTAGCCCGCCGACGCGAAGAAGCCGATGCGCAGATGCCCCGAGTCGGCGCGGGACTGCGCCCGCAGGTCCTTCTCCGCCGAGTCCAGCAGGGCCAGGACCTCCTGCCCGCGCAGCGACAGCCGCCGTCCCGCCGCCGTGAGACGCAGGCTCTGCGCGCCGCGCTCGACGAGACTGACGCAGGCGTCCTTCTCCAACTGGGCCAGCTGGTGCGACACGGCCGACGGTGACAGCTTCAGTTGGCGCGCGGCGCCGGCGATACTCCCCGCCTGGTCGACGGTGGCCAGTATGTGCAGGCGGTGCGCGTTGAGCATGCCGGAAGATTATGCCGCGACGCCTTCGGTGGGCAGGGTTGATGGCCGTCTTTTGCACATTCTGTAATGCCCGGGCCCGGTGGCCGCCGCGGTCCGACACGTCGAGTGGTGCTCGTGTCCGGCGTAGGGCCCACTCGTCGTGCGGGTCAGCGCTGAAGGGTCATGGCGTAGATGTCGAGGGCGCTGTCGCGCTGCCAGTCGAGTCCCCCGGACCCGGGCGCGACCCATGCCGGCACGGACGGTGCCGCCAGGGAGAGGGACCGGACCTGCTTCCCGGACTCCAGCGGCACGGTTGTTTCGTAGAGCGACGCCTTGGCCGTGGTCTTCCCCGTTCCGGCCTGTAGCCGGTACGCGCTCGTCAGCGCGACGGTGTTGCCGAAGTCCGGAGTCGTGTTCGCCCAGCCGGTGAGTTCGAGCGGAACCGTCGCGGTGCTGCCGTCGGTGTAGGTGACGATGGCGGTGGCCGACGCGGCACCGGTACTGCCGTTGTCGGACGCGCCCACGATGTGGAGGCTGCGGTAGTCGCCTGAGGGGAGGGCGATGGCCTGTCCGGTGGACCTGACGAAGTTCTTGCTGGTGCCGGAGGTCGGAGGTGCCTGATAGGTGACCCCGCCGAGCGTGACGGGTCCCGGCGCGGGCAGCTGGTCGGCGGCGTAGCTCCCGCCCGTGCCGTCGAAGTCGCCCTCGTCCGGCGCGGCGAGTGTGGCGACGCCGTCGTGGTTGTAGGCGCCGTGGAGATCGACGGCGCACGAGGTGCTCGTCCGGATCGCGCAGTCCCCGGCCCGCCCCACCACGACGGTGACCGCCTTCTCGACCGGGGCGGCTCCGGGGAGCTTGGCCGTCACCGGCACCGTGTAGGTGCCTGCCGGGGTCCCGGCCGGCGCGGTGATCCGCAACCGGTCCCGCACCTGGGCCGGGAGTCCGTTCGAGTCGGCCGTCGCCGTCGCCCTGGAGGGTGACACCGACCATCCCTTCGGGGCCTTCGCGGTCACGGTGACCCGCGCGGTGTGCGGAGCGGTGGCCAGGAGTGTCAGATCGACATGCTGCCGCGACGGGCGGCCCTGCGTGGGCTCCATGACGACCTGGCGGGGTCCCACCTCGGCGCTGAGCAGACGCTGCGGATTCGGCGTCGTGTCGATCGAGGGCGGGGCGTCCTTCGCGGCCGTCGCCCACGCGGTGGGCCTGGTGCTCAGGGTGAAGTCGATGCGTCCGCCATGGGCGATGTCGGCCTGGCCGACCCATGCCTTGTCCCAGGTCGCGCCGTTCACCGTCGCGGAGTCGACGTACCGGTCGGCCATGCCGGTGCCCGGCGCGGAGATCGTCAGGGTCCCGCCCTGCGTCGTGCCGTAGTTTCCGATCCGCACCCGGGCGTTCGGGAACTGGGGAGTGGTGAGGACGTCGAAGCCGCCGCCGCTGGTCGTGGGGTAGAGCCCCAGCGACGACATCACGTACCAGGAGGACATCTCCCCCATGTCGTCGTTGCCGGGGATGCCGCCGGGGCTGTTGGTGAACAGGGTCTCCTGCGCCTTGACCACGGTCGCGGTGTTGCCGGGCCGTCCGGTCCACGCGTACAGATAGGGGGCGATGAGGTTCGGTTCGTTGTTCGGGTTGTACTTCGTGGAGTCGTAGTAGTCGTACGGGTCACTCACCCACGCCGTGCGCGCGGTGCCCGCCGGGTCGGCGAGGAGGTCGTCGTAGGCGAAGAACTCGTTGAGCCGGCTGGTCGTCGCGTCGCTGCCGCCCAGCATGCCGACGAGCCCCGCCGGGTCCTGGGGCACCAGCCACTGGTACTGGCTCGCGTTCTGCTCGTGGAACGCGTGGTCGCTCGTGACCGGGTCGTAGGGAGTGAGCCAGGTGCCGTCGGCCGCGGTGCGGGGCCGGAACTGGCGGGTCCGCGTGTCGAAGACGTTCTTGTACGACTGGCCGCGCCTGGCGAACATCGCGGCGTCGGCCGTGTGGCCCAGCCCCTTCGCCATCAGCGCCAGCGACGCGTCGGCCGCCGCGTACTCCAGCGTGGCCGACGTGCCGTAATAGCAGTCGTTGTCGTTCGTCTTGGTCGGGCAGCAGCCGCCGCTCGTACCCCCGCCGCAGCCGGTGTTCGGCTTGATGTTGAGCCCGTAGGGGATGTATCCGCGCGCCGCGTAGTACGCGACGCCGGCGCGCCCGTTCTCGCGGACGCCGGCGGGCGGCACCTCGGTCGCGTTCGCCCGGAGGTATCTGTACGCCTCTTGGGCGTCCGCTCCGGTGAGCAGCCCCTTCGACCAGCCCTCGACCAGGAAGGGCGTGACCGGGTCACCGGTCATGATGTTGCCCTCCTGGTCCTCCAGGTACCAGCGGGGCAGCGCGCCGCCCTCCCGCGCCAGCGCGAGGATCGACATGTCGATGTCGTGCGCGACCTTGGGATCGAGCATCTCAAGGAGCTGGTTCTGCGTCCGGAACGTGTCCCACAGCGAGAAGTTGCTGTAGGGGGTGTAACCGGTGGCGGTGTACGTCTTCTTGTCGGCTCCGACGTAGCGGCCGTCGACGTCACCGATCAGATTCGGATCGAGCATCGCGTGGTAGAGCGCCGTGTAGTACGCGACCTGCTGGTCGTGCGAGCCGCCCCCGACCGCGGCCCTGTGCAGCATCGAGTTCCACCGGCCGTTCAGTGCCTTGCGGGCGGCGTCGAAGTCGAATCCGAGCTTCCCCGTCTCCACCGAGAGGTTCTTCCGCGCGCCGGCCAGTCCGGTGAAGGAGAGCCCCACCTTCGCGACGACGGGGGCATCGTTCTTCCTCGTGTCGAACGTCGCCCACGCCCCGTTGGGGCCCTTGGCGGCCGATTCCCTGGAGCCAGGGCTCCGATCGGTGCCCTTCCAGGTGCCGTACGAGGTGAACGGCCGGCTGAGCCACGCGACGAAGTAGGTCTTCTTGGAATCCTCGACCCACCCCTCGACCGTCCGGTCGCCGACGACGCGGATCTCGGAACCGGTCACGCCCGAGCCCGCGTTGAACAGCACGTTCGCCCGGCTCGTCCGCGGGAAGGTGTATTGCTGCCATCCGGTCCGCGCGGTTGCCGTCAACCCGACGGTCACGCCGTACTTGTCGAGCTTCGTCCGGTAGTAGTCGGGGCTCGTCGTCTCGTTCGCGTGGCTGAAGCCCGAGGCGTAGTCCGCCGGATCGGTCGAACCGATCGCGCCGGTCGTGGGCATCATCGGCAGGTAGTTGAACCGGCATCCGTTGATCGTCGTCTGGCTGAAACCGGTGACCGTGTCGGCGGACTCGTTGTCGCACCCCGTGCCACCGGCCGTCTTCATCAGCGGACTCTCCTGCACCAGACCGAACGGCGCGCCCGCGGCGGGAAAGTCGAGACCCTCGTTCTCGGTCCCGATGAAGGGATTGACCAGCTTCGTCAGATCAGTCCCGGGCCCCGGAGCCGCGTCGGATGCCGCGGCCTGCCGTGGGGTGGCGCTCGCGCTCGCGGCGGTCCCGGCGGCGGGTCCGGTGACGGCGAGCGCGAAGCACAGGGCTGCCGCCCCCCATCGCCCTCTCGTACGCCGCGCCGTCGACCTGCTCCGGGTTGGTGCGTAGTGCGTTGAAGGCATGTCGTCCCTACCGCGTTGCCGCTCGTGAACACTGCTGCCGCGAACCGCACCCGACGCTAAGCCGCTTCCTCCGCCCCTGCAAGAGGCAGGGCTCCGCCGCCGTCACCGGGGTGGACGGGGCGGCGTGCCCGAGCGGCCTGGCGACCGCGCCCGGAGCCGCCGCACCGGTGGGCCCACGCCCTTTCCGGTGCGGCGCGCCGAGCCGGGACCGCTGTCACCAGCCGGACTTCACTCCGTCGTAGGCCTTGCGGCAGGTGGCGTCCGTCGCGTCGGTGGAGAGCTTCTGCATGGCCTTCTTCCAGACCTTCTTGGCCACCTTCTCCAGGTCCCGGGTCGCGGCCGGGACGTTGGGCGCGTACTTCTTGAGCGTCTTGAGGGACGCAGCGGCGAACTTGGCGCACACCTTCCCGCTGGTGTTCTGGTACGTGGTGTCCAGGTCCTTGGCCACGGCTTTGCCGTTGGCGGTGGCCCAGTCGTTCCACGATGTGCAGGCGGCCTGCGTGAACGCGCTCTGATCGGCGTCGCTGAGTGCCGAGACCTGGTCCAGCAGGCCGCTCTCGACCTTGTCCGGCACCGTGAAGTGCGCGACGGGGAACTTGTCGAGTGTCTTGAGGAGCGCGTCCTGGCAGGCGGGCGGCAGCGCCGCCGCGTGCGCGGCAGTGGGGCCGGCCACGGCCGAGGCGGAGAGGAGGGCGGCGGCGAGAACGGCGCCCTGAACGGTACGGCGGAGAGTCGTCATGACGGCTGGTGCTCCTTTGGACGGTGTGAACTGGCGGTGTGAACTGGCGGTGGGAGTGCGGCTGAAGAGAGCGTGCGGGTGCGCCGCGCCGCTCGACTCGGACTGGACTGGGGTGGGCCCGGCCGCCGACG
>NZ_JAIUKE010000126.1 GCF_020176795.1 Streptomyces sp. 8L
GCTCCCAGGGCGGGCGGGTGCGCCACCCGGGGACGCGGTGCTCGCCGGCGCGCCCGCCGCCGTCCGGTCGCGCGCCCCGGCGTGGCCCCGGCGCGTCTCGGCGACCCGCCTCCCGCGCTGCTCGGCGAGTCTGCGCAGGCACGCCCAGCGGGCCAGCGCGTAGAGCCACGCCTTGCGCTCGGCCTCGCCGGTCGGCGAACGGCCGTACTGGCGCTCGGAGATGGCCAGAACCTCGCCCAACACCGCCATGGCCGCCGCGTGGTCGCACAGCACGGAGAGGCAGTAGGTGAACAGGCCGTCCAGATGGGGCTCGTAGCGCGCGGGCGGCCTCGGCGCCGCCACCCGGGGCGCACGATGGGGCGCATGGTGCGCGCCGCTGCTGTGCCTGGAGGTCTCGGGGCTGCTGCTCGTCACCCGGCGACGGTAGACAGGCGAGACAGCACCGTTCGCACCTCTTGAGTGCATTTAATCCGTACGGGTGAAGGAAAGCCCCGAATGAGGACAAGAATCGTCACTTCACTTACGGCTGTTGCACGCTGCTGAAACGTTCTGGCAGAGGTCCCCGCCCGTCCTGCGGGCCTCCCCCGCCCCGCGCCGGTGTCACGGCGCCGTGCGCCTCCCGTGCACCAGGAGGGCCGCGTGCGGGAGCGCGAGCACCCCGTCACCGGTGTCGAACTCGGCGCAGAGGGCGTCGTAGTGGCGCCTGATCTCCGCGATCGTCCCGGGCGACTGGCAGGCGATCGTCTGCCCGATCGTCGCCACGCCGCGGGCCGCGCCGCCCCACCACTCCTCACGCGTCGTGCGGTGCGTCCACTCCAGGGTCGTGCACACGACATCGGCAAGGCCCGCCGCCGACAGCAGCACCGCCAGCCCCTCCTCGGTACGGGGGAAGTCGAACTCCTCGTCCAGCGAAGGGAGATGGTCCGGGCGGCTCGCGCCCGCCGCCGCCACCGCCCGGCCGAGCAGGGCCCGCCCCGGCGCGTCGGCCCCGCCCCAGATGGTCACGGCAACCCGGCCGCCGGGCCGGGCGACCCGGCGCAACTCGGCAGCGGCGGCGCCGGGGCGACCCACGTGGTTGAGCACGAAGTTGGCGACGACCGCGTCGAACGAGCCCGTCTCGTAGGGCAGTCGCGGGAGGGCGCCCGTGCGCACGTCGGCCTCGGGCACCGCGCGCGCGGCGAGCGCGGCCATGCCGGGTTCCGCGTCCACGGCCGACACCCGCGCACCGCGCGCATGCGCCGCCGCGGCGACCGTGCCGGGCCCGGTGCCGACATCGAGCAGCCGGGCCCCCGCCGTGACCCGGGCCGCGTCCAGCAGCATCGGCACCGTGTACGCGCAGAGCTTGGCGAAGCTGCCCGCGTACGCGTCCTCCCGGCCGGCCCAGATCCGCCGCTCGGCGGCGTCGAACGCCGTCAAAGCCGCCGAACCGCCACCGGCCGCCGCGGGACCGCGAGCGTCGCCCGCCTCCGCCCAACCGCCACGGGCCGCCGCCCCCGCGTCCCCACTCGTTCCCGCCATCCGCGCGCCTCCCCTGTTCCCGGTCGACGTCCGCCCGCCGCCGACGAACGTCATGGGCCCCGGCCGGTCACCGCCGCCCGGGGCGAGCGGCCAGGGTACCGACGGGGCCCGCGCCCGCCGTGAACGGCCACACGGCCCGGCGGCCCCGTCAGCCCTGTCAGTGCTGCCGGCGATGTCAGTAGGTGGCTATACGGTGAACCGCATGGCCACCACCCGTACGAAAACCGCCAAGGACAGGCCGTCCTACCGCTGCACCGAGTGCGGCTGGACGACCGCCAAGTGGCTCGGCCGCTGCCCCGAGTGCCAGGCGTGGGGCACGGTCGAGGAGTACGGCGCGCCCGCCGTGCGCACCACGGCGGCCGGGCGCGTTACGGCGGCGGCCGTGCCCATCGGCCAGGTGGACGTCCGGCAGGCGAAGGCGCGGTCCACGAGCGTGCCCGAGCTGGACCGCGTGCTCGGCGGCGGCCTGGTGCCGGGCGCCGTGGTGCTGCTCGCGGGCGAGCCGGGCGTCGGCAAGTCGACGCTGCTGCTGGACGTCGCGGCGAAGGCCGCGCGCCCCGACCACCGCACGCTCTACGTCACGGGCGAGGAGTCGGCCAGCCAGGTCCGGCTGCGCGCCGACCGGATCGGGGCACTCCACGACGACCTGTATCTGGCGGCGGAGACTGACCTGTCGGCGGTGCTCGGCCATCTCGACGCGGTGAAGCCGTCCCTGCTGATCCTGGACTCCGTGCAGACGGTGGCGTCCCCGGAGATCGACGGCGCGCCCGGCGGCATGGCGCAGGTGCGGGAGGTCGCGGGCGCGCTGATCCGCGCGTCCAAGGAGCGCGGCATGGCGACGATCCTCGTCGGCCATGTCACGAAGGACGGCGCGATCGCGGGGCCGCGCCTGCTGGAGCACCTGGTGGACGTGGTGCTCCAGTTCGAGGGCGACCGGCACGCGCGGCTGCGGCTGGTGCGCGGCGTGAAGAACCGGTACGGGACGACGGACGAGGTCGGCTGCTTCGAGCTGCACGACGAGGGCATCACGGGGCTCGCGGACCCGTCGGGCCTGTTCCTGACCCGGCGCGACGAGCCGGTGCCGGGCACCTGCCTGACGGTCACGCTGGAGGGCAGGCGTCCGCTGGTCGTGGAGGTGCAGGCGCTGACGGTCGACTCGCAGATCCCGTCGCCGCGCCGTACGACGTCGGGCCTTGAGACCTCGCGCGTGTCGATGATGCTGGCGGTGCTGGAGCAGCGCGGCCGGATCTCCGCGCTCGGCAAGCGCGACATCTACAGCGCGACGGTCGGCGGTGTCCGGCTCACGGAGCCCTCGGCGGACCTCGCGGTGGCGCTGGCGCTGGCGTCCGCGGCGAGCGACACCCCGCTGCCGAAGAACCTCGTGGCGATCGGGGAGGTGGGGCTCGCGGGCGAGGTCAGGCGGGTGACGGGCGTGCAGCGCAGGCTCGCGGAGGCGCACCGGCTTGGCTTCACGCAGGCCCTCGTACCGGGCGATCCGGGGAAGGTCCCGGCCGGTATGAAGGTCACGGAAGTCGCCGACATGGGCGACGCGCTGCGTGTCCTGCCGCGCCGGTCGCGCGCGGACGCCCCGCGGGGCGAGGATGTGCGCCGGTAGACTTTGCCCTGGTCTCGCCCATCCGTACGAGCCGGAGGAATGCAGTGGCAGCAGGCGACCGGGGGTCGGCACCCGGAAAGTCCGGCGCGGGCTCCGGCGGTTCCGGCGGTGAATCGCTCATGCGGTCGTCCCTCAGCGCGGTGGCGCCCGGGACGACTCTGCGGGACGGTCTTGAGCGCATCCTGCGCGGCAACACCGGCGGCCTGATCGTCCTCGGCATGGACAGAACGGTCGAGTCGATGTGCACGGGCGGCTTCGTGCTGGACGTCGAGTTCACGTCGACGCGGCTGCGCGAGCTGTGCAAGCTCGACGGCGCGCTGATCCTGGACAAAGACATCACCAAGATCCTGCGGGCGGGCGTCCAGCTGGTGCCGGACGCGTCGATCCCCACCGAGGAGACGGGCACCCGGCACCGCACGGCGGACCGGGTGTCCAAGCAGTGCGGCTTCCCCGTCGTCTCGGTCTCCCAGTCGATGCGGCTGATCGCGCTGTACGTCAACGGCGAGCGGCGCGTCCTCGAGGAGTCCGCGGCGATCCTGTCCCGCGCGAACCAGGCCCTCGCGACGCTGGAGCGCTACAAGCTCCGCCTGGACGAGGTCGCGGGCACGCTGTCGGCGCTGGAGATCGAGGACCTGGTGACGGTCCGGGACGTCACGGCGGTCGCGCAGCGCCTGGAGATGGTGCGCAGGATCGCCACCGAGATCGCCGAGTACGTGGTGGAGCTGGGCACGGACGGCCGGCTGCTGACGCTCCAGCTGGACGAGCTGATCGCGGGCGTCGAACCGGAACGGGAGCTGGTCGTACGGGACTACGTGCCGGAACCGACGGCGAAACGGTCCCGCACGGTGCCCGAGGCACTGGACGAGCTGAACGCGCTGACCCACACCGAGCTGCTCGAACTGCCCATGGTGGCGCGGGCCCTCGGCTACAGCGGCTCGCCCGAGACGCTGGACTCGGCGGTCTCGCCGCGGGGTTACCGCCTCCTGGCGAAGGTGCCGAGGCTGCCGGGCGCGATCATCGAACGCCTGGTGGAGCACTTCGGCGGCCTCCAGAAACTGCTGGCCGCAAGCGTGGACGACCTCCAGACGGTCGACGGCGTCGGCGAGGCGAGGGCCCGCAGCGTCCGCGAGGGCCTGTCACGCCTGGCGGAGTCGTCCATCCTGGAGCGGTACGTCTGACGGCGACGCGGGGACCGGCGCGCGCGGCCCGCGCAGCGCCCCGCGGCCGCCGTTCGGCCCGGCCCGGGCCGATACGACCCCGGACCCGGCCGAGCCGATGCAACTCTGAACCCGGCCGGGGCGGCTAGTCCTCGCTCAAGCGGATCGACTTCTGGGACTGCGCCTGCGGGACCGTGGCCACGCCCGTCGTGATCTGCGCCAGATAGGTTCCCGCGCCCGCCGCGGGCGGGGTGGCGGACGAGCACTTCGATGTGGAGTGCCTGCGGTCCCACGTCACCGTGTGGGCGATCGTCGAGTGGGCCGGGACCTCGAAGTACGTCGTGCCGGTCTTCGGGCAGTCCTTGGACGTCCAGATCCGGTCGTCGTCGGTGTTCGTGATCGTGAGGACCATGGCCTTCGGGCCCAGGTCCACCTTGCAGGTCGTGGCGGAGCTGTTCGTCACCACGACCCTGAACTGCGGCTTCTGGTCCGGTTCGTACGCCACCTTCGTACTGTCGAGGGCGACCTTCAGCGCTCCCTTGCCGCATGTCGGCAGCGTCGAACCTGCCGGTACCTGGCGCGCGCTGATGATGCCCGCAGCGCCGGCGCCGCCGACGGCCGCCGAGCCGCCGCCACCGGAACCGCCGGTGCCCGCGCCCGCGTTGCCCGCCGAGCCCGCGCCCGTACCGCCCGATCCCGCACCGCCCGTGCCGTCGGCGCTCCCGGCGCCGCCCGAGCCCGCGGTGTCGCCGTTCTTCCCGCCGTCGTCGCCACCGGAGCCGCCGCCAGAACCACCGTCGGAACCGCCGCCCGACGTGTCACGGCCGCCCGGCTCCCCGCCGATCGTGGGTCCGGACCCGCCCGGTCCCGGCGTGATGGACGTCGCGGGCGCGGGTCCTCCGCCGCGGTCGTCGTGTTTCTTGCCCCCACCGCCACCCGAGGTGACGATCCAGGCGATCAACGCGGCGACCAGCACGATCAGGACGGCGGCAACAGACCTCCGTCGCCAGTAGATCGAGGAGGGAAGCGGCCCGACAGGATTGCGCAGAGAACCCACGTACCAAACTCTACGAGAGATCACTGGCAACTCAGGCCCCACATGCCGCTCCTCCGCAAGTTTTACGGATGATCATCCCGGAGCGGTCGCCGCGTGTCCGCCCCGCGCCACGTGCGACCATCGGTCTGTCATGACTGCCACCGAACGGAACCCAGAGGCGCTGCACACCCCCGTCATCGCCTGGTTCGAAGCCAACGCCCGCGATCTTCCCTGGCGCCGCCCCGAGGCCGGCGCCTGGGGTGTCATGGTCAGCGAGTTCATGCTCCAGCAGACACCCGTCAGCCGCGTCCTGCCCGTCTACGAGCAGTGGCTCGCGCGCTGGCCGCGCCCCGCCGACCTGGCGGCCGAGCCCCCCGGCGAGGCGGTCCGCGCCTGGGGCAGGCTCGGCTACCCGCGCCGCGCCCTGCGCCTGCACGCGGCGGCGCAGGCCATAGCGGAACGGTACGACGGCGACGTGCCGCACGACCACGCGCACCTGCTCGCGCTGCCCGGCATCGGGGAGTACACGGCGGCGGCCGTCGCCTCGTTCGCGTACGGGCGGCGGCACGCGGTCCTCGACACCAATTGTGCGCCGGGTCCTGGCCCGCGCGGTCACCGGCGTCCAGTACCCGCCGAACGCCACCACCGCCGCGGAACGCAAGCTCGCCCGCGCCCTCCTGCCCGACGACGACGCGACGGCCGCCCGGTGGGCCGCGGCGTCCATGGAGCTCGGCGCGCTCGTGTGCACCGCCAAGAGCGAGGCGTGCGGCGCCTGCCCGCTCGCGGCGACCTGTGTGTGGCGGCTCGCGGGCAAGCCCGCCCACGAGGGCCCTGCGCGCCGGGGCCAGACGTACGCGGGCACCGACCGGCAGGTGCGCGGCAGGCTCCTCGCGGTCCTGCGCGAGGCCACCGACCCGGTGGAGCAGCGCCATCTCGACGCGGTGTGGCACGAGCCGGTCCAGCGGGCACGGGCCCTCGACGGCCTTGTCGCGGACGGCCTGGTGGAACCCCTCGAAGGCGGGCGCTACCGGCTGCCGCTCGGCTGAGAGGCACCGCCCCACGCGGCACGCGGTCCGGCCGGAGCCGCGCCCCGGTGCGACCAGGCCCGGACTGCGGCGGCCCGGCGCCCCGGTGTGCCGAGGCCCGGAGTGCGGCGGACCCCCGGTCAGCCGCCTGCCGGGACGAGGGCGGTGCGGTCGAACGGCCCGCTGTGCGCGGCGGCGTACGCGACCGCGTCGTTGACGTCCTCAAGGCGGAAGGAGCGTACGCGTTCCGCGGCGAGGTCCAGCGTGCCCGAGGCGAGGAGCCGGACGAGGCCGGCGTTCGCCTCGCGCGGGTACAGCCACTGCCCGCGCAGCGTCACCGAGTTGCGCATGATCCAGGGGTACGGGAGCGCGAGGTCGTCGCCGCCGAGCATGCCGACGCCGCCCATCAGGACGACGCGGCCGTACTCGCGCACGGTCATGGCCGCAGCCCGCGCCGCCGAACTGGGCGCGGCCGGCGGCAGCAGGTCGAGCACCAGGTCGACGGGGCCTTCGGCCGCCGCGGACATCGCCGCGCGGTCGGCGGCCTCGTCCCCGGTCAGCCCGACCGTGCGCACCCGGGGGCCGAACCGGTCGGCGAGGAGGCCGAGCACGGCCCGGTTCCTGCCGGGGCAGACCACTCGGCCGGCCCCCATCGCCAGGGCGACCGCGACCGCGCTGCTGCCGAAGTTCCCGGTGGACCCGCTGACGAGGAGCGTCTCGCCGGCGTGCAGCCCGCCGGCCAGCAGCCCGCCGTAGGGGACGCCGTGCACGGCGAGCGCGGCCCAGCGGGCCGGGTCGTCCCCCGCCGCGGCGGGCAGCGGGAAGACGTTCTCCGTCGGGACGCGGACCAGTTCGGCGAACGACCCGTCGTGCAGGTGCTCGGCGAGCCTCGCGCCGCCGTCGCCCCGGGAGCTCCAGCCCTGCATGGCGATGTCGGGCGTCAGGGCGTCGTCCCGGGAGCGCACCGTCGCGTCGCACCACACCAGGTCGCCTGCGCGCAGCCGGGTGGCGTCAGGACCGGCGTGGACGACCCGTCCCACACCGCCGAGACCGGGCACGACGGGAGGGACGAGGGGATAGTCGCGCCCGCCCCCGAAGACCTCGGCGGCATACGGCAGCACACAGGTGGCGAGCACCTCCACCAGCACCTCACCGCCTCCGGCCACCGGGTCGGGCACCTCCCGCACCGCGAGAGGGACGCCGAACCCCGTCAGAACCGCTGCTCGCATGTGATGACCTCCGCATCCGTCCGTGTCCGCCGGACCCGTACTCGCCGGGCCGCCCTCGCCACCAGCGACGCTAGGACCGCGACGGCCATGCGGGAAGCGACGATCCGGCATCCGTGATATGCCTTTCGCGCATGGACATCTCCACGGCGGGCCTGCGGGTCCTGCGGCAGATCGCGGAGTCCGGCAGCTTCAGCGCGGCGGCCGTCCGGCTCGACTACACGCAGTCGGCGGTCTCCCGGCAGGCCGCCTCGCTCGAACGGAACGCGGGAGCCAAGCTGTTCGAGCGCCGCTCGGACGGGGTCCGGCTCACCCCCGCGGGCCTGACCCTGCTGCGGTACGCCCGCACGATCCTCGACTCCCTCGCGGCGGCGGAGCGCGACCTCGCCGGCACCGGCCCGCGGACCGAACTGGTCAGGCTCGGGGTGCTCCTGAGCGCCGGCGCGGCGATCCTGCCCGCCGCGCTCCGGCACCTCGCGGCGGCCGACCCGGGGATCACGGTCACGACGACAGAGGGCACCACCCCCGCCCTGATCCGGGCGCTGCGCGCTGGCTCGGTCGACCTCGCCGTGCTGACCTCCCGCCCGCCCCACCGCCCGCTCGACGGCGAGTCGCCGCGCCTGCGCGTCGAGGCCGTCGCGGACGTCGAACTGGTCGTGGCGGCCTCCTCCACCGGCGCGTTCGCCGGCCGCACCGAGGTGCACGTCGAGGAACTGGTCGACGCCTCCTGGATCGCCACGCCGTCGCCGGGCTCCGAGCCGCTGCTCGGCGTCTGGCCCGGCCTGCCGGGACGGCCGCGCATCGTGCACTCCGCGCGCGACTGGCTGACGAAACTGCACCTGGTCGCGGGTGGTTTCGGCGTGACGACGGTGCCGTCGCGGCTCGCACCGGTGCTGCCGGGCGGGGTGAGCCTGCTGCGCGTGGAGGGCGCGCCCGCCGAGGTCCGCCGGGTCCTCGTGGCCCGCCTCCCCGACCGCGACACCCCCGCGCTCAGGGCCGTCACCCGGGCGATCGCCGCGAGCGTCTGACCCGACCGGCAGCCCGCGCGCACAGACTCCAGGCCCCGCGCCCCGCGTCCGATATGTCGCTCCGTTACACAACCGATGGGCAGCCGTGCGCCCGCCTACGGACGACCCGCACAGGCTCGTGACAAGCGCTCCGTAATTTCTGTGGGAGACGCACAGCGCGTGGAACACGGGGTCGGAGGCGGTCAGGCATGGCATACGTCGGCGAGGTACTCGAATTCGAGGAGTACGTACGGACCCGGCAGGACGCCCTGCTGCGGAGCGCCCGGCGCCTCGTGCCCGACCCCGTCGACGCCCAGGACCTGCTCCAGACCGCGCTCGCCCGTACGTACCGCCGCTGGGAGGGCATCGCCGACAAGTCGCTCGCCGACGCCTATCTGCGCCGCGTCATGATCAACACCCGTACGGAGTGGTGGCGTGCGCGCAAGCTCGAAGAGGTGCCCACCGAGCAGCTGCCCGAGCCGTGCGTCGAGGACGGTGCGGAGCAGCGCGCGGACCGCGCCCTGCTGATGGACGTCCTGTCCGTGCTCGCGCCGAAGCAGCGCAGCGTGGTCGTCCTGCGCCACTGGGAGCAGATGAGCACGGAGGAGACCGCCGCCGCGCTCGGCATGTCCCCGGGTACGGTGAAAAGCACACTGCACCGCGCCCTGGCCCGGCTCCGCGAGGAGCTGGAGAATCGTGAGTCCGACGCCAGGGCCGGGGAGCGTGCGGAGAGCCGGTGCGACGGCCGGCGCGAAGATCCTGACGAGGAGCGGGGGCGGCAGAGGTGCGCGGCCTGAGGTCCCACAGGCCGTCCCCGGAGGGGGACGGCAGCGGCAGGGGCAGATCCGCGGCGGCCCGCCGGGCCGGCCGGCCGGACACCCCTGCCTTCGGCGATCCCGAGGAACCCCCCGGGGCCGGGCGCGGCTCCGTCTTTGCCGCGTATCCGAACCGCGGCCGTGACGACGGCGAGGGCCCCGCGCACGGCGCCTGGAGGCTGAACGGCCGTACGGACCGGGCGGGCAGGCTCTTCGCCGTCGGCGGCTCCACCGTCGCCGGTCTCGCCGGCCTCGCCACCATCGGCCTGCTCGCCGGCGGCTGCTCGGCGGGCGGCACGGGCATGCGCGACGAGGGCCCCGCCGTCCCCGCGCCCGTCGAACGCACCATGCCCACCCCGTCGCAGACGCCGGCGCCGCAGCGCGCCAATGTCGACCCGGTGTCGCTGCTGCGCGCGGACCCGCAGGTCAGCTCGCGGGTCAAGAACTCGCTCAAGCCGTGCGGCTCGGACTCGTACCCGGTGAACACGTCGTACGGCGACCTCACGGGCGGGTCCCGGCCCGACATCGTGATCAACGTGACGACGTGCAAGGACTCGATCGGCATCGGCACGTACGTGTACCGCGCCACCGGCAGCGGCACCACGGCCCCGCAGTCCGCCACGCCGTCGTCGCGCACATCCGGCGCGAGCACCGGCGCGGACCTGGCGGCGCCCACGCTCGACGCCGTCCCCGGCACGGACGCGGGGCCGACGGTTCCCGGCTCCCTCGCGAGCGCGTACAGGACCGGGACCGGCGCCGAGCCGGAGGCGAAGCCGCTGCCGGGGCGGTACGAGAACGTCTTCACGTCCGAGGAGCCCTCGGTCTACGGCACGATAGACAGGGGCGAGCTCGTCGTGACCCAGCAGGTGTACACGAAGGGCGACTCCGTCGCGTACCCGTCGGGCGAGGACGTCGTCACCTACGACTGGGCCAGGACGAAGTTCACCGAGCGCTACCGGGTACGGAACACGTACAGCAAATCGAACGGCGACGACGACCTGGGCGCGCCCGCGCCCACCGTGACCGCGTCGGACTGACCGGCAGCGGCACCGGCACCGGCGCCGACCCATACATACGATCCGACACGGCGAGAAAGGCTGAGAGTCAACGGATGGCCGACACCCATGTGCTGTTCGTCGAGGACGACGACGTCATCCGCGAGGCCACCCAGCTGGCGCTCGAGCGCGACGGCTTCACCGTGACCGCGATGCCCGACGGCCTCTCCGGCCTCGACGCGTTCCGCTCCGACCGGCCCGACATCGCGCTGCTCGACGTGATGGTGCCCGGCCTCGACGGGGTGAGCCTGTGCCGGCGCATCCGCGACGAGTCGACGGTCCCCGTGATCATGCTCTCGGCGCGCGCCGACTCCATCGATGTCGTCCTCGGCCTGGAGGCCGGCGCCGACGACTACGTGACCAAGCCCTTCGACGGCGCGGTGCTGGTCGCGCGCATCCGCGCGGTGCTGCGCCGCTTCGGCCATGCCGCGGGCGCCCGCAGCGCGGCGGCGGACGAGCCGGGCGGGCAGCGGGGCGAGGGCGGCCGGTCCGCCGTGCTGACGTTCGGCGACCTGGAGGTCGACACGGAGGGCATGGAGGTGACCCGCGCGGGCGGGCCTGTCTCGCTGACACCGACGGAGATGCGGCTGCTCCTGGAGTTCTCCGCGTCGCCTGGGACCGTACTGTCCCGGGACAAGCTGCTTGAGCGGGTCTGGGACTACGGCTGGGGCGGGGACACCCGGGTGGTGGACGTCCACGTGCAACGGCTGCGGACGAAGATCGGCCAGGACCGGATCGAAACTGTCCGCGGCTTCGGGTACAAGCTGAAGGCATGAGGGGTACGGGCACCAGGCACGAGAGCGAGCGAGGACACCGGGATGCGTGCAGGCACGCGGGCGGCCACGGCCCCCACGGCGGCGCACCTCGCGGCCACGCGCCCCACGGCGGCGCAGCTCACGGCCACGCGCCCCACGGCCGCGCCCGGCCCGGCCGCCCCCGCCACGCCCACGGCCTCGGCCGGTGCGAGCTGACGGCATGAAGCGCCTCGCCCTGCGGACCGGCATCCGGTGGAAGATCAGCATCGCGATCGCCGCGGTCGGCGCGCTGATCGCGGTCGCGCTGAGCCTGGTCGTCCACAACGCCGCCCATGTCTCGATGCTCGACAACGCGCGTGAGGTGCAGCTCTCGCAGACGCTGTTCGCCGAGCGGATGTACGACACCACCAAGGAGACCAAGCTCGGTACGAAGATCAACGACCCGGCGCTCCCCGCGCCCTTGCGCGCCAAGACCAAGGAGGGCCGGCGCGCCACCCTGGTCGACGGCGGGAAGGTGCCCGTCATCTGGGCCGCCGTGCCCCTCGGCAACGGCACCGTGCTCTCCAGCCACAGCCGGCTCGCCGGGGGGGGCACCGCGATCATCGACGACCTGGACCGCGCCCTGCTCGTGGGCTCCGCGGCCGTCGTCGTCTGCGGCTCCGCGCTCGGCATTCTGATCGGCGGCCAGATCTCCCGGCGGCTGCGCAAGGCCGCCGCCGCGGCCGGGCGGGTCGCGCAGGGCCATACCGACGTACGGGTGGGCACCGCCATCGGCGGCGTCGTACGGGACGAGACCGACGAGCTCGCACGGGCCGTCGACGCCCTGACCGACGCGCTCGGCGAGCGCATCGAGGCGGAGCGGCGCGTCACGGCGGACATCGCGCACGAGCTCCGTACGCCGGTCACCGGCCTGGTCACGGCGGCGGAACTGCTGCCGCCGGGCCGGCCGAGCGAGCTCGTACGCGACCGGGCGCAGGCGATCCGGACGCTGGTGGAGGACGTGCTTGAGGTGGCACGCCTGGACAGCGCGTCGGAGCGGGCCGAGCTCCAGGAGATCGCGCTCGGCGAGTTCGTGGAGCGCCGGGCGGGCGCGCTCGACCCGGAGGCGCGGGTCTCGGTCCTCCGCGAGTCCTGGGTCAGCACCGATCCGCGCAGGCTGGAACGTATCCTCGGCAACCTCCTCACGAACGCGAAGAAGCACGGCGGCTCGCCGGTGGAGGTGAGCGTCGAGGGGCGGGTACTCCGGGTCAGGGACCACGGCCCCGGCTTCCCCGAGGCGCTGCTGCGGGAGGGCCCGAGCCGCTTCCGTACCGGCACCTCCGACCGCGCGGGCCAGGGGCACGGCCTCGGCCTGACGATCGCCGCGGGCCAGGCGCGGGTGCTGGGCGCGCGGCTCACGTTCCGCAACGCGGGCGCGGACGGGACGGGTGGCGCGGTGGCCGTGCTGTGGCTGCCGGAGCACGCGCCGACGACCACGGGCAGCTTCCCGGCCATCACGCTCCCGGATGCCACCTGACGGCCGCGCCCCGGCCCGCATCTCCTGACTATGCGTCAACCTGCTTTGTCCATAGGTGACTTGGCGCCCCTGTGCCAGACTGGGCCAATGGCATATCCCAAGCCGCAGATGGACACCAGCAGACCTCACCCTGCGCGCGTCCACGACTTCCTGCTCGGCGGCCGGGACAACTACCCGGCCGACCGGCGGGCCGCCGCACAGCTCCCGGCGGAGGCGGCCCGGTACGCCCGGCAGCACAGGGCGTTCCTGCTCCGGGCCGTCGGCTGGCTCGCCAGCGTCGGCGTCGACCAGTACCTCGACGTGGGCAGCGGCATCCCCACGGAACCGAACCTCCACCAGATCGTCCAGCGCGTAAATCCGGCCTGCCGGACCGTCTACGCGGACAACGATCCGCTCGCCCTGCGGTACGCGCAGGCCCGGTTGATCAGCTCGCCGCAGGGGTCCACCGACTACATCCCGGCCGACGTGCGCGACCCGGCCCGCCTGCTGGAGGCCGCCGGCGCGCTGCTGGACCTCGGGCGGCCCGTGGCGCTGTCCCTGATCGCGCTGATGCATCTCCTGCCGGACGACGAGGACCCGTACGGCATCACCGCGGCGCTGGTCGGGGCGCTTCCCTCCGGAAGCCATGTGGTCCTCTCGCACGGCACCCTCGACTTCGCACCGCCGCCGTCCGCGTGTCCGTCCGCGCACTCGTCGGCGCCGGGCGGCGCGGCGCACGGAGGCGGCCCCGCCCCGCGGTGGCGCACGCGCGCCGAGGTGGCGTGCTTCTTCGCCGGGCTCGGCCGGGTCGGGGAACACGTCGTGGATCACCAGCAGTCCGCCGTCGGCGATGTGCGGCGCCCAGCCCTCGTAGTCGGCGTCCGCGTGCTCGTCGGTGTGCCCGCCGTCCACGAACACCATGCCGAGCGGACGGCCCCACAGCGCCGCCGCCACCGGGGACCTGCCCACCACCGCGATCACCCGGTCCTCGAGGCCCGCCCGGTACAGGGTGCGCCGGAACGACGGCAGTGTGTCCATCACGCCCAGCTCCGGATCGACCACTTCCGGATCGTGGTACTCCCAGCCGGGCTGCTGCTCCTCGCTGCCCCTGTGGTGGTCGACGGTCACCGCCACCGTGTCCGCGCGCCGTGCCGCGTCGGCCAGCAGCAGCGTCGACCGGCCGCAGTACGTGCCCACTTCGAGCAGCGGGAGCCCGAGCGCGCCCGCCTCGACGGCGGCCGCGTACAGGGCGAGCCCCTCGTCGCGCGGCATGAAGCCCTTGGCCGCCTCGAAGGCGTCGAGCGTCCCGGGCGGGGGGGGGGGGGGGGGGGCGGGCGCGGGCATGAGGTACTCCCTGGTGATCGCGGTACGAAGGTGGCGCCGGTACGCGGGGTGGCCGCCAGGATCATGGTGCCAAGCCGCCCCCGGCGCGCGGGCGCCGGGGGCGGGAGAGGCCCCTGCGCGGACGGGGCCCCGGAGCCCGTACGGCTGCCCGGTCAGGCCGAGCCGGCCTCGCGCACCGCCGGTCGCGGCGCCGGCAGGACGAGGTCCACCTCGACCGGTACGCCGTCCCCCGGATACTCGGCGGAGCACGCCTGCGAGCCGTGGCCCGCAGCCGACCCCGCGAGCACGAAGTCGCCCGCGCGCGGCGGCACGAGGTCGTAGTACCCGTCCTCGTCGGCGACGGCGCGGCCCGCCTGGGCGCCCCTGCGGTCGATCAGTGTGATCGTGGCGCGCGCGACCGCGAGGCCGTCGGCCCCGGTCACCCGTCCGCGAAACCCGCCCGACGTGGCGAGCAGCGTGGTGTGCCCGCCCGCGGTGCCGGTGCCGGCTCCCACGCTCTGTCCGTTGTCCTGCCCGGTGCCGGTACGCGCGTCCGCGTCCTCGTTCGTGTACGTGCCCGGGTCCGGCCGCTCCGCCGCGCGCGCAGCCCGCTGCGAGGGCAGGAAGAAGGCGAGCACGAGCCCGCCCAGCACCGCGGCCGTCGCGATGGCGAAGGAGATCCGGAAGCCGTGCATCGTCGGCAGCGCGACCCCGCCCGAGACGGCCGACGTGCGGGCGAGCACCATGCCGATGACCGCGCTCGACACCGACGTGCCGATCGAACGCATCAGTGTGTTCAGGCCGTTGGCCGCGCCCGTCTCCGACGCGTCGACCGCGCCGACGATGAGCGCCGGGAGCGAGGAGTACGCGAGCCCGATGCCCGCGCCCACGATCACCGAGATGATGACGGTCTGCCACGGCGCGCTCATCAGGCCGAGTCCGCCGCCGTACCCGATCGCGATGACCACCATGCCGAGGATCAGGGAGACTCTCGGGCCGCGCCGGGCGGCGATCCGCGCGTACAGCGGTGCCGTCAGCATCATCGTCAGGCCGAGCGGTGCCACGCACAGTCCCGCCACCACCATGGACCGCCCGAGCCCGTAACCGGTCGACGCAGGCAGTTGCAGCAACTGCGGCAGCACCAGCGAGATCGCGTAGAACGCGACACCGACCATCACGGACGCGAGGTTGGTCAGCAGCACCTCGCGCCGCGCCGTGGTGCGCAGATCCACCAGCGGGGCGGCCGAACGCAGCTCCCACCAGCCCCAGGCCACCAGGATCACCACGGCGCCCCCGAACAGACCGAGCGTGGTGGGCGAGGCCCAGCCCCAGTCGCTGCCCTTCGTGATGGGCAGGAGCAGCGCCACGAGACCCCCGGACAGGCCGAACGCGCCCGTCTTGTCGAAGCGGCCCGGCGCGCGCAGCGCGGACTCCGGCACGGCCACGAGCGTCAGCACCATCGACAGGACGCCGAGCCCGGCGGAGCCGAAGAACAGGGCGTGCCAGTCCGCGTTCTGCGCGACGAGCGCGGCGGCGGGCAGGGCGAGGCCGCCGCCGACGCCGATGGACGAACTCATCAGCGCCATCGCGGAGCCGAGCCTCTCGCGCGGCACCTCGTCGCGCATGATGCCGATGCCGAGAGGTATCGCGCCCATCGCGAAGCCCTGGAGCGCCCTGCCGGCGATCATGATCAGCAGGTTGTCGGTGAAGGCGCACACCAGCGAGCCGGCCACCATGACCGCGAGGCTCGCGAGCAGCATGCGCCGCTTGCCGTGGAGATCGCCGAGCCGCCCCATGATCGGAGTCGCGACGGCGCCGGCGAGCAGCGTCGCCGTCAGCACCCAGGCGGCGTTCGAGGGCGCTGTGTGCAGCAGGGTGGGCAGGTCCTTGATGACGGGGACGAGCAGGGTCTGCACCACCGCGACGGTGATGCCGGCGAAGGCGAGGACGGGTACCACCGCGCCCGAGCGGCGCTCGCCGGCATCCGGCGGGAGCGCTCCGGCGTCATGATCGGTCGTCGTCTGCGGCATGTGTGCTGCCTCCATGGGGCAGGAAGGGAACGGCCTTACGGACGTGGTGCGTTGAGCGGCCGGAGAGAGGCGGACCGGGAGCGCCGGCCGCCGGCCGCGTGTCCCTCGGCCGCTGCCGGGCGGCCCCCCGTGGCCGGTCCCCGCGTGCCGTGTGAACGCTTCTCCGCTCATCAGCTATTCCGACGGGCGAGGGGGCGTGAGGGGCGTAGGACCAAGGACCCCGGCTCGTTGGTCCGTTAATCGGATGTCAGGGGTGATGCCGCGCTGCGAGCATGACGCAATGACGACCACGCCCTCGGAGCCACCCGCGCGGGAACCCTCGCCCGTACGGGACACACCACAGGACCAGCAGCACCCGGCGCACCAGCGGCACCAGTCACACCGAGAGGACCTGCCGCCCGGGAAGAACCGGCCGCACCGGGAGAACCAGCCGTTCCAGCAGCGGCGACGACACCGGGACGACGAGGAGCACCGGCCTCCGAGACGCCTACGCGCCCTGCCCACCTGGGCGGTGGTCCTCATCGCGTGCGCCGGGCAGTTCCTCGTCGTCCTCGATGTGTCCGTGGTCAACGTCGCGCTGCCGTCGATGCGTACGGACCTCGGGATGAGCGAGGGCGGCCTCCAGTGGGTGCTCAACGCCTACTCGATCGCCTTCGCCGGATTCATGCTGCTCGGCGGCAGGGCAGCCGACCTCTTCGGCCAGAAGCGGACGTTCCTGCTGGGCCTCGCGGTGTTCACGGCGGCGTCCCTCGCGGGCGGCCTCGCCCAGCAGAGCTGGCAACTCCTCGCCGCACGGGCGGTCCAGGGCCTCGGCGCCGCGGTCCTCGCGCCCGCCACGCTCACCCTGCTGACCTCAGCGGTCCCCGCGGGCCCCGCGCGGGTGCGGGCCGTGGGCACCTGGGCGGCCGTGGGCGCGGCGGGCGGCGCGGCGGGCGGTCTGGTCGGCGGGACGCTCACCGACCTGCTGTCGTGGCGATGGGTCCTGCTCATCAATGTGCCCGTGGGCGCGCTCGTGCTGGCGAGCGGCGCGCTGTGGCTCGCCGAGCGCAGGGGCGGCCGGGGCAGGCGCCTCGACCTGCCAGGTGCCGTGCTGGTGACGGCGGGGCTCGCGGTCCTCTCGTACGGGATCGTCCAGACGGAGCGCAGCGGCTGGGGCGCCGCGGCGACCCTCGTACCGCTCGCGGGCGGACTCGCCCTGCTGGCCGCCTTCCTGGTGCTTGAGGCGCGTACCCGCGAGCCGCTGATGCCGCTGAAGGTGTTCAGGACGCGCGCGGTCGCGGCGGCGAACGCGGCGATGTTCGTCTTCGGCGCCACGAGCTTCGCCACCTGGTTCTTCATGACGGTCTACGCGCAGAACGTGCTGCACTACACGCCGTTCGAGGCGGGGCTGGCGCTCGTGCCCAGCTCACTGAGTATCGTGCTCGGCTCGAAGGCCGCGCCCGCGCTGATGCACCGGATCGGCCCCCGTACCGTGGCCGTCCTCGGCGGGACCGTCGCCGCGGCCGGGTTCGCCTGGCAGTCCCGGTTCAGCGCGCACGGCGGCTTCGCGACGTCGATCCTGGGCCCCGGCGTCCTCGTCATGATCGGCCTCGGCATGGCGACCACGCCGCTCGCCGCGCTCGCCACGGGCGGCGCCGACCCGGAGGACGCGGGCCTGGTGTCGGGCGTCGTCAACACCGCGCGGACGATGGGCGGCGCGCTCGGACTCGCCGTACTGTCCACCGCGGCGGCCTCGCGCGGCGGCGGCGGCACGGACCCGGTCGCGCTGACCGCCGGCTACGCGCTCTCGTTCAGGATCGGGTGCGGGGTCGCGGTGGCGGGCGTCCTGCTGATGCTCGTCTGGCTTCCCCGCCGCCCACCGCGGCGCACTGCCGGCGGTTCGGTCCTGGGAGGGTCTTAGAGCGCCTTGAGAGGTCTTAGAGCGCCTTGAGAGGTCTGAGACCACGGCCGGACTCCTTCCGTGCCGTGTCATCGGTCAGGGCGATCCGCGGCTCCGCCCGAGTGTCCGGGTCAGGGCCGGCCGGCCGCGAGAGCGGTCGCGCGCGCCTCGGGAACGCCCAGCATCAGCAGGCTCGTGACCGTCGCCGCCCGGGCTCCGGAGGCCCCGTTCGCCATCTCGCTGTCCGCGATGGCGACCACGACGCCGTAGGCGACCTGGCTCAGGATGCCCGCCGGCAGGTGGTGCGCGAACACGTCGCTGTCCTGGCCCCGTTCCACGAGGCCGGCGAGGAGCTCGTCGACCGGCCCGAGCAGGCCGTGGATGGCCTCGCCGTACTCGCCCCTGCGCAGCGCCAGCAGCACGCGGTACCGGTGCGCCACCGGCCAGACGCGGGCGATGAATTCGACCCACGCCGCGTCCGCCTCCGCGCCGGCGGCGTCGACCTCGGTGAGCACCGCCGTCATCTCGCCGACGGCCCGTTCCGTGAGGGTCAGGACCAGGTCCAGGCGCGAGGGGAAATGGCCGTAGACCGTGCGGCGGACCACGCCGGCGGCGGCGGCGACGTCGCCCATTCCGGCGTCGGGATTCTCGCCCAGTACATCGAGGGCGACATCGAGGATGCGATCGCGTGTCTCGTTCGTCGAGCGGGCGCGGGAGGACTCGGTGGGCACGACGCCATCATTGCACACCGGCGTGCAATGGAGTAGCTTGCACATCAGTGTGCAACGTGCACACCGATGTGCAATGGGGGTTCCGCCGTGCCGCGAAGCTCAGGAGAAGAGAAGAAGACAATGACCGCACCGACGCCGGGGGCCCCGGCCCTCGTCCGCCCGTTCACCGTCTCGATCCCGGATTCCGAGATCGACGACGTGAAGCGGCGACTGGCCCGAACGCGGTGGCCCGATCCGGAGACGGTGGGAGACTGGTCGCAGGGCGTCCGCGTGGAGAACGCCAGATCGCTGGTCGACTACTGGGAGCACGGCTACGACTGGCGGCGCTTCGAGTCCGCGCTCAATCGCTTCCCCCAGTTCCTCACCGAGATCGACGGTCTTGACATCCACTTCATCCACGTCAGGTCCAAGAACCCCGACGCGATGCCGCTGATCCTCACGCACGGATGGCCGGGCTCGGTCGTCGACTTCCTGAAGCTGATCGGCCCGCTGACCGATCCGGTCTCGTTCGCGGGACGCGCCGCCGATGCGTTCCACGTCGTGATCCCGTCGCTGCCCGGATTCGGGTTCTCCCAGAAGCCCACGGAGACCGGGTGGGACGTGTCGCGCGTCGCCGGCGCGTGGGTGGAGCTTATGAAGCGTCTCGGCTACACGAAATGGGCCGCGCAGGGCGGCGATTGGGGTGCCGTCGTCACGACCGCCCTCGGGGAGATGCGGCCTGAGGGGCTTCTCGGAATCCACCTGAACACGCAGTACGCCTTCCCCGCGCGGATACCCGACACCCTGTCGCCGGAACAGCGCCACGCCGTCGAGACCCTCGCCCTCTACACCGGCGATCTCGGTGGATCGAACCACCTCCAGGGCACGAAGCCGGAGACGGTCGGCTTCGCGCTTGCGGACTCCCCGGCCGGCCAGGCGGCCTGGATCTACGAGAAGTTCCAGTCCAAGACCGACAACCACGGGCTGGCAGAAGACGTCCTCAGCAGGGACGACATGCTCGACGCCATATCCCTCTACTGGTTCACCAACAGCGCGGCGTCGTCCGCCCGCATCTACTGGGAGAACAAGTCCGCCACAGTCGCCGGCCCGAAGCTGACGCTTCCGGTCGCGGTGACCGTCTTCCCTGGCGACGTCCCACGCCTGCCGCGCAGCTGGATCGAAGACACCTACAGCAATCTCATCCACTACGGCGAGGCCGCCAGGGGCGGGCACTTCGCGGCCTTGGAACAGCCCGAGATCCTGGTAGACGAGATCCGCACCGGCCTGCGCCCCCTCCGCTCCTGACGCGGACGGTTCCTGCGGCGGACGGTTCCTGGCGCGGACGGTTCCTGGCGCGGACGGTTCCTGGCGCCGACCGTTCCTGGCGCGGACGGTTCGTGACGCCGACGCGCGAACTCGGGAACGCTTCGTGAGCTGCGAAGTCGCGCCGGTTTCAGGGCGTGCCTGGTTATGCGGCGAGGGCGAGGGCGAGGTTGTGCATAGGGGCGACGAGGCGGGTGTCGATGCCGTTCAGCCTGGAGGCGGAGGAACATTCGGGTCGCATCGTGCACCAAGCCGGCGTCGGTCCCAGCGAGTCAGCCAGGGCCGCGGTTGCCGCTTGTCGGCGTATCTCCCGGTTACTTCGTCAGTGAGTCTGTGCTGACGGTCCGAGTCGTGCCATTGGTGAAGGTGAGAGTGAGGGTGCCGGTCAGCTGGTTGTGGGAGTCGTTGTCCGGCCACCAAGCGGTCCACCTGCCGTACGGGAGTGAGTGGATCTGTTCCACCGTGGCGTGGACGGTGCGCCCGTGATCGCGCACCACGATCGCCTTCACGTCGGAGCCCATTGAGCCGACCGCGTAGTCGAACCGAGCCGGGCCGCTGCCCCGGGAGCCCCGCGTATCCAGCGTGACTCCGTCTGCGGGGACCGCGGCGGGCGGACGGATGGCCACCGCGACGCCCGATCCGTCCGCCGAACCGGCGAGGCAGTACTTCGCACGGCCGTGATTCGTGACGATTACGGAGGTGGTGGACCCACGACGGTCCCAGTTGGTGACGAAGGCCTGCCCGCCCGCCTGGTCGAGGCACCAGCCGAAAGAAGGACCTGGATCGTTCGACTTACTGGTGGCGGTCCACGTGGCGATGTCCGCCGCCGACAGGGCTTCGGGACGGCTTTGCCCGGGCGGATCGGCCCTGACAGCCGTACCGCTCTGCCCCGACGGATCGGCGGTCACGGCGAGGAAAACACCGCCTGCGGCGAGTGCGCCGGCCATCGTGTACGCGGCGCGACGCACGAGCGGGCGGCGGAAAAAGGCGACGACCGACCTGCTGGGCGGCCTGGTGTCGCTCAGAACGGTCCGCAGCAGCCGTTCCTTACGGTCGAGCTCCGCAGCGGAAAGTTCACCGCGCGGTGCGGCGTCGAGCTCGGTGAGACGGGAGAGAAGGTCATGCTTCATGAGGGACTCCTGTCAGCGCGTCGGCGAGAGAGCGGGCGCGCCGGGGACGGCGGGGGCGGTGGGGTTGAGACGGCTGGCGAGGCGCCGCTTGGCGCGCGTGAGGCGCATGGCGTAGGCCGCGCGGGTGCAGCCGAGGACCGTGGCCGCGTCCCGTGCGTTGAGCCCCTCCCAGACGTGCAGTGCGAGAACTTCCCCGTCGGCCGGGGTGAGTGACTGCCAGGCGGAAACGAGATCGATGCGACTGTCCACCCGTGCTGTCGCGTCGACCGCGGGTTCGTGCCCGCCGGCCTCGGCGGCCAGCTGGATATGAACCACGAGTGCGGACTGCCGGCGCATGCTCCGGTCCGCATTCAGCATCACGTTGCGTGCGGCGCCGAACAGCCAGGGCCGCGGATTTTCGGGAATCTCGCGGCGGCGACGCCAGGCAGCGAGGAATGTCTCTCCCACGATGTCGTCGACGTTCATCGGGTGGGCACGGCGGCGCACGAACCGCAGCACGTCCTCGTAGTTGGCCCGGTACAGTTCCGTGAACTGGGCCTCTGTATCGATGGGCATGGTTTCCTTCCGTAGCGCCTGCCCCTACATGTCCACCACCGCCACAAGTGCAACAGGTCCAAGTGAGCGAGTTCTGAGGCCTCCTGCGACGACCGCGCGGCAAACCTGTACGAAAGAAACCCATTTCGGGATCTGCGGAACGGCGGGAGCGGATCGCGTGCCCAGTACTCCAGCCGTAGATCGTGATCTTCGTCGATGACGGCCCAGTCGTAGAAGCGGTGCCCCTTGGCGTCGGCCCCGGCTTGGTCGCGAAGACGGCGTCGGCGTCCCACTTGGCCCGGCCGAGCAGGTGCTGCATGCCGTCCGGACTCGTCTTTCCGGCCCACTCCGGGATCGGCCGGCAGTTCTTGTGCGGCAGGTCCGACAGCGGCCCCAGCACCGGGTTCTTCACCCGGCGCCGGGGGCTCGGCCCGCGCGAACCGGCCCACTATGCGGCCCGTCTGGACCTCGAACGCCTCCTGCCGGCGGACAGGATCGATCCATGTTGTGCTCGGGGGGCTACCGCGTGAGTTTCAGTCTTCACAGACCGATGGGCGGCTGGCTGTCGATGCGGTCGGCGAGTGTGCGCAGTTCGTCTGTGTAGGTGGTCCAGACGTCGCGGAGGAGGAGGTGTCCGGCGCCCGGCAGGGTCCGCAGGCGGGCGTGGGGGATGGCGGCGGCGATGTGGCGTGCGGCCGATACGCGCAGTAGCGGGTCTTGTTCTCCGTGCAGTACCAGGGTCGGTGCGGTGATTCTGGCGAGTGGGCCGCCGTGCCACTTCGCGCCGATCTGGCGGCTCTGTGCCTTCTGGTCGCGGAAGCTGGTGACCTGGTGTGCGGCTTCTTTGTCCACGAACTCGCGCACGTCGTGCTCGTCGATGTGCTGGCCAGGTGCGGCCAGGATGCGGGCGACGGCCAGGGCCAGGTCGATGTTGCCCTGGGGGGTCTGGGGGTGATGCAGCCTGGTGAAGCGGGCCAGGGGTGCCAGGCGCAGGTAGCGCAGGACACTCAGTCCTTTCGCGTCGCTGGGGACGGCTGCGGAGGTGGTGAGGGTGTGTACGCGGTGTGGATGGCGGATCGCGATGCGCTGGACGACGAGGCCGCCCATGGAGTGGCCGAAGAGGTGTGCGCGCTCCCAGCCGAGGGCGTCGAGGACGGCGACCGCGTCGTCGGCCAGGTCCTCACCGCTGTAGGCGGGGGGCGTGTGGCGCAGGAGGGCTGCGGCCGGCGGGCCCACGGGCTGGTCGGGCAGGTGCGTGGACTGACCGGCGTCGCGCTGGTCGTAGGCCACGACGTGGAAGCCGCGGTGCACGAGGTCGTTGACCAGTCCTTCCGGCCACCAGAACCGTGACGTTCCCAGTCCCATGACCAGTAGCAGTGGGTCGCCGCCGGTTCCGCCGAGGTCTTCGAAGGCGATCTGGATTCCGTCGTTGTGCGCGAAGTGCGGCATGGCGACTCCTTTCATCTCATCGTTCGCAAACACTGTTCGCGAACACTGTACTTGGAAGGGTAGGGTGGCGGCAACGCGGGAGGTGGCAGTGGCAGGACAGCGGGAACCGGTGATCTGGTTGCGGCCGGAGCAGGCACCGGTCGGACGCCCGGCGGAGCGCAGCCGCGCCGAAATCACCGCCGCTGCGGTGGAACTGGCCGACCGGGAGGGCCTGGACGCCGTCTCCATGCGCCGCCTCGCCGGAGCCCTGGGCACGGGTGCTGCCTCGCTCTACCGCTACGTGGCCACCCGCGACGACCTGCTCGACCTGATGATCGACAGCACCGCCGGCGAATACCGCCTGCCCGCCCCGAGCGACGACTGGCAGGCGGACCTTCTGGAAATCGCCCTCCAGGCCCGGCAGATCATGCGGCGCCACCCCTGGCTGCCGATCCTGGTCGTCACGCGTCCCGCCCTCGGCCCGCACGGGACCGACCTGCTTGAGCACCTGCTCGACGTACTGGCCGGCCATCCGGCCGAGCCCGCCCGCAAACTCGAGGCATTCGCCGTACTGAACGCTCTGACCGCACTGTTCGTCCAGAACGAACTGGCCGCAGCCGACCCCGACGCCCAGCGCCAGTCCGCCTACCTGAGCCACGTGGCCACCGCAGGCACCCACCCCCGCATCTCCGCCCTGCTCGCCGCCACCCAGGCCGAACACCCCTCCGGCGACCGCTTCGCCACCGTCCTCACACGCGCTCTGACCGGAGTACTGGGCTGACGCCACCACAGCCCCAACACGCAAGCGACGGTGCCGGTGTCGACCGCGGTCTCGACACCCCACGCATCACGGAAAATGCCCGCTTCGCGGTCTTCTGCAAGACGCTTTAGAGCCAGCCCTGCCGGCGGGCGGCGCGTACCGCCTCCATGCGGTTGCGGGTGCCGGTCTTGCCGATCGCGGACGACAGGTAGTTGCGCACCGTCGACTCGGACAGGTGCAGCCGCCCCGCGATGTCCGCGACGGTCGCACCGTCGGCCGCCGCGTTCAGCGCGTCGCGCTCGCGGGCCGTCAGCGGACTGGGGCCCGCGCTCAGCGCGGCGGCGGCGAGGCCCGGGTCGATCACGGTCTCGCCCCCTAGCACCCGCCGGATCGAACCGGCCAGCCCCTCCACGGGGCCGTCCTTGACGAGGAATCCCGCCGCGCCCGCCTCCATGGCGCGGCGCAGATAACCGGGCCTGCCGAACGTGGTGAGGATCAGCACCCGGCACTCTGGCAGCCGCTCGCGCAGCTCGGCGGCGGCGTCGAGCCCACTGCGGCCCGGCAGTTCGATGTCGAGCAGCGCCACGTCGGGCCGCGCCGTCAGCGCCTCGGGCACGATCGCGTCCCCGGTGCCGACCTGGGCGACGATCTCCAGATCGTCCTCCATGCCGAGCAGCAGGGCGAGCGCGCCCCGCATCATGCCCTGGTCCTCGGCGAGGAGGATGCGCACACGCCGCCCTGCGGTCTCCGTCATGCGCCCAGGTTAGAGGGCGCCCTCGCGCTGTCCGGCCGGTCGGGCGGGCAGGTGGAGAGCGGTGATGCCGGCGAGGACGAGATCGATCCCGGCGAGGAACTGCTCACGGTCGTCGTGGTCGCGCAGCTGGTTCGCGACGGCACGGGTGAACGGATAGGCGTCGGGTTCCAGTTCTTCCCAGCTCGTCGATACGGAGTCGAGGAACGCGCCGCGGTCCATGCCGGGCGGGAGATCGCGCCCGATCGCGGAGTTCACCGCGTTCTGGGCGGCGGCGCCGAGGATGTAGTGCACCAGCAGCGAGGTGGCGGTGAACCAGCCGGCCTCGGGCACGCCGAGCGCCTGGACCTGGCGCCCGACGCTCTCGAAGATCCGCGGTGGCACCGGCCCCCGGGGGTTGCCGGCGAACTGCGCGGTGAGCTGCGTGGCGAGCCACGGGTGTGCGTCGATCGCGTCGAACAGGCCGAGAGCGACGGCCCGGACCCGCTGCCGCGGCGAGTCCGGGGACCCTGCGGGGTCGATGTCTGAAGCAGCCGCCGGGGTGTCTGCGGGGTAGGCGGCGCCGTCATCGACGGTGGCGGGGCCGGTGCCCGTGGCGGTGGCGGGGCCGGTGGCCGTGCCGCCTGCGGGAGCGGAGTCCGGACCGGAGTCCGGAGCGGAGTCCGGAGCGGAACCCGGACCGGAGCCCGGGGCAGAACCCGGAGTGGCGGCTGGAACCGAGTCCCGAACCGAGTCCGGAGCCGAGCCCAGAGCGTCAGCGACGACCGCGTCGGTGACCGCGCCCAGCAGCTCGCTCTTGTTCGCCACATGCCAGTAGATCGCGCCGGGCCCGGTGGCGAGGCGCTCGGTGAGCGCCCGGAACGTCAGCCCGCCCTCGCCCGCCGTGTCGAGCAGCTCGACGGCGGCCTCGACGATGCGCTCCCTGGAGAGTGCCTCCGTACGCCGCTGTGACCGGCGCGTCCGCGTTGCCATACGGCCCATCTTGACATGCCTGGAGCGCTGTTCCAACATTGGAACGTCATACCAGAATGGAACGGCATACCAGAGAACGGCCGGGCGTCACCGGGCGGACTCGGACCCGAAGGAGCCCACCATGCGTACCCCCGTCACGATCATCGGCGCCGGACTCGGCGGCCTCACGCTCGCCCGCGTCCTGCACGTCCACGGCGTGCGCGCCACCGTCTACGAGGCCGAGCCCTCCCCGTCCTCCCGCGCACAGGGCGGGCTGCTCGACATCCACGAGAACAACGGCCTACGGGCGCTGGAGGCGGCGGGCCTGACAGACGAGTTCCGCGGCCTCGTCCTGGAGGGCCGTGAGGCGATGCGCGTCCTCGCCACGGACGGGACCGTCCTACTGGACCAGCCCGACGACGGTACGGGCGGCCGCCCCGAGGTGCAGCGCGGTGAGCTGCGCCGGATGCTGATCGACTCGCTCCCGGCCGGCACCGTCCGCTGGAACCACAAGGTCAGCGCCACCCGTACCCTCGGTGACGGCAGCCACGAGGTGACCTTCGCCGACGGCACCACCGTCACCACCGGGCTGCTGGTCGGCGCGGACGGCGCGTGGTCCCGGGTACGGCCGCTGCTCTCGGACGCGACACCCGAGTACACCGGCATGTCGTTCGTGGAGACCTATCTGTACGACGCCGACACCCGCCACCCCGCCGCTTCCCGCGCCGTCGGTGGCGGGGCCCTCTGCTCGCTCGCGCCGGGGAAGGGCATCCAGGCCCACCGCGAGCGCGGCGACACACTCCACACCTACGTGGCGCTCCGCAGGACCCGGGACTGGTTCGCGGCGATCGACTTCACCGACCCCGCGGCGGCGGCCGGACGGATCGCCGAGGAGTTCGCCGGCTGGGCGCCTGAACTCACCGCGCTGATCACCGACGCCGACACCCCGCCGGTCCTGCGACCGCTCAACGCCCTTCCCGACAAGCACCGTTGGGACCGGGTGCCGGGAGTGACCCTGCTCGGCGACGCCGCCCACCTGATGATTCCGTCCGGCGAGGGGGCCAACCTCGCCATGTACGACGGTGCCGAACTCGGCGAGGCCCTCGCCGCCCGCCCGGGCGACACCGAGGCGGCGCTCACCGACTACGAGCGGGCCATGTTCTCCCGCGGCGGCGCGGAGGCCGTCGAGGCCACCCACCTCCACGAGCTCATGTTCGGCCAGGACACCCCCCGGAGCCTGATCGACATGTTCACAGGACACGGACGGCCCGAGTAGGCCACACGCCGTGCGGGCCCAGGGCCGCCAAGGGCGCCGGCGCCACCGGGACCGGGTTCAGTGGCCGGGATCGGCCTCCTCCGCGAACCGGCGCCCGATGCGCCACCGGGGCGTGCGGTCCCCGGTGGCGGCGTCGGACGCGGGTCCGCCGCCGGGGTCCGCGGGCAGCTCGGCCGTCACCCGGAAGCCCGGCGCAGTCCGCTCGCTCGCCAGGGAGCCGCCCGCCGCCGCGAGCCGTTCGCGCAGACCCTTCAGGCCCGTACCGGTCGACGACTTCACCAGATCCGGGTGCACGCCCACGCCGTCGTCCGCGACCGTCACCCGTACCCGCTGCCCGGAGGCGGACACCACGATCTCGCAGTGCGCCGCCCCGCTGTGCCGCACCACATTCGTCACGGCCTCCCGCACCACCCAGCCGAGCAGCGCCTCCGTCTGAGGCTCCAGCGGCCGGCCCGACTGCCGTACGACCGTCTCGACGCCCGCGGCGGCCAGCGCGGACCGCGCCCGGTCCAGGTCGTTCGCGAGTGAGCCCTCGCGGTACCCCGTCACCGCCTCCCGCACCTCGGCCAGCGCCTGCCTGCCCACCGACTCGATGTCCCCGACCTGGGTCAGCGCGTCGTCCAGCCGGACCGGTGCCAGCCTGCGCGCCGCCTCCGCCTTGACCACGATCACCGACAGCGTGTGGCCCAGCAGGTCGTGCAGGTCGCGCGAGAACCGCAGCCGCTCCTGCTCCACCGCGGAGCGGGCCAGTTCCTGGCGCGTCGCCCTCAGCTGCACCACGGTCTCCGACAGGGTCAGGATCGCCGCCGTCACCATCATGGAGATCGCCGTCCCGTACGCGATGGCGACCGCGCCCCACCCGTCGTGGTACGAGGCGATGCCGGCCGCCGCGCAGCCCAGCACCACCGCTCCCCACCCGAGCGCCCTGCCGCGCAGCACCGCGCCGCAGGCCAGCCCGAACAACGGCAGGAACAGCAGCCACGAACCGCCGTAGAACCCGGCGAGCCCGAACGTGATCAGGCCCATCAGCACGATCATCCAGCGGATCTCGGGCCGTGCGCGCTTCTCCGGCACGAAGGAACGGAACACGACCGACACGTAGAGGCTGTTGAAGAGGAACAGGCCGATCCCGCCGATCCACGGGTCAGGTGTCTTGCCCTGCACGATGTTGGAGAACGAGCCGAGGCCGAGCAGCAGCCACGGCACCATGGCGAAGCCGCCGGGCGGGCCGGGCCTGCGGGCGGCCCGCCCGCACCTGGCCGCGTCCGCTCGGAAGGCCCCCGCGTCCCCCGACACGGCCTCTCCCGCGCCACCGTCGTACCCCGCGCCGCCTTCGTACCCCGTACGTTCCGTCGGCTGCTCCCGCCGCCGTTCCCTGAGCATCCGGGGCAGCGCGGGAAACGGCGGAACCGGGAAGTCCCGCAGGATCAGCGGCTCCCGCCGCTTCCGGTCCTTCGTCATGTCGTCGTCCTCGCAGACCTGCGATAGGAGATCAGAGCGTACGTAGCGCACACCGCGAGCCACCCCGGCAACACGGCCACCGCCTTGGCGCCGGGGGCGGAACCGGACGCCGTGGACCGGCCGAGCGACGCGAACCGGTTCGCCGGTGTGAACTCCGTCCATCTCATGCACTCGACGCTACGGGGCGCCCGGCGCCCGCGGCAGATGCGAATGTCCATCAAACGGCCAGTACAAATGTCACGGCTCACGGCTCACGGCTCACGGCTCACGGCTCAGGGCTCACGGCTCACGGCATGCGGAAGGGGGGGGCCCCGGCACTGCCGCAGCACTGCCGGAGACGGCCCCTCCGCGTCGTCCCTGTTCGTCCGGCCGCCCGGCTGTTCGTCCGGCGGCCGGCTGTCAGTCCGGCTGATCGTCTGAGGCCGGGGCCGGCCCGCCGGTCGTCGGACCCGCGGCGCCCGGCGTCAGACCGTGGTCTTCACCGGACGACGGTGTTTGCCGTGCGCCTGCGACGCCGATTCGTCGCCGGACGCCGCGCCCCCGCGGTGCTTTGCGTGGCTCCCGGCTTCACCCTGATCGGCGGTCCCGGACTGCGGACGCTCCTCGGCGGTGCGGTTTCGGGTTTCGGACATGGTGGGAAGTCACCCCGTTGTGGTCGCTGCTTGTGGTGGCTCAGGGCTCCGCTCGGTCCGCGACTACCGCGCACCCCGACGACCGCACCCACGGCGCGGCTACCGATGGTGTCCGGTCGGTACGACCGCGTGACCCCGGTCGAATTCTAGCCATGTGCGCCTTGGCCACTGGTCGACGCCCGCCCCACCGCCCCCTGTTGCCGGAGGGGCGCCTGTTGCAGGGGAACCGGTCTGTACGGGGAAGGACCGTGTTCCGTCCCGTGTGGTTCCCCGTTCGGCGCGCGGGTTGCGGAGAGGGGAGCGCCGGTGGGGCCGCAGGGGGCTGTTGTGACATCGGTCTCCCTGGCCGAAACCGGCGTGTCGACCCCGGCTCCGCTTTCCCCGGCGCCGCCCGCGTCCGCCTCGCCCGCCGAGTCCTCCCGCGCCGCCTCCTGGGGGGTGCGGCGCGGTGTGTGCCGAAGTGTGTCCCGTGAGCTGTCCCATGGGCTGTCCTGCGGTCTGTTCCGGGGATCGTCCCGGGGGTTGTCACGGGGCGTGTCCCGGGGCGTGTCCTGTGGGGCGGGCAGTTCCGCCACCGCGCACGGTGCGGCGGCGGTCGCGTACGGCAGCCTGAGTACACCCTCCGCGGTCCACAGCCCGGCCCCGGCCAGCCAGCCGGGCGGCGGGGGCAGCAAGTGCAGCCGCCGCCCCGCGGGCCGCCACACACCGAGGCACGTACCGCCCGCCCCGTCGACCCGGAAGGCCACCGCGCACGTCTCCGGTGTGAGCGCCTGCCCCGGCTGCACCGCGAACGGTGTGACGACCCGGCCCCCGAGTCGCAGGCACTCCGGGAAGCGCACCGGCCGCATGCTGCCGAGCACGCCCCAGCCGACCCTGTCGTGCCCCGGCGCGTTCGAGCGGATGAGCAGCAGGCCGCTGTCGGGGTCGGCCATCAGCAGCCGGTCGTCGCTGTCCTCGGCGATCTGGAGCAGGGGCGACAACTCGCCACCGCGCCCCAGGTCCACGGCGACGGCTTTCACGACGCCGCCGGCCTCCCGGTCGAGCGCGAGGAGCCGCCCCGTACGGTCCAGCCAGGCACCGCCGGAGCAGCGGCCCGGCACCTGCGTGACCAGTTCGGGCCCGAAGGCCCCGCCCGCCACCAGCCAGAGAGCGGTGGTGTGGGCACCGGGCGCCAGCGCGTAGACGAGATCCCCGCCCGGCACGGGCGGCAGCAGGGTGAGCCGCGGGCACGCGACGGCGCCGAGCGGCACCTCACCGGTGCCGGGCCCGGTCGGGTAGAGCAGCGAGAACGCGTACCTGTCCGCGACCTTGCGGCAGATGAGCACGCGGCCGTCGGCCAGCGGCTGTACCTGGCTGTCCGGCTCCTCCGGCTGGTCGAGGGGGAGCGGCACGGCGTACGGCTCGGGCCCCTCCAGGGTCCAGCGCTCCGGGAACCAGACGGCGGGCGCCCCGGCAGGCGCGCCGGGAGCGCGCGCAGGGGCCAGGCGCGCGGCGTAGGCGCCCTCCGCCGCGACGGTCAGAGCCGGGAGCGGCCGGGCCGCCGGCAAGCGCCGGGGCGCGGGGGCGGGGGCGGCCCG
>NZ_JAIUKE010000127.1 GCF_020176795.1 Streptomyces sp. 8L
CGGGCCTCGGCAGGTCGTCGTAATTTGGGCTGGGGGGGTATGGGGGGCCGGGGCGGGGCTCAGAGCTGGAGCGACTTGGTCTGCAGGTACTCGTACAGTCCGTACGTGCCCATCTCGCGGCCCACCCCGGACTGCTTGTAGCCGCCGAAGGGCGCGAGTGTGTTGAACTCCCCGCCGTTGATGTCGACACGTCCGGCGTCCATCCGGCGGGCGAACGCCACCGCCTCCTCCTCGGTGGCCGCCCACACTCCGCCGTGCAGCCCGTAGACGGTGTCATTGGCGATCCGCACGGCGTCCTCCTCGTCCTCGTACTTGAGTACGACCAGAACGGGGCCGAAGATCTCCTCCTGGGCGATGGTCATGTCGGTGGTGACGTCGGCGAACAGCGTCGGTGCCACGAAGTAGCCACGGGGGCGCGGTGCTTCCGTGCCGCCCGCGACGAGCCGCGCGCCCTCCTCGACGCCCCGGGCTATGTAACTCCGCACGCGCTCGGCCTGCTTGGCGCTGACGACCGGGCCGACCCGGGTGCCGTCGGCGGCCGGGTCGCCGACGGCGTACGCGGCCAGGGCCACCCGGGCCAGCTCGACGGCCTCCTCGTACTGGTCCCTGTGGACCAGCATCCGGGTCCACGCGTAGCAGGTCTGGCCGGAGTTGGCCATCACATGGCCGACGCCGGCGGCGACCGCACGGGGCAGGTCGGCGCCGGGCAGGATCACGTTGGCGGACTTTCCGCCGAGTTCCAGCGAGACGCTCTTGACCGCGCCGCCCGCGAGCGCGCCGATCCGCCGGCCGACGGCCGTGGAGCCGGTGAACGAGATGTGGTCGATGCCCTCGTGTTCCGCCAGGGCCTGGCCGGCGACGTGCCCGTACCCGGTCACCACGTTGACGACACCGGCGGGCAGTTCCGCCGCGTCCACACACTCCGCGAACAGCTGCGCGGTCAGCGGTGTGTCCTCGGCGGGCTTGAGTACGACCGTGCAGCCCGCCACCAGGGCGGGCGCCACCTTGCTGATCATCATGCCGACGGGGTAGTTCCAGGGTGTGATCGCGGCGACCACACCGATGGGTTCCAGCAGCACCGCGGAGTTGGCGATCCGCTCCTCGAACGAGTAGGTCGCGGCGAGTTCCGCGTAGCCTGCGAGCGCGTCGATCGGCACCTTCGTCTGCGCTCCCGCGGCGAAGGCCGCGGGGGCGCCGAGTTCGGCGACGAGCATCTGGGCGATCTCGTCGGCGCGCTCGGCCATGGCGTCGTGCAGGGCGCCGAGAAAGGCGCCGCGCTCGGCGGGCGGGGTGGCCGACCAGCCGCGCAGCGCGGCGCGCGCGGCCCGTACCGCGGCGTCGACATCCTCCGCGCCACCGGCGGGGACCTCCGCGATGATGCGCTCGTCGGCCGGGTTGACCACGGCTATCGTGTCCGCGGCCAGGGCGGGCCGCCACTCCCCACCGATGTACATACCGTCGTGTGCCTTCATCGACATCCTCTCCGGAGCGAGGGCTGCGGCCGGACGTGTGAGCGAAGCGCGTGCCGCCAGGAAACAAACTAACGACGGTGATTTTTCGCGCCTAGACCCAATTCCACCCGGATCATGACGCGTTCATCCGGCGTTGTGCGGGCGACGCGCGGACACCACAGGAAACCGGAAGGCGTTGACGGGCGCAATCCTCCGGTGAACCATAGGATTGGCGAGTGGACCGGACGATCCTCACGAGGGAGTGGCGATGAGCGGCACCAGCGGCGTCGGCGGGGCCGGCGGGACAGACGGAGGCCGCGGAAGCGGCGGCCGGGCGGGCGACGCGCTCCAGCGGGCCAGGAAGGCCGCGACCGGGCTCGACTTCCTCACCGGTTTCGGCAATGAGCACAGTTCCGAAGCGGTCCCCGGGGCCCTGCCCGTCGGACGCAACTCCCCCCAGCGCGCGCCCCTCGGCCTGTACGCGGAGCAGTTGAGCGGCACGGCCTTCACCGAGCCGCGGGCGCACAACCGCCGCTCCTGGCTCTATCGCGTCCGGCCGTCCGCCGCGCACCCCGCGTACACCAGGATCGACAACGGATCGCTGCGCGGCGCCCCGTTCACCGAGACGGCGCCCGACCCCAACCGGCTGCGCTGGGACCCGCTGCCCGACCCGGCGCCCGGCACCGACTTCCTCGCCGGGTTGTGGACGCTGGGCGGCAACGGTGACGCGACGCAGCGAGTCGGTATGGCGATTCATCTGTACGCCGCCAACGCGCCCATGGAAGAACGGGTGTTCGGAAACGCGGACGGCGAACTGCTGATCGTGCCGCAGGAGGGCGGGCTGCTGCTGCGCACCGAGTTCGGGCTGCTTGCGGCACACCCCGGCGAGGTGGCGCTGATCCCGCGCGGCGTACGGTTCAGCGCCGACCCCCTGGACGGCACGGTCCGCGGGTACGTCTGCGAGAACTACGGCCGCCCCTTCGAGCTGCCCGAGCTGGGCCCGATCGGCGCCAACGGCCTGGCGAACGCCCGGGATTTCAGGGCGCCGGTGGCCGCGTACGAGTCCGGGGAGCGCCCGGTGAGCGTGGTGCACAAGTTCTGCGGGAACCTCTGGGCCACGGCCCTGGACCACTCGCCGCTCGACGTGGTCGCGTGGCACGGCAACCATCTGCCCTACGTCTACGACCTGCGGCGCTTCAATGTCATCGGGTCGGTCAGCTACGACCATCCGGACCCGTCGATCTTCACGGTGCTCACCTCGCCGTCCGACACACCGGGGCTCGCCGGTGTGGACTTCGTGGTGTTCGCGCCGCGCTGGCTGGTGGGCGAGGACACGTTCAGGCCGCCGTACTTCCACCGCAATGTGATGAGCGAGTACATGGGCCTGATCGAAGGCGCGTACGACGCGAAGCGGGCGGGCGAGGGCGGGTTCGTGCCGGGCGGCGGCTCGCTGCACAACATGATGTCGGCCCACGGCCCGGACCGTGCGACGTACGAGCGGGCCAGCACGGCCGAGTTGGCGCCGCAGAAGGTCGACGACGGCCTCGCGTTCATGTTCGAGACCCGGTGGCCGGTGACCGTGACGGCCCAGGCCACGGCCACGCCCGCGCTCCAGCGGGACTACGACCGCGTCTGGCGGGGACTCGAACGCAACTTCCGGGCATGAGCGGCCGGGACAGGAGTGCGGCGCGCCCGGGTGCGCCGGGGCAGCGGGGCCGGGAGGCGGCGGGACCGGAGCCGGGCGGGCAGCGCCGTGGCGGCCCGGCCGCCTTCTCGCCCGAACCGCTCGTGCTCAACCGCAAACTGCCGCTCTGGTACCAGGTGTCCCAGTCCCTGCGGGCCTCCATACTGGGCCGCCACCCCGACGACCCGCTGCGGCTGCCGACCGAGGAACGGCTCGCCGAGCACTACGGCGTCGGCGTCCTGACCATGCGCCAGGCCCTCGGCGAGCTGGTGGACGAGGGGCTCATCAGCCGGCACCGGCGGCACGGCACGTTCATCGAGCCCGGCACGCGCCGCAGCGCCCCGCGCCGCCTGCTCGGCTCCGTGGACGCGGTGGTCGCGCAGCAGTCGGGGGACCTGACGACGGTCCTCGGCCACGGGCCCGAGAAAGTCACCGGCGAGTTGGCCGAATACTTTCCAGATCTGGCCGAGATCACCTCGTACACCCGGCTGCGCAGGGACCGGGAGAGCGGTGAACCCGTGAGCTGGGCCCAGAACGCGGTCCGTCCGGACGCGGCGGCGCGCATCGACGTCGCGGCCCTGGCCGAGGCTCCCATGACCAAGGTGCTGCGGGACCTGGCGGGCGTCGCGATCGCCCGGATCACCGACACCGTGCGGGCCACGCTGGCGGACCCGGCGACGGCGGAGCTGCTCGACGTGCCGCTGCTGAGCCCGATCCTGCACTACACCGGCGTGACGTACGACGAGCGGGGCACGGTGGTCGACGTGGCCCGGATTCGCTACCGCGGCGACCGGTTCGCGTTCTCGGTGACCGTGGAGGCGTGACCGTCAAGGCATGACCGTAAAGGAGTGATCGGCCCGGGGACGGCCGGTGAACGGAGCCGGGGACGGGCCGTGGCGGGATGCGGCTGCCGCACGGCCCGCGACGGCGCGGCGGGCGGGTCGTTAGGCTTTTCGGGGGAGGCGCCCGACGCGCCGGGGACGTTACGAGGAGGAGGTTCGGGGTGGCCGAGACGACCGCCACGCCCGCCGGGACTCCGCTGCTCGCCGATCTCATGCCCTGGTCGGTGGGTCCGCTGCGGCTCGGCAGGACCTGGGTCCTGGCCCCCGACGCGGCCTCGCTCGCGGCCCGCTGGGACCGGCTCGTGGCGGCCGAGGGCGCCGAGCGCGACGCGCTGTTCGCGCCGAGCCGGGCCCGCACCCAGCACACGGCCGTGGCCGCGCTGCCCGGCGGCGCGACGGGCACCGCGCGCTTCATCCGGGAGGACGGGCCCTGCCCTCCACCGGTGCGGATCGCCCACGGCCCGTTCGACGAGCAGTGGCTGATCCCCGACCACCGGCTGATCGACGTGGCCCGCCCGGAGCTGTGGCGCGTCGCCGACGAGCGGCAGCTCTTCGCCGTGGAGCAGGGGTACGTGCCCGGCGCCGGAGGACCCGCCCTGCTGGTGTCCGCGCCGCTGCCCGACGGCCGCTCTCCCGCGGGCCGCCCCGGCCGCATCCGGCCGCTGTACCGCAGGCCCGGCGCCGCTGAACCGAACCTGGCGCCGGGGCTCACCTCCCTGCTCGGCTCCCGGTACGGGCATGCCGTCGACGCGGACGCGGTGCTGGCCTGGATCGCCGCGGCGGCGCTCGCGGCCCCGGGCGGCTGTGCCGTGCCGCTGCCCGCCGACCCGGCGCTGTGGGCCGAGGGCGTGGCGCTCGGCGGCGAGCTGGTACGCGTCCAGTCGCGCGGCGCGCGCGGCGGCGAGCGGCCGAGGCTGCCGGGCGGCAGACGGCCCTACGTACGGGCGGCGCTGCCCGCGCGGCCCGAGACCCTGGCGTACACGCCGGAGGACGAGACGCTGCGTCTGGGCGGCGCGGGCCGGATCTCTCCCGTGCCGGAGGGCGCGTGGGCGTACCGGGTGGGCGGCGTGCGGATGCTGGAGGCGTGGTTCGACCGGCGTACGGCGCGGGCGGAGGCCGGGACGCTGGACGCGGTCGGCCCCGGGGCCTGGCCGCAGGCCTGGACGTCGGAGCTGCTCGAACTGATCGCGGTCCTCGCGCTGCTGTCGGCGCTCGCGCCCCGGCAGGAGGCGCTGCGCGCCGCGTGCGCGGACGCGGCGCGGGCGGGTGAGGTCCTCGACCGGGCGGCGCTGCGGAGCGCGGGCGTCCTTCCGGTGCCGGCGGCGGCACGGCGTCCCGCGTCGGTGCTCGACCACCACGAGGAGGGCCCGGAGGGGCAGTTCGCGCTGCTCTGAGCGGTCAGGAGCCGGGCCGGCCCCTCACGGGGACCTTCAAGGCCGCGGCGGCCGGGGGCGCGGCCCGAACGGTGCGGGAGCTTGCGGCTGGTACGCGTACGGACCCGGGGCTGCCCGGACGCGCGGTGGCAGGGTACGAGCGCGTACGGGACGGCCGGGAACCCGGTACGGAGCAGGTACGGATGCGGACGACGACGAGGTACGGGTACGGGTGCGACGAGCGCGGCGGAACCGGCGCCCACGGCGGGTGGCGCCCGGCGGGACCGCCGATGGCGACGGGCCCGCGGGCGGTCGGCTCAGTCGCGGTTGCCGAACAGGGAGCGGCGCAGCCGCCGCAGGGGCGCGAAGAGCGACACCCTGGAGCTCTTGCGCTGACGGGTGCGCGTCTGGTCGTGCGAGGTGAGCTCGCGCATCAGCAGCGTCGCCTCCACCGCCTCCCGCTGGGGCACGGCGGGACCGCCGAGCACCGCCAGATGGCGGTCGAGACGCGAACTGCTCGCGCCCGTCCCGCACGTGATCGCAGGGACTCGCGCCCTGCTGTGCGCCGTTATCTGCTTCATGTCACTCCCCACCCGTACGACTGGGCCCGGCCCCGGGCACATTAACCCTATCGCTACGCCATGACACCCGTGTATCCCGTCTCCAGCATCAAGCACACCCGTACGAGTTGCGTCGGCGGTCGCCCTGTTCCGCATCTTTCGGGGCGAGTTGGACAGTTCGACCGCCAACTCCCAGGCGGGATGTCTGGTTCATGGCGTTACGCGCGAGATCGCCCCCGGAAGGGCGGTCCCGCGCCCGTCGCGAACGCCGGTCAGGAGGCCGCTGCGGTGAAGACCGGCAGGTATCCGCCGGACTGGCCGGCCGCCGTCGGGTGGTAGGACTCCTCGATGTCGAGGACGTTCACGCTGTGCAGCCATGAGGTGCCCGAGGAGCAGATCTCGTGGCCCGTGAACGCCTGGGTGACGTCGGCGAAGGTGAAGCCGTGGTCGGCCGCGCGCTTGGCGGTCACGGCGTTGATGTGGTCGGCGGCGCTGTCGATGGCGGACCGCTCGGCCTCGCTGAGCCCCACCACGCACGAGCCGTTCAGCTCGTAGAAGCGGGGGTAGCCGAGGACGACGACGTGAGCGTTGGGCGCCTTGGCGTGGATGTCGTTGTAGACGGTGTCGAGTGCGCCGGGAAGCGTGTTGTCGACATAGGTATTGGCGGTGGCGATGCGGCTGAGGCAGGTCGACTCCGACTGGAGGACACATGTCGTCATGACGTCGGAGAATCCGGCGTCGTTGCCGCCGATGCTGATCGAGACCAGGTCGGTGGCGGAGCTCAGCGGCGTGAGCTGGCTGGATACGACATCACCCGTACGAGCGCCGGAGCAGGCGGTGGAGGTGAAGCTGGCGGGGGCGTGCGCGGCGGCCCACAGGGCGGGGTAGGCGTGGGGGCTGCGCTTGCAGTCGCCGCTCGCGCTGTCGTAGTCGCCGGAGCCGACGCCGGAGGAGTAGGAGTCGCCGAGCGCGACATAGTCGGTGCCCGCGGCGGGTGCGGCCTGGGCCGCCGCCGCTCCGGACAGGGTGAGGGCCAGGCCGACGGCCAGCGTGGACGCGAGCGCCACAAGTCTGGACCGCGTGGAACGGGGCGTGGTACGGGGCAGTTTCATGGAACCTCCCATAGCAGTTCTGGTCGCCGCTCAGCGGTGTGCCGCCGTCAACTGTCGTACCAGCAGACCCACTTCGCCGGAAGTGGACATGACAGATGAATGGCGGTCCGTCGACCGGCCGCCGAACGGGGACGCTCCCGTACCGTGAATACCGGATGTTCCGTCATTCCGCGGAAACACTGGGGCCCTTGGGGCTGATGGGACGGAAGAAAAGCGCGGGACGAAAAGCGCGTCAGAACTAGACGGTTCCTTTACAGAATCGACCGACGAAGAACAGCCAATGTACGGAAAAGGCAAGCCGTCCTCCGGGTCTTGCCATACAGTCCCTTTCGTCAATACCGTCATACATCCACCCGCAACGATCCTTGATGTACACCGGCCAAAGGGGAGGGCTCGGACGCCGGAGGGATCGAGCGGGGCGCGGTAGGGGGGTGCCGTGCCCGGTGTCCGCGACCGGTTTCCGCCGACCGCGGGGCAGTGCCGGGTCGCGTGCCGCGCACGGCCAGTTTTACCAGCTCAGCAGGGTGCTCGGAGCTCGCTTCCGCATGCCCTGGCTGAACACCCCCCTTTCGAACCGGAAACTCAGCCGGACCGCCCGGGGGCGGGCGGTCCGCCGGACGAGAGGGAATGAAACGTGAGCTCCATTCTGCGACCGGCCGTTACGGGCACCGATCGGTTAACCTCACCCCGCCCGGGCGCCGGGGAGTACCAGCCGATCTCGCCCCATCTCGCGATCGCACCGCCGGTCAGCGTGGTCATACCGGCCATGAACGAGGCGGAGAACCTTCCCTACGTATTCAAGACACTGCCCGACTGGATTCACGAAGTGGTCCTCGTCGACGGCAATTCCACGGACGACACGGTCGCGGTCGCGAGACGGCTCAGACCGGACGTGAAGGTCGTCGGGCAGCGGGGCAAGGGCAAGGGGGACGCCCTGATCAGCGGCTTCGCGGCATGCACCGGCGACATCATCGTGATGGTCGACGCGGACGGCTCCGCCGACGGCCAGGAGATCGTCAGCTACGTCTCGGCGCTCGTGTCCGGCGCGGACTTCGCGAAGGGCTCGCGCTTCGCCAACGGCGGTGGCACGGACGACATGACGTTCGTCCGCAAGCTCGGCAACCGCGTCCTGTGCGCCGCGGTGAACGCCAAGTTCGGCGCGAGATACACCGACCTCTGCTACGGCTACAACGCGTTCTGGCGCCACAGCCTGGACGCGATCACACTGGACTGCACCGGCTTCGAGGTGGAGACCCTGATGAACATCCGGGTCGTCAAGGCGGGCCTCAAGGTGCAGGAGATACCGAGCCACGAGTACGACCGCATCCACGGCGTCTCCAACCTGAGCGCGGTCAGGGACGGGCTCAGAGTGCTCAGGGTGATCTTCAAGGAGAAGGGGGTACCGCGCTCGGGCCGCCGCTGGACGGGGCGCCCGGACGCGTTCGGCAGGGCACCGGCCGGAAAGCTCCCCCTCGGCCTGTCCGCACTCGCCCCGGCACAGCTCGGTTCCCCGGCGCTCGGCGAGGCACCGCTCGGGGAGGCCCCGTGACCGCGGGCCGACGCGCGTTCTCCGTGGTGGTCTGCGTCTACACCGAGGAGCGCTGGGCCGACATCCTCGCGGCGGTCGACTCGGTGCGCGGGCAGTCTCCCGCCCCGCTGGAGACACTGGTCGTGGTGGACCACAACGAGGCGCTGCGGACGCGGCTGAGTGCCGCCTTCGCGGCGGCGGACGGGGTGCGGGTGCTGGCGAACGCGGGCCCCCGCGGACTGTCGGCCGGCCGCAACACCGGGGTGGCCGCCGCGCGCGCCGAGATCGTCGCGCTGCTGCGCCA
>NZ_JAIUKE010000128.1:0-3034 GCF_020176795.1 Streptomyces sp. 8L
CGCCGGCCCGTACGCCCTCCAGCGCCCGGCCGAGCGCCGCCGAGACGGGCTCGTGGCCCGGCTCGGCCGCCAGCAGCTTCAGCGCCGCCCCCCCCCCCGCCGCCCCGGGGGGGGGCCCCGGCGGGCTGCGCCACTTCGACGAGGCGTACGACGACGACCGGGTCCTCGCAGTCGGCGGCCGTACGCTGCCCGCCTGGGCTTCCGGGCGGCGGCCCGCCTGGTTCCCCGAGGAGTTCGACTGGATCGTCGGATGTACGTACCGGGGCCTGCCGGGCGGGCGGGTGCGGGTGCGCAACGTGCTGGGCGGCAACGCGTCGTTCCGGCGTTCGGCGTTCGACGCGGCCGGGGGGTTCGCGACGGGCATCGGACGGGACGGCGACCGGCGCCCGCTCGGCTGCGAGGAGACCGAGCTGTGCATCCGCGTCGCGCGCGCGGTGCCGGGAGCGGTGATCCTGATCGACGACCGGTCGGTCATCCACCACAAGGTGCCCCCCGCGCGCGAGCGGTTCGGCTATTTCCGCGCCCGCGCGTACGCGGAGGGGCTGTCGAAGGCGCTCGTGGCACGCAGCGTCGGCACGGCCAGGGGCCTGGAGTCCGAACGCCGCTACACGACACGCGTGCTGCCCGCCGGGATCGTACGGGGGCTGCGCGACGCGGCACTCGGCAGGCCGGGCGGCGCGCGGCGCGCGGCGGCGATCGTCGTGGGGGTCCTGACCACTGCGGGCGGCTACGCCGTGGGCCGGATACGCACCCGGAGCGGCGCGGTCTCCTTCTCGTCGGGCCCGATCACGCCACTCGGCACGGACGATACGGCCGTGAGCGGCCCGGCCGGGGTGCCCGCCGCGGCCCCGGTGGCCGGCGGCGGCGTGGGCCGGGACGGCGGGCCCGTGCCGATCCTCATGTACCACGCGGTGGCGCACCATCCGTCCCCCGCCGCACGGGCGCTGTCGGTGGCGCCCGAGGCGTTCGCCGCGCAGATGGCGCTGCTCGCGGAGCGCGGCAGGACGCCGCTGACCACGGCGGCGCTCGGCGAGGCGTGGCGGCGGGGCACCGCCCTGCCGGCCCGCCCCGTGCTGATCACCTTCGACGACGGCTACGAGGGCGTGCACCGGCACGCGCTGCCGGTCCTCGCCGCGCACGGCTTCACCGCGACGGTGTTCGTGTCGACGGGGTGGCTGCGCGGCAGGCACGGGACGGGCGGCGCGCCGGACACGATGCTGGACTGGCACCAGGTGCGCGAACTGGCGGCGGCCGGCCTGGAGATGGGCGGGCACAGCCACTCCCATCCGCAGCTCGACCAGCTGGCGGGCGATCGCCTGCGGACCGAGGTCGGGCGGTGCCGGGAGATCACCGCCCAGGAGACGGGGACGGCGCCGGTGTCGTTCGCGTACCCCTTCGGCTACTCGAACCGGGGCGTGCGGCGCGTGGTGCGGGAGGCGGGGTTCGCCCAGTCGCTCGCCGTGCGCAACGCGCCGGCCCGCCGCGCCCAGGGGCCCTACGCGCTCGCGCGGCTGACGGTGCGGCGCAGAACGTCCATCGAGGAGTTCGGCAGGCTGGTCGAGGGAGAGGGGATCGGCAGGGCGTTCGCCGCGGACCGTGCGCTGACGAAGGGGTACGCGCTGGTGCGCAGGGCGCGGGCGGCGACACGCGCGGTGCGCGGGTGACGTCGGCGGGGGGGCGGGGGGCGGGCCGCCCCCCCCGGGGGGGCGGCGGGGCCCCCCCCCCCCCCACCACCGGGGCCCCGGGGCCGTGGAGGTGACAAAAGACCGTGCGTGGGCCAGTCCCGTGCCGGATCATGGCTGCCATGTCTGCCAACGCTGAGGACAGGACCGAGGGCGCGTACGAGGACGCATTCGACGACACGGGCGCCGGCGCACACGACGACAGGGCGGTCGCGCCCGAGCACGCGCTGCCCTTCCGGCTGGCCCTGGACGACGGCGACTCCCCCGCGGACGTCGTGGACGCCCTCTTCCTCGGCCGCTTCGCGACCGGGCGGCAGCCCTACTCGCACAGTTCGTCGATCGACCGGGTCAAGCCCGGCCTGACGCTGCGGCCGCCCGGCGCCACCGTGCTGCGGCAGGCCCGCGACGACGACCGCAGCGCGACCCTCGTGGAGGGCGAAGGCTGGACCATGCTCATCTCCCGCTGGAGCCGCGGCGCGGACGTCACGGTCACCGCCGTCACGTCCGAACTGGCCCAGGAGATCCACAGGCAGGCGACGGACGGCGCGCAGGACGATCCGGAGCCCCAGCCGGAGAACGTGACGATGGGGTTCTGGTACGTGTCGCCGCGGCGCGGCCCGCACCGTACGACCCGTCAGATCAGCGCGGGCACCTGGGAGGAGGTGCGGGGCAACTACACCGCGCCGGTCGCCGACGCGATGGACGGCCTGATGAAGGTGACGCCCGACGACATCGCGGGCCGGCTCCTCCTGCTGCACGGGCCGCCGGGCACCGGGAAGACGTCCGCGCTGCGCACGCTCGCCCGCTCGTGGCGCGACTGGTGCCAGGTGGACTGCGTCCTCGACCCCGAGCGGCTGTTCAACGACGTCGGCTATCTGATGGACATCGCGATCGGCGAGGACGACACGGGCGGGGGCCGTTGGCGGCTGCTGCTCCTTGAGGACTGCGACGAACTCATCAGGGGCGAGGCGAAGCACGCGGCGGGCCAGGCGCTCTCCCGCCTGCTCAACCTGACGGACGGACTGCTCGGCCAGGGCAGGAACGTCCTGGTCGGTGTCACCACCAACGAGAACCTGGAGCGCCTGCACCCGGCCGTGGTCCGTCCGGGCCGCTGCCTGGCCCGTATCGAGGTGGGCGGCCTGACCCACGCCGAGTCCGTGGCCTGGCTGGAGCGGGACGCCGTCCCGTGGGAGGGCACGGTGGCGCGCGACGGCGCGACCCTGGCGGAGCTGTACGCGATGCGCCGCGGGCGCGGGCGCCTCCCCGCGGCGCCCGCGCCGCGCGCGGAGGAGGCCGGCCTCTACCTGTGACGACCGGGAAAGCGCGGCTGAGGGCCGGGCCCGGCCCTCAGC